>JBDUDC010000011.1:0-21102 GCA_040003165.1 Chloroflexota bacterium
TCTGACCCGGCGCGCGACGAGCCGCACCCGGAGCCGCTGACAGGCAGGGGCAACGTCCATGGGTAGCTACATCATTCGGCGACTCATCCAGGCGATCCCGATCCTCTTCGGGGTCGCGATCGTATCGTTCGCGATCGTCCAGCTCTCCCCGGGCAGCCCGATCGATCGCTTCCGCGGGGCAAACGTCAAGCCGGAGACGCTCGCCAACCTGGCCCGCCTCTACGGGCTCGACCAGCCGATTCCCCAGCAGTTCGTGAGCTGGATCACGACCTTCCTGCAGTTCTGGCGGAAGGAGGCGTGGGGCTTCAGCCTGGTCGACGGCCGCCCGGTTCGCGACGTCATCTTCCAGCGCATGCCCGCCACGTTGCTGCTCGGTGGCGTGGCCCTTGGGCTGACGATCATCGTGGCGGTGCCAATCGGCATCCTGGCGGCCGTCAAGCAGTACAGCTGGGCCGACAAGATCATCACCACGTTCGCGACGGTGGGCTACTCGATCCCGTCGTTCCTGCTCGGCATCTACCTGCTCTATCTGGGCGGCGTCGTGCTGCATGCCTTCCCGCTCTTCGGGATGCGCAGCCTGGTTGGCGGTGGAAGCCCGCTCGACATCGCGCATCACATGGTGCTGCCGGTGCTCTCGCTGGCGATCCAGCAGATCGCCGGATGGTCGCGCTATGTCCGCGCCAAGATGCTCGAGGTCCTGAACCAGGACTACGTGCGAACCGCCAAGGCGAAAGGCCTGTCGAGCAACCGCGTCACCTATAAGCACGCCCTGCGCAACGCGCTCATCCCGGTCATCACCCTGTTCGGCCTCACACTGCCCGGGCTCCTGTCGGGGGCGGTCATCACCGAGACGATCTTCAGCTGGCCGGGCCTCGGCCAGCTCGGCGTCATCTCGGTAGCCCAGCGCGACTACCCGCTGGTGCTGGCATTCGTGATGATCGGCGGCTTCGGCGTGGTGGCGGGCAACCTCCTTGCCGACGTCCTGTACGGCGTCGCCGACCCGCGCATCAAGTACTAGACCCGAGTCGAGGAGAGGCCAGCATCATGGTCAGTCGTGCGGATGTCAGCGCAGTCGAGATCGAGCGGCGTCGTCGCGAGGAGGCGGAGGCCGAGTCCGAGGAGATCGACCGCACTCCAGTCCGAAGCTACTGGCAGCTGGTACGCCGGCGGTTCCGCCAGCACCGGCTCGCGGTGTTCGGTGCGATCGCCCTGGTCGTGCTCGCCCTGTACGGGATCGTCGTCCCGATCGTAACCGGGGGGGCTTGGCACCAAACTCATCTCTTCCTCCCCGAGGCGCCACCCGAGCTGTTCGACAAGGACGGCAACTTCACGTTCGCGATCCTCGGCTACAACGAGACCGGCCAGAACCTCTTCGCGCGCCTGGCCAAGGCGACCCAGACCTCGCTCGAGATCGGCCTGGCGGCAGTTCTGATCATCGTGACCATCGGTATCTTCATCGGCTCAATCGCCGGCTACGTGGGTGGCTGGCTCGACAACCTGATGATGCGGTTCGTTGACGTCATGCTCTCGCTGCCAGCGCTCTTCGTGATCCTGATGATCACCGCCTTCTTCGGCGGCGGCAACGTGTGGGTCGTCATTCTCGCGATCGGCATCACCGGCTGGACGACAGCCGCGCGGCTCGTCCGCGCCGAGTTCCTGTCGCTCAGGGAGGTTGACTATGTGCAGGCCGCACGTGCCCTGGGCGCGAGCCCGCGCCGGATCATCATCCGGCACATGCTGCCGCCTGCCCTCGCCCCGATCGTCGTGGCTGCCACGCTCGGGATCGCCGACTCGGTGGTCGTCGAATCCGCGCTCTCGTTCCTCGGCTTCGGCCTCGGAAGCCAGGAGGCGAGCCTTGGCACGATGCTCGAGAACGCCCAGAACTACTTCTTCTCCGGGCCACTCAAGGTGGTGTATCCCGGCGTCGTGCTGATCCTGATCGTGCTGTCGGCCAGCTTCCTGGGCGACGGGCTGCGCGACGCGCTCGATCCACGCCAGCGGATCGAGACCAAGTGACGGGCACCCGAGCCGGCGCCGGCCCCCTCCTCGAAATCAGGAGCCTGAAGACCTACTTCTTCACCCAGGACGGTACGGTGAAGGCGGTCGACGACATCAGCTTCCAGATCGCCCACGGCCAGACGCTGGGGGTGGTGGGGGAGTCGGGCTGCGGCAAGAGCATCACATCGCTCTCGGTGATGCGCCTCATCGACCGCCCAGGCAAGATAGTGGACGGCCAGGTCCTCCTCAACGGCGTCGACCTGCTGACCAAGAGCGACGACGACATGCGCGATGTCCGCGGCGACCAGATGAGCATGATCTTCCAGGAGCCGATGACGTCGCTGAACCCGGTCTTCACCTGCGGCGATCAGATCGCCGAGGCGGTGCAGCAGCACTCGACCATGGGCCGGCGTGAGGCGTGGGAACGCGCCGTCGAGATGCTTCGGCTGGTCGGGATCCCGGATGCCAAGCGGCGAGCGACCGAGCACCCGCACGAGTTGTCGGGCGGCATGCGCCAGCGCGTCATGATCGCCATGGCCCTCTCGACCGATCCCGACCTGCTCATCGCCGACGAGCCCACGACCGCGCTCGACGTCACCATCCAGGCGCAGATCCTGGAGCTGATGCGGAGCCTTCGCGAGAAGAATCGGATGGCGATCATGCTGATCACCCACGATCTCGGCGTGGTCGCCGAGATGGCCGACGAGGTGGTCGTCATGTACGCCGGCAAGATCGTCGAGCGCGGCGACGTCAAGACCATCTTCGGCGCGCCGCATCACCCGTATACCCAGGGACTGCTGCGCTCGATCCCTCGCCTCGACGCCCGCGTCGATCGGCTCGAGGTGATCAAGGGGACTGTGCCGTCGCCGCTCAACCTCCCCACCGGCTGCCTCTTCAAGCGGCGCTGCCCGCAGCGGATGGCGATCTGCGACGTGGCGCCTCCGGTCCGCGACCTCGGCCGCGATCACGTGAGCCGCTGCTGGCTGACGCCGGAGGGTGAGCCGCCCGAGGTCGGCGCCGAGACGAAGGGCGCCGAGGCGGAAGAAGCGGCCGAGGCGCTCACCGTGGGCGCGCGATGAGCGGCACCGATATGGCTGACCAGACCGATCAGACCGACCAGGCCGAAGCACCTGCCCACGTCCTCACCAGCGCGGAGCGCACCACCGCAAGAGGGGGGAGCGCCACCGGTCCGCTGCTGAAGGTCGAGAACCTGGTCAAGCACTTCGACATTCGCGGTGGCCTGCTGGGCGTCACCAAGCTCGGCGCGGTGCGCGCGGTCGACGGTGTGAGCTTCACCGTCAACGAGGGCGAGACGCTCGGGCTGGTGGGCGAATCGGGCTGCGGCAAGACCACGCTCGGCAAGGTGATCCTGCGGCTCATCCCGGAGACCTCCGGCGAGGTCGAGTTCGAGGGCCGGCAGCTCTTCCACCTCAACGCGAAGGAGATGAAGGCCGCGCGCCGCGACATCCAGGTCGTCTTCCAGGACCCCTACTCGTCGCTGAACCCACGGATGAGCGTCGGCGAGATCGTGGGCGAGGGCCTCTTCGTCCACGGGATGACGAACAGGAAGGAGCGCGAGGCGGCGGTCAGAGACCTCCTCAAGAAGGTGGGCCTCAACCAGCAGCACATTCACCGCTATCCGCACGAGTTCAGCGGAGGCCAGCGGCAGCGGATAGGGATCGCGCGCGCACTCGCGCTGCGGCCGAAGTTCATCGTCTGCGACGAGCCGGTCAGCGCGCTCGACGTCTCGATCCAGTCGCAGGTCCTCAACCTGATGGGCGATCTCCAGGACGAGTTCCAGCTGACCTACCTGTTCATCGCCCACAACCTGGCGGTGGTCAAGCACCTCTCGAGCCGCGTTGGCGTCATGTACCTCGGCAAGCTGGTCGAGCTCTCCGATGCCGACGAGCTGTACGAAAGCCCCCGCCATCCGTACACCAAGGCGCTCCTGTCGGCCATCCCGATCCCGGATCCGACCGTCCGGCGCGAGCGGATCGTGCTGAAGGGCGACCTGCCGTCGCCGGCCAATCCGCCCTCGGGCTGCCGCTTCCACACCCGCTGCCCGATGGCCCAGGAGATCTGCTCGGTCGAGGAGCCCCCCTTGCGCGACGTCGGCGGCGGCCACCTGTCCGCCTGCCACTTCGCGGAGGACGTCTCGCCGCTGCGCGAGGTCGCCGCGTCCTAGAGGGGCGGTGGCTCGCCCTCGACCTCGAGGGCGACCTCTTCGCTGCCGTCCGGTCGCGTCGAGCGTCGCACGCGGATGCGCGGATGCGTCTCGTCGCCGAGCTGCGCCTTCTCGACCTCGACCATCGTTCCCTCGTGCACGTGACGCAGGCGCTGCTCTTCCGGCAGCGCCACGTTGGGGATGGCGCGGAAGATCACGTAGCTCACGAACACGTTCAGCACCGCGATGACCGGGATGCCGAACAGCGCTCCCCAGACCCCCGCGACCTGGGCGCCCACCAGCAGGCCGAGCAGCACCAGGATCGGGTGCATGCCGAGCGCCTCGCGCATGAGCCGCGGTTGGAGCCAGTTGACCGCGACCGTCTGCACCGCGACCAGGATGATGGTCACCGGCAGAAACGCATTCGGCACGAAGATCGCCGCCCCCACGATGGGTGGAATCAGCGCCAGCGGCGGGCCGAAGAAGGGGATGAACATGGCCAGCGCCGACATGGTGCCGATCAGGAACAGGTACGGCATGCCGAAGAGGCCGCCCACGATCGCCACCAGCAGCGCCTGCAGGGCGGCGAGCAGCAGCTGCGCGCGCAGGAATCCACCGAAGGCACGCGCCACCGCGCGCTCGAAGATCTCGAGCTCGTCGCGGTACTGGTTCGGGACGAGGCGCGCGATCCGTTCCAGGATCCGCTCGCTGTCCATCAGCATGTAGAGCGACAGGATGATGATCAGCGCCAGGGCGCCGATCGCCGAGATGGTGGCCCCGGCGATCTCGCGGGCCTGGGCGAAGATCGCGCCGCCGATCGCCTCCACCTGGGTGCTGGCCGACTGGAAGAGCTTGACGAAGTCGATCTGCACCCCCAGCGACCGCTGCCAGGCAGCGAGCGTGAGCGTGATCTGCTCGGAGGTCGACGGGAAGTTCTTGGCCAGCTGCGTCACCTGCTGAGTGACCGCCGTGCCGGTGTAGAAGAGGATGAAGCCGAGCGCCACTAGCGCCATCAGGTAGCTGATCGCGACGACGGCTCCGCGCGAGAGCGGCAGCCGGGTCTGGAGGAAGCTCACCACCGGGGACATGACGAAGGCGAGCAGCCAGGCCAGGAAGACGATGAGCAGGATCTGGCTGAACCCGCCGAGGGCCACGAAGAATAGCTGGAGGAGCAGGACGGCGAAGTAGGCGCTTCCGAGCACCAGGAAGATGACGAGCCAGCGGCGCTCGCGAGGGCCGATCCCTGTGCTCGTCGGCAGCATGTCTATGCCTGGCGCCCGTTCGGCGGGCCGATGCCCACCGCAGCGCGCACCTCGCGCATGGTCGCTTCGAGGAGCGGCCGGACCTTTGCGGCGCCGGCGGCGAGCACCTCCTCGACGTGGTCGGGGTGGGCCGCCAGCTCGTCGCGCTTCTCGCGCATCGGCCGGAAGAATTCGATCATCCGCTCGGCGAGCAGCTGCTTGGTGTCGACACAGCCGGTGCGCGCGGTCCGCTCGCCACCCTGGATCTGGAGGTAGTCGCTACCAAAGAACCGATGCAGCTGGCAGACGTTGCAGATCTGCGGCCGTCCCGGATCGGTGCGCCTGATCCGCTGCGGGTCGGTGACCATGCTCATCACCAGGCGCCGGATCTCGTCGGGCTCGGCGAAGATCGGAATCGCGTTGCCGGCGCTCTTGCTCATCTTCGCCTGGCCGTCGATGCCGAGCACGATCGGCGCATCGGTATAGACCGGCTGCGGCTCCGGGAAGAGCTCGCCGTAGCGGCGGTTGAAGGCGCGCACGATCTCGCGGCTCAGCTCGAGGTGGGCGGCCTGGTCCCTCCCCACCGGGACCCGCGTCGCCTTATAGATGACGATATCGGCCGCCTGCAGCACCGGGTAGTCGAGCAGACCGAGGCTGTTCTCGATGCCCTGCTGCCGCTTCTCCTTGTAGGTCGGTGTGCGCTCCGCCCAGCTGACCGGAGTGACGGTGTTGAAGATCCAGGCCAGCGCCGCATGCTCTGGCAGGTCCGACTGGCGGATGAGGGCGCAGCGCTGCGGGTCAAGGCCCACGGCGAGCAGGTCGAGCACCATCTCGTGCGTCAGGCGGCGGAGCTCGGCGCCATCGTGGACGGTCGTCAGCGCGTGGTAGTCGACGATCCCGTAGATCGTGTCGTACTCGTCCTGCATGGCCACGTAGTTGACCTGCGCTCCGAGATAGTTGCCGAGATGCGAGGCGCCCGAGGGCTGGATCCCCGAGAAGACTCGCTCGCGAGTGGCCGGCTCGGAGGAGACGGGCTTGGGCACGGTCTGGCTCATCGGAGGGCGAGTGTAGCGCAGGGCCCGCGACGCCTCGCTAGGTCACGTCCCGGCGTACAAAGAGAATTGCAGCGACCACCAATGAGCCGATGACGTAGGCGGCGAGCACCAGGGCGGCAGTCACCGGTGGGTTGATCGCCGCCTGTCCGCCACCCACACTGACTTGCCCGAACGATTCGGCCAGCGCGGATGCGTTGCGCCCGAGCAGGCCGCGCGAGACGTTCTCGAACGCTGCCAGCCCGAAGCCGAGCGCGCCGATGAGCGTCTCGATCACGAGCGCGTAGACGAGGCCCAGGCCGATCGCCAGCCCGGTCGAGCGCAGGATCATGCCGAGCGCGAAGCCGAGCGCCGCCCAGGCGCCCAAGATCAGCCAGCTGGCTGCGGCCCCCTTGCCGATCTCGATGATCGAAGGCAGGCTGCCGGGGGTGCGGTCGAGCGCCGAGACGGCCAGGCTGCCGACCACGCCGACGGCGAAGCAAGCGGCAGCCAGGACCGCCAGCAGGATCGCCAGCGCGATCACCTTCGAGCCGAGCAGGCCGAGCCGGGAGGGGCGCTGGGTCAGGATCGCGGTGATCGTGCGCAGGCTGTACTCGCGCGCACTGTTCAGCGCGCCGATCACCAGGGCGATCGGACCGCCGAGCCCCGCGAGGAAGACGAGCACGTTGGGGACCACGTTCTTCGGCAGCAGGGTCGCCTTCAGGGCGGCGATGCCGGCCTGCGCTCCGCGATCGCCGGGCGGCGGATTCTGGACCAGGACGTAGATGAGCAGATAGCCGAGCAGCAGGAGCCCGAGGACCAGGACTGCGCCGAGGATCCAGGTCGACCACGACTTGCGCAGCTTGAGCAGCTCCGCGCTGATGGCTCCGATCACTCGAGCACCTCGGCGGCGCCCGGCTCTCCGGTGAGCTGAAGGAAGACCTCCTCCAGGGTGCGGGCAACCGAGCGCAGCTCGCTGACCTCGATCCCGGCGGTCACCAGTGCCCGGTTCAGCTCCGCGGCCCGCGACGGGTCGACGTCGATACGCAGGGCGCCGTCATGCAGCTCGACGCGTTCGATGCCCGGCAGGCGCTCCGCGATGGCCGCGGCCTCCGCCAGGGGCTCCGCGCGGACGAGCAGGCGGCCGGCGCCGCGCACCTCGCCCACCGTCTCCTCGAGCAGCAGCTTGCCGTGGTGGATGATTCCGATGCGATCGCAGACCTGCTCGACCTCCGCCAGCAGATGGCTGGAGAGGAGCACCGTCTTGCCGTCCCTCACCAGCTCACGGATCACGTCGCGCATGGCCGCGATGCCATGTGGATCGAGCCCGTTGGTCGGCTCGTCGAGCAGGTAGAGGTCCGGATCCTTCAGATAGGCGCCCGCCAGCCCCAGCCGCTGCCGCATGCCGAGCGAATAGCCGGATACCTTGTCTCGCCCCCGGTCAGCCAGGCCGACGCGCTCAAGGGCCGGGGCGATGCGATCGACTCCCACCCCGGCATACGCGCCCAGCACCCGCAGGTTGTCGTAGCCCGAGAGGTACGGGTAGAAGGCCGGCGTCTCGACCACGGAGCCGATGCGAGCCAGGCCAGCCGGCGTCCCGGCATGTTCGCCGAGGATCCGCACGCCGCCGGTAGTTGGTCGCGCCAGGCCGAGCACCAGTCGCAGCAGCGTCGTCTTGCCCGCTCCGTTGGGACCGATGAGCCCGTAGACCTCGCCCGGTCGGACGGTCAGGTTGAGCCGATCGAGGGCGACGAGGCGGCCGTAGTGCTTCGAGAGATCGTGGGTCTCGAGGGCAGCGGAGTCGGGCATCGGCCGATTGTGCCATGCTTCGCCGCGACCAATGGACGAGTTGCGCCTGGCCCAGCTGACAGATCCCGACGGCAGAGTGGGCCGCAGCCTCGAGTACCACGAGCGCATCGGCTCGACCAACGATCGTGCCCGCGAGCGGCTCACAGGCGGCGACGACGGGGTGGTGGTCATCGCGGACATGCAGACCGCCGGTCGCGGCCGGCGCGGCCGCAGCTGGGAGTCGCCCGCCGGCGTGAACCTGATGCTCAGCGTCGGGCTGGCCTTGAACCTGAGCGCGGACGTCGCCTGGCAGCTGGGGGCCTCCGCCGCGCTCGCAGTGCGCGCTGCCGCGGCTCCCTGGGCCGAGCTGAAGGTGAAGTGGCCGAACGACCTCGTCACACCTGCGGGCGAGAAGGTCGCCGGTCTGCTGCTCGAGACCGCACTGGCCGGCGACCGCGTGGTGCAGGCGATCGTCGGCATCGGGATCAACGTGAACTGGGAACGGGCCGTTATGCCGCCGGAGATCGCGGCCCGCGCAACGTCGCTGCAGGACCTTGCCGGCGCCCAGGTTGACCGCATGGTGCTCCTCGGCCGGCTGCTCGCCGAGCTCGATGCCGAGGTCGTGGCCCTGGAGCGGGCCGAATCGCCGCTCGAGCGGCTGCGGGACGCGTCGTGGCTTGATGGCCGAGAGGTGCGTGTGACTGCTGATCAGGGCGAGGTGGAGGGCGTCGTGGCGGGTATCGGCGACGATGGAGCCCTGGTCATCGAGACCGCCCGCGGACGCCTGGCTGTCGCCTACGGTGAGGTCGTCGCGGTGGCGGTGCCGGTATGAGCCAATCCCGTCCGGCCCGCGCCGAGCAGCCGCATGTCCCGGATCCCGACCTCGATGCCGTGCGCGCGGCGCAGGCGGACCGAGCGGCATTTGCGGTCCTCTATCGCCGCTATCTCGATCGCGTCTACGGCTATGCGTTCTACCAGCTCGGCGACCACCATGACGCGGAGGACGCAACGGAGCGAATCTTCCTGGCTGCGCTGCGCGCGCTCGGCGGATTCCGCGATCAGGGCTCGACCTTCCGCGCGTGGCTCTTTCGGATCGCGCACAACACGATCGCCAATGCGCACCGCTCTCGCGCGCGACGGCGAACCGTCACACTCCCCGAGGGGTGGGATCGGTCCGCACCCGATGCCGATCCGGCGCGCCTGGTCGGCAGGGGGGAGGAGCTGCGCGAGCTGCTGGCGCTGATCGCGGAGCTGCCCGATGACCGACGCCATGTGGTCCTGCTCCGGTTCGTCGACGAGCTGACCTCGCGGGAGATCGGAATCGTGCTCGACCGCTCCGAGGGTGCGGTGCGCGTCCTACTCCACCGCGCGCTGCGCGAGCTCGCTGCCCGGTTCGCGGGGGATCGCCTCGCGTAACGCTGCGGCGCCCGCGGTGTTTGGATAGGATGACCCTCTCTCCTCCGCAGGGGAATCCCGTGCCGATCCTCCACACCCGGGCCGAACAGCTCGACCGCGCGGTCGACGCGTTACTCGCCGGCCGCCCCGCCCCGCCGCCCGTCGATCCGGGCCTCCGCACCCTTGTCGACGTGGCCGCGGCGCTGCGCGGCGCCCTGCTGCCCGTGCCGGCGGGGAGCCGGCTGGAGGCGCGGCTCGCGGCTCGGCTTGCCAGCCGCCCGGCGTTGGGCGACCCGATCCACGCGTTCGGCGAGCTGGCGCGGCGCGAGCTGCGCAGCCGGAACCGGCTGCTGGTGGCGGGCGCCGTCTCGTCTGCGGCGGTCGGTGTCGGCGTGACCGCCTACGCGGTCTGGCACCGATCCGCGCTGCGGAGGTCTTGAGCGTGCCAGTCAAGTTCCCGTTCAGCCGCCGCAGGAACGCGCCCACCGACGCGTGGACCAAGTGTCCCGACTGCGAGCAGCAGGTCTTCAACCGCCAACTGGCGCGCAACCTCAG
The DNA here is from genome assembly GCA_040003165.1 of Chloroflexota bacterium. Classification (GTDB taxonomy): domain Bacteria; phylum Chloroflexota; class Limnocylindria; order QHBO01; family QHBO01; genus JALYSK01. The sequence goes on from JBDUDC010000011.1 coordinate 10,173, forward strand.
GGTCTGTCCGACCTGTGGGCATCATTTCCGCCTCTCGGTCGGCGAGCGGCTCGACCTGCTCCTCGACGAGGGCAGCTTCGCGGAGCGGGACGCGGGCCTCGAGAGCCTCGACCCGCTCGGATTCACCGATACCAAGGCGTATCCCGACCGCCTGGAGGCGGCGCGCATCAAGACAGGGCTGAACGAGGCCGCCATCTGGGGGACCGGCCAGATCCACGGCAAGCGCGTCGCGATCGCGATCCTCGATTTTCGATTCATGGGCGGCAGCATGGGGAGCGCGGTCGGCGAGAAGCTGGCGCGATGCTTCGAGACCGCATTGGTCGAGCGGATCCCGGCGATCGTGGTGACCGCGTCCGGCGGTGCCCGGATGCAGGAGGGAACCCTCTCGCTCCTGCAGCTGGCCAAGACGACCGCTCCACTGCCGCGGCTCGACGACGCCGGGATTCCGTTCATCGTGCTGCTCACCGACCCGACAACCGGCGGTGTGCTGGCCAGCTTCGCGTCGCTCGGCGACGTGATCCTGGCCGAGCCGAAGGCGCTGATCGGCTTCGCCGGTGCGCGAGTCGCGTCGGGGACGACCGGCGACGAGCTGCCCGAAGGCTTCCAGCGCGCCGAGTTCCTCCTCGCCCACGGATTCGTCGACCAGGTCGTGCCGCGCAGCGAGCAACGAGCGACGCTCGCCAGGCTGCTGCGCACATTGCCCGCCGCCGCCGTTGGCTCGCTGCCCGACGCATCGGCACGCGGCTGGGGCCCGATCGGCGCGCTCTCCGGGTTTGCTGAGCGGCTCGGGGGAGCGGTGAGCGAAACGATCGGGATCGACGTCGAGCAGGGCGGCGCAAACGGCGACCGGCCCGCGGCGAAGCGTCGCGAGGAGGTCCGATGACTGTCGAGCGTCTCGTCGCTCCGCCGCCCGAGATCGTGGAGGAGGCCTGGCGCCGGGTGCAGCTCGCCCGGCACGCGCTCCGCCCCCGGACGCTCGACCTGCTGCCGCTCATCTTCGACGAGGTCACCGAGCTCCACGGGGACCGGCTCTTCGGCGACGACCCAGCCATCGTCGGGGGTCCCGCCCTGCTCGACGGGCATCCGGTGATGGTGATCGGACACCAGAAGGGGAGTGACACCGAGACGAACATCGAGCGCAACTTCGGGTCTGCGCATCCGGAGGGGTTCCGCAAGGCCCAGCGCCTGATGCGACTCGCGGAGAAGCTCGGTATGCCGCTGATCACCTTCCTCGACACCGCCGGGGCCGATCCGGGCGCCGAAGCCGAGGAGCGCGGCCAGGCCGAGGCGATCGCGAGCTCGATCAAGCTGATGACCGAGCTGCAGGTCCCGATCGTGGTCGTGATCCTCGGCGAAGGCGGATCGGGCGGCGCCCTCGCGCTCGGGGTGGGCGACGAAGTGCTCGCGCTCGAGAACTCGGTCTACTCGGTCATCAGTCCGGAGGGCTGCGCGGCGATCCTTTGGCGGTCGCCCGACGACGTGCGGACCGCGGCCGCGGCGATGCGGATGACCGCCCACGACCAGCTGGAGCTCGAGGTGGTGGACGCCATCGTGGCTGAGCCCGGTGATGGCGCCCACACCGACCATGCCGCCACCGCGCGCGCCATCAAGGCGGCAGTGCTGGCCGCCATGGGCCGGATCCAGCAGCGCGGCCCCGAGTCGCTGCTGGATCATCGGTATGCTCGTCTGCGCGGTATCGGCCGCTACTCCGAGACGGTGACCGGCCCGCGCGCCCGGCCCGAGCCGCCCTCGCTGCGCAGGCGGCTCGGCCGCCTGCTGCATCTGCCGGGGGTCCGCGCGCCGCGCTGGAGCGAAATCTGGCCGGGCGAGGAGGATCGCGACGTGGACGAGACCGAATGAGCGAGCAGGATCGGGCGCTCGAGCAGATCGAGCGTGCGGCGGCCGAGCTTGTGCCACAGCTCAGCGAGCGCCTCGCCAGGCATGGCCTGGGGGAGATCGAGGTGCGTCGCGGCGATCTGCGGGTCCGCGTCGTCGCATCGGCGGCAGCTCCCGGCGCTGTGGCAGCGACCTCACCTGCGGCCGCCGCCTCGCATCCGGCCCGCGTCGTTCCGGCGGCCGTATCGGCTCCGAAGCCGGACGAGAGCCACGCGGTCGCGTCGCCGGCGGTCGGTTACTTCCTCTTTGCCGATGGCCTCGGCCCTGGCCTCGCGATCGAGAAGGGTGACGCGCTCGGGTACGTCGACGTGCTCGGCGTGCGCCACGAGGTTCGCGCCCCGCGCAGCGGAACTGTGCGCAACCTCGTTGCCGAGAGCGGCGAGGCGGTGGAGTATGGCCAGGTCGTGATCGAGATCGAGCCCGCCGGGGCGACCCCGTGAGCCTTGCGCTCCTCTTCTCGCCGCAGGGCTCGCAGGCGGTCGGGATGGGCCGCGAGCTGGCCACCAGGTCAGCCGCCGCCCGTGCAATCTATGCGAGCGCGGACGCGGCGCTTGGTTGGAGCGTCTCCACCCTCTGCTGGGAGGGGCCGGCCGACCGGTTGAACGATACGCAGCAGACCCAGCCATGCCTGCTCAGCACCTCGATTGCCTCGGCGGCTGCCCTTGAGGAGGCGGTCGGCGAGCCGCTGCGGCCGGCATTCGTCGCCGGCCACTCCGTCGGCGAATACGCCGCGGTCGTGGCGGCCAGTGTCCTCGACCTGGCCGATGCGCTGCGGATGGTTGTGCTGCGCGGGAAGCTGATGGCCGCCCAATCCGGATCGGACGGAATGGCCGCGGTGATCGGGCTCGACCGCGACGTGGTGCAGAAGACGGTGGAGGCTGTAGCCGGCCCGACCGAGCTGGTTCTCGCAAACGACAACGCCCCGGGCCAGGTGGTGATCTCCGGCAGCCTTGCCGCGATCGAGCGCGCTCGTCGGCTCCTGCGGGAGCAGGGCGCGAAACGCGTGATCCGCCTCAACGTGTCGGGCGCGTTTCATTCCCCCCACATGGCACCGGTGGCCGAGGCGCTGGCGGACGCGTTCGAGGAGCTCGACTGGCGCGATGCCGACCCGCCGGTGGTGAGCAACGTGACCGCGGAGCCGGTCATCGCGGGCGGTCTGATCCGCAACCTCCTCGCGGAGCAGGTCCGCTCCCCGGTCGAGTGGGTCGCCTCGATGCGCCGGCTCGTCGACGAGGGGGTCGACACGTTCGTGGAATGCGGCCCGGGGAACGCGCTCGCCGGCATGCTGAAGCGCATTGCGCCGCAGGTGCGGACCCTGGCCGTGAACGACGCGAAGACGCTCGAGAGGGCGGTCGCTGAGCTGGCGCGACGCTCGGTCGGGGCGCGCGCCTAGTGTTCTCGAAGATCCTGATCGCGAACCGTGGCGAGATTGCGGTCCGAGTTCTGCGGGCCTGCCGGGACCTCGGTCTCCCGGCCGTGGTCGCGTACAGCGAGGCGGATCGCGAGACGTTGGCGGTGCGGCTGGCGGACGAGGCCATCTGCATCGGGCCGGCGGAGGCCAGGCGCAGCTACCTGAACCAGCCGGCAGTGGTGAGCGCCGCCCTGATCAGCGGCTGCGACGCGGTGCATCCCGGCTATGGCTTTCTCTCCGAGGACCCGGATTTCGCGGAGGTCTGCGCGGCGCATGACCTCACCTTCATCGGCCCGCGCGCCGAGGTGCTCGAGCGCTTCGCGAGCAAGTACGCGGTCCGGCGCATGCTCGCGGCCAACGGCCTTCCGACGGTGCCCGGCAGCCAGGGAATCGTGAGTGACCTGCCCGACGCCCTGGCGCAGGCCGCCGACGCCGGCTATCCGGTCCTCCTCAAGCCATCGGCCGGTGGTGGCGGGAAGGGGATGCGGCTGGTCCGGTCGCCACGCGAGATGGAGACCTCCCTGCCGCTCGCCCGCAGCGAGGCGCAGGCGGCCTTCGGCGACGACAGCATCTACTTCGAGAAATGGATCGAGGAGAGCCGCCACGTCGAGGTTCAGGTGCTGGTCGATCGCCACGGGAGCGGGGTGCACCTCGGCGAGCGGGACTGCAGCATCCAGCGCCGCCACCAGAAGCTCATCGAAGAGGGGCCGTCGCCGGCGATGGACGACGCCGCGCGCGAGCGGCTGCGTGACCTCGCCATCCGGGCGGCGGTGGCCGCGGGCTACGAGTCGGCGGGCACGCTCGAGTTCCTGCTCGACCGCGAGGGGAATGTCTACTTCATCGAGATCAACTGCCGGATCCAGGTTGAGCACCCCGTGACAGAGGCGATCACCGGGATCGACCTGATCGCGCAGCAGATTCGCCTGGCGAGCGGCGAGCCGCTCGAGCTGCGCCAAGCCGACATCGAGTTTCGCGGCCACGCCATCGAGTTCCGGGTCAACGCCGAGGATGCCGGGGACAACTTCAGCCCGCAGACCGGCATGATCGACGAGCTGCATCTGCCCGGCGGCCCAGGGGTGCGGGTCGATACCCACATCTACGCCGGCTACGAGGTCCCGCCCTACTACGATTCGCTGCTCGCCAAGCTCATCGTGTGGGGCAAGGACCGGGACCAGGCACTTGCTCGAGCTCGACGGGCGCTGGGCGAGTTCGAGATATCAGGCATCAAGACGAACCTCCCGTTCCACCGCGGCATCATCGACAACGACGCATTCCTGGGGGCGCAGGTCAGCACCAACCTGCTCGATCGCGTCGGACCGGCAGCGTTCGTGTCCGGCGGAGCCTGACCGATGGCAGCCGATGCGCTCGTTCCTCCCCTTCCCTGGGAGGCGGCGGAGATCATGCGGGTGATCCCCCACCGCTATCCTTTCCTGCTCATCGACAGGGTGGTCGAGCTCGAGCCGGGCAAGGCCGTGGTCGCGATCAAGAACGTGACCGCCAACGAGCCACAGTTCACCGGGCACTTCCCGGGGCGCCCGATCATGCCGGGCGTGCTGATGGTCGAGGCGCTGGCACAGGCCGGTGCGGTCGCCGTGCTGAGCCTGCCCGAATACGCCGGCAAGCTGGCCCTGTTCGCCGCGATCGACGAATGCCGCTTCCGCCGAACGGTCGTGCCGGGAGATACGCTCACCCTCAAGGTGACGCTCGAAAAGTTGCGCGGCATGTTCGGGCGGGCGCGTGCGGTGGCCGCGGTGGACGGCGAGGTCGCCGTCGAGGCGACGCTTTCGTTCGTGATCCCACGCGATCAGTCAATCGCCGGAGGCCGGACCGATGCGTGATGGGGAGCGACGCGTGGTGGTGACCGGGATGGGCGCCGTCACGCCACTCGGCAACGACGTCGCCAGCTTCTGGGACGGGCTGGTCGCCGGCCGCAGCGGGATCACCCGCATCACCTCGTTCGATCCCGCGCGGGTCGACAGCAAGGTCGCGGGCGAGGTGCATGGCTTCGAGGCAGACAAGGTGATGCCGCGCAAGGAGGTGCGCCGCAACGACCGCTACGTGCACTACGCCTGGGCTGCCAGCGTCGAGGCGCTCCGCGACGCGGGCCTCCCGAATCCGATCGTCGACGAGGCGCTGGCCGAACGGACCGGCGCGATCGTGGGCTCCGGCATCGGCGGCATCAACACCATGATCCGCGACATCATCGAGGCGCACGACCTGGGGATCGACCGGATCGGCCCCTTCCTGGTCACCTCGATGATCCCGGACATGGCGGCCGGTTTCGTGGCCATCTACGCCAACGCCCGCGGCCCGAACTACGCGACCGTGAGCGCCTGCTCGTCGAGCAACCATGCCATCGGCAGCGCACTGAACATCATCCGGCGCGGAGACGCGGACGTGATGATCGCCGGCGGCGCCGAAGCCGGCGTCGGCGAGATCCCGGTCGGCGCCTTCGCCGCCATGCGGGCCCTGTCGACCCGCCGCAACGACGAGCCGGAGAAAGCCTCCCGCCCGTTCGACGCCGAGCGCGACGGGTTCGTGATCGCCGACGGCGCGGGCGTCCTGCTGCTCGAGGCGCTCGACCACGCCCAGGCCCGCGGTGCGCGCATCCATGGCGAGGTGGTCGGGTACGCCGCCAGCGATGATGCGTCGCACGTCACCCTCCCAGCCCCCGGTGGGCGGGGCGCCGCTGCCTCGATGCGCCTGGCGCTCGCGGACGCGTCGCTCGACGTTGACCAGGTCGACTACATCAATGCCCACGGGACGAGCACCGTCCCCAACGACCGGGCTGAGACAGCCGCGATCAAGACGGTCTTTGGCGAGCGGGCATACAAGATTCCGGTGAGCAGCACCAAGAGCATGACCGGCCACCTGATGGGTGCTGGCGGCGGGATCGAGGCAATCGCGTGCATCCTGGCGATCCAACACGGCTGCCTGCCGCCGACAATCAACTACGAGCATCCGGACCCCGACTGCGACCTCGACTACGTGCCGAACGTCGCGCGCTCAGCCCGGATCACGACCGCCATGAGCAACTCATTCGGGTTCGGTGGCCACAACGCGACTCTCATCTTCCGGCGCTATGACGAGGGCGCCTGAGCGCGATGCCAGATCAGATCGAGGAGTCCGCGCCGCTGCCCGGTGGCCCCGCCGAGGTTCGCCGCGCGTTGGCGGCGGTCGACCTCCTCGCGCCGTCGTTCGCGACGACCGGACTCGACGAGATCGAGGTGGAGGTCGGCGACCTGCAGGTCCGCCTCGCTCGGCCGGCCGCTCCGCCTCGCGAGCCGGCTCTCGCCGCACCGCCGGCTGTCAGCCCGCAGCCCAGCCGCGCGGCCACTCAGTTTGGCGACCCCGCGCCCGGCATGCAGTTCGTGACCGCCCCGCTGACCGGCGTCTGGTACGGGGCTCCCTCGCCCGGGGCGCGCCCCTACCTGCAGGAAGGCGGCGAGGTGGGGGCCGGGCAGGTCGTCGGCCTCATCGAAGCAATGAAGCTCTTCAACGAGATCAAGTCCGATGTCACCGGGACGGTGACACGCATCCTCGTCGAGAGCGGCACGCTGGTGAGGCGCCAGCAGCCGCTGATCGAGGTCGCCCCCAGCACGCAATGACACGAGGAGGGATATGACCACGAACGCTGTGATCACCGGCTGGGGGATGTACGCGCCGTCGCGCATCATGACCAACGACGAGCTCTCGCGGATGGTCGAGACCTCGGACGAGTGGATCGTGAGCCGCACCGGGATCCGGGAGCGCCGCATCGCGGCCGACGACGAGACGACGAATACGCTCTCGGTCCTGGCGGCGCGCGACGCGCTGGCGGTCGCCGGGATCGACCCGCTCGACATCGACCTCGTGATCGTCGGCACCTGCTCGCCCGACTATCCGCTGCCCGCCACGGCGGTCCTGGTGGCACGGGACATCGGCGCCACGCGCGCGGCCGGCTTCGACCTGCAGGCGGCCTGCTCCGGGTTCGTCTTCGCGCTGGCCACCGGAAGCAGCTTCGTGCGGAGCGGGATGTACCGGAACGTGCTCGTGATCGGCGTGGAGGTGCTGAGCCGCTTCCTCGACTGGACCGATCGCAACACCTGCGTGCTCTTCGGCGATGGGGCGGGGGCGGTCATCCTCTCAGCCTCGGACGGCCCGGGCGGGCTGCTCGGCTTCGAGATGTTCTCCGACGGCACCGGCTGGGACGGCATCATCGTGCCCGCCGGAGGATCGGCCTGCCCGGCGTCGCCGCAGACCAGCGCAGACGGTGGCCACTTCATTCACATGGCCGGACGGGATGTCTATCGGTACGCCACGCGCCAGCTGGCCGAGTCGGCCGGGGCGGCGGTGCGGAACGCCGGTCTCACGGTCGAGTCGATCGACCAGTTCGTCTTCCACCAGGCGAACCTGCGGATCATCGAGAGTGTGCAGAAGCAGCTCGGGATCCCGTCCGAGAAGGTGTACCTGAACCTGGAGAAGTACGGCAACACCTCCGCGGCATCGGTCCCGATGGCACTCGTCGAGGCGGTCGCTGACGGGCGGATCAAGGAGGGGGATCGGATCCTGATGGCGGCATTCGGCTCCGGGTACACCGCGGGTGCGGCGGTCGTCGAATGGACCGCTGACCCGGCTCGCGCCTTCGTGGCTCCCGGCGAGCAGACGCGCATGGGCCGTCCACAGGTCACGGCGCCCGAGCTCGCCGGCGCGCGCTGATGTTCGACCTCGGCGGCAAGGTTGCGCTCATCACCGGCGGCAGTCGAGGGCTCGGACGCGCCATTGCGCTGGCGCTCGCCGGGCAGGGTGCCGACCTGGCGATCAACTACCGCGGCGACGCCGATGCCGCCGCCGCCGTTGCCGCGGAGGCGCGCGGCATTGGCCGACGCGCATCGGTGATCCAGGGGGACACCTCCGCCGGCCGCGAGGCGTGCGAGGCGATCGTCAAGGCGGCGCTCGACGAGTACGGCAAGATCGACATCCTGGTCAACAACGCCGGAATCACCCGCGACAATCTGCTGATGCGGATGGACGCCGAGGAGTGGAATGCGGTCGTCGACACCAACCTGTCCGGGCCGTTCTGGATGACGCGGGCGGTCGCTCGGCCGATGGTGAAGGCGCGTTCGGGCCGCATCATCAACATGTCCTCTGCCGCCGGTCGGATGGGCAATCCGGGCCAGGCCAATTACGCCGCCGCGAAGGCCGGCCTGATCGGCCTCACCAAGACCACCGCTCGCGAGCTGGCGTCGCGCGGCATCACCTGCAACGCGCTCGCCCCCGGCCTGATCGAGACGGACCTGACGGCGGGGATGCCGGCCGCCGCGACGGAGGCGATCCGATCGCTGACCCCGATGGGCTACGTGGGCTCCGTAGCGGACGTCGCCGCCGCCGCCGTATACCTGGCCTCGGATGAGGCGCGCTACGTCACGGGCCAGGTGCTGGGGATCGACGGCGGCATGGTGATGGGCAGCTGAAGCTCCGATTGCCGAGCAGGCGCTCTCCCGCGTGGCGCGCCGCTTGCTGCACAATCGACCGAACAGGCCCGACACGAACGAGGAGACTCCATGCTCAAGCTGCGCAACGTCCTGCCGCCACGCCGCATCGTCCACGCTCATTGCGACATCCCCTGCGGCATCTATGACCCCGAGCAGGCACGCATCGAGGCCGAGTCGTGCCTCAAGATCCTGGAGAAGTACGGGGCCAACACCGACGAGCTCTTCCGGGCCCGATGCATCCATGTCAAGGAGGAGCGCGCGGAGCTCGTCAAGCACCACCTCGACGTCCTGTGGCACGACTACTTCAAGCCGGAGCATCTCGAGAAGTTCCCGAACCTGCACGACACCTTCTGGAAGGCGACCAAGCAGGCCTCGAAGGTGAAGCAGAGCCTCGACACCGCCGAGGCACAGAAGCTCCTCGAGCTGATCGATGAGGTCGACGGCATGTGGATCGCGACCGGCGGCGCGGACAAGACGCGAGCGAACGGACGGCCCGGGGTCGCGGCCGGCGCAAGCGCGTAGGACAACCGCACAGATGGCAGCGAAGAGGGGCCGGGTTCGACCCCTTTTCATTGTGGTGGGCGCGGTCGCAGCGATGAGCGCTGCGGCCGGGGTGCGCCGCTGGCTGGACCTGGTCGAGGTGCGCGGCAGCTCGATGACGCCGGCCCTGCTCGCCGGCGACTGGCTCCTGGTCGAGCGCTGGACCTACGCGCGCCGGGCGCCGCGCCGTAACGAGGTCGTGCTCGCTGTCGACCCCCGCGACCACCGCCGCGAGCTCGTCAAACGCGTCGGCGAGGTCGCGGCCGAGGGGGTCCGGATCGTGGGCGACAACCCACTCGCCAGCACCGATTCGGGAACCTTCGGCGTGCTCCCGCTCGCCGCGCTGCGCTGGCGGGCCGTAGCTCGCTGCTGGCCCCCGCGACGCATCGGGCCGATCTTTGGGGCGGACGAGCCTCTAGCCGGCTGATGCCGGAGGTCGACGCCCGGGGAGTCCGGCTCCAATACGTCGAGCGCGCCGGCCCCGGCGAGCCGATCCTCTTCGTCCACGGCCACCATGGCACCCACCACGCTTGGGATGGCGTGATTCGGGCCCTGCCGCCCGCGCACCACGCGCTGGCAGTCGACCTGCGAGGCTCCGGCGGCTCAGACAAGCCGGCCGTCGGCTACGCACCCGCCGACTATGCCGGCGACCTGCGACACGCCGCCGACGCGCTGGGCATCGGTCCGTTCACGCTGGTCGGCTATTCGCTGGGCGGCGTCGCGGCGGTCGAGACCGCCCTCGAGGAGCCCGAGCGCATCCGTCGCCTGGTGCTGGTGGCCGTCGCCGCGCTCGACGGGCTCTCGCCCGACCGTCCGCCTCCGCAGCACCCGCGGCCGTCGCGCGCGACCCGTCGCGCCGGTCTCGTCAGCATGATGGCCCGATCCCTGAGCGAGTCGGTCATCGAGCAGCTGCTCGACGACGAGGAGAGCTGGACGCGAGAGGCCAGCCAAGGCGCGATCGAGGGTCTGCGTCCGCTGCATCTCGGCCGGCGGCTCCACGAGCTCCGGATGCCGTCGATGGTGGTGGTCGGTGATCGCGACCGGCTCCTTCCCTCGAACCGGTCGGCGGCGGCGCTCCTGCCGGATGCTCGGCTGCAGGTCTACACCGACGCCAGCCACCTGCTGCCGATGGAGCGTCCGGCCGAGCTGGCGGCGCTCATCGACGAGTTCATGGCGTCCTCCCCGGGCCATTGACGAGCCTCGGCGACTGGGTCGGCACTTTCACACCGGCCGCGCGTCGCGTGCAATTCTGCCGACCTGTCGCCGGCCGGGGTCAGCCGCAGGCGGCGGCGACCCCCTCGACACACGCTGACCGGTCAGCGGCCAGCATCTCGACCCCGGGGCCTGCCTCGGCGGCGACGAGGTGCTCGACCCCGCTCGCCGGCCGCACCGTCAACCGAGCGTCGGGCGCGCGGGTCCGCAGAAATGCGACCACTGGACCGAGGCCCGCGTCGCCGTACTCCTCGCGGATCGCTCCGGTGTCGATCACGACCAGCTCGGGCAGTCGCAGGATCACCGCCTGGCTGAGCCGGGCCGCGTCGTTGTAGAAGAACGCGATCGCCGCGGAGAGGCGCTCCTCGAGCGCAGCCGCCAGCTCGCGGTCGCGGGT
>JBDUDC010000012.1:0-20991 GCA_040003165.1 Chloroflexota bacterium
GGTGATCACCGACGGCGTCGACGGCCTGCTGGTCCCGCCTGCCGACCCGCAGGCCCTGATGGGGGCGATCACTCGTCTCGCCGCTAACGAGGAGCTGCGACGACGGATCGCGGCGGACGGGTATCAGACGGTCAGGGAGCGGTTCAGCATCGATTCGATGGTGCGGCGGGTGGAGGAGGTCTACGACGAGGAGCTGACGCGCTCGGGCGCCCTCGCGCGCATCAACGCCGAGGGACCGCCAGCCGCCGCCGCGGGCGGCGCGTCCCCAGCGGATCGCGGTGCCCGCGAGGTTCCGCCACTCTGACAGGAGAACCGTGTCGTATACTACAACACCATGATTACGGTGCCTGAAGCTGCGCGTCGCGTGCGTCGAAATCCGGAGACCATCCGCCGCTGGATCCGCTCCGGTCGCCTCGCGTCCCAGCGCGTGGGAACGCAGCACCTGGTGGACGAGGCGGAGCTGGAAGCGCTCGTTTCGCGCGAGGAGCTCCCCTCCCCCCCCGGCTGGAGTCGCACTGCCACCGGCGAACCGATGCCCTCGGTGCTCGACGCGCTCGATCGTTCCCGCGCGGGTCGCTGAGTGCTCGTCGTCGATGCCAGCCTCGTCGTCAAGGCCTGCCTGTCGGAGACGGAATTCTCGGCTCTTTCCCCCGAACGTCTCGTCGCTCCGCCCCTCCTGTGGTCTGAAGTGAGCTCCGTGCTGCACGAGCTCCGGTGGCGGGCGACGTTGCAAGCTGATCTTGCCGAGATTGCCGTCAAGCGGCTTGATGGAGCGCCAATTGAACGCCAGGCGCCCCCGGAGCTTCTCCACGAGGCATGGCACGTGGCGGACGAGCTCGGCTGGGCGAAGACCTACGACGCCGAGTACATCGCGCTCGCCCGGATCCTCGATGTCCGGCTCGTCACATTGGACGCGCGACTGCAGCGTTCCGCCGGGCGGCTCGTGACGGTCATCGGCCCGACCCAGATGTGAGCAAGTGGGCCGTCCTGGGGGGCGGGGCGCTGGGCCTCACAGCCGCACTTCGGCTGGCCCAGCGCGGGCACCGCGTCACGCTGATCGAACGAGAGCCGCTCCCCGGAGGCTTGGCCGCGGGATTCGAGATCGAGCCCGGCATGTGGCTCGAGAAGTTCTATCACCATCTCTTCCGCAGCGACACGACCGCCGTGCGGCTCATCAACGAGGTGGGGCTGGGCGATCGACTCGAGTGGCATCGGCCGGTCACGGCGACGCTGCGCGACGGCGTCTTCCACCAGCTCGACTCGCCGACCAGCCTCCTCCGCTTCGATCCTCTACCCCTGGCCGACCGAGTGCGGATGGGGGCCGCGCTGGCCGCGCTCAAGGCCATGCCCAACCCGCGGCTGCTCGAGGGCCAGACCGCCGAGAGCTGGATCCGCCGATGGATGGGCGACGAGGCGTACCGCGTGGTCTGGGGACCGCTCCTGACCGGCAAGTTCGGGGCGACAGCCGGCGAGATTGGGATGCCGTGGTTCTGGGCCCGCATCCACGATCGCTCCGCTCAGCTGGGGTACCTGCGCGGAGGCTTCCAGCAGTTCTATGACGCCCTCGCGCAGCGGATTCGCGAGGCCGGCGGCGAGACGCGGTTCGGCGCGGCGGTCGAATCGGTCCGGCGCGGGGGTGAGGGCCTCCTCGTCCAGACCGAGGCCGGCACGGAGCAGTTCGACGCCGTCGTCTCGACGCTTGCCACCCGGCTCACCTGCCGCCTGGTGGACGGTCTGCCGGCCTCATATCGGGAGAAATACGAATGGGGCCGCGCCTATGGCGCGCATTGCCTCGTCGTGGCCCTCGACCGGCCGCTCACATCGGGCTACTGGACCAACATGAACGACCCCGGCTATTCGTTCATGGCCCTGGTCGAGCACACGAACTACATGCCCGCCAGCGACTACGGAGAACGGCACCTCGTCTACCTGGGCAATTATCGGCCGATGGACGACCCGCTCCTGCGAGCGCCGCGCGACGAGCTGGTCGACCAGTTCCTTCCACAGCTGGCCCGCGTCAACCCCGCGTTCGACCGATCCTGGCTGATCGATGCCTGGTCGTTCGCGGCGCCGTTCGCCCAGCCGATCGTGACCGTCGCCTACCGGGACCACATTCCGCCGTTCGAGACCCCGATCCCGGGCCTCTACGTGGCCAACATGTTCCAGGTCTACCCGCACGACCGCGGGCAGAACTACTCGATCGCGCTCGCGGAGCGGCTCGTAAACCGGATCGCGAGCTGACCTAGACGCTCGAGGCGCTGGTGCGGTCGCCGAGGCTCAGGACCGCCATGATCAGCATGTAGATCAGCGCCCATCCGACGAGCGCAACCAGCGCGCCGATGTCGAGGGTGCTGCCTCCGCCCGGCGAGACGAGGTCGAAGTTGAAGATCCCGCGGAACGGCGCCACGAACGGCTCGGTCACGTTGTAGATGAAGTCGACAAGGCCGTTCGTCTGGTTGGCCACCAGCAGGAGCAGCACGATGCGCAGCGCAATCAGGACCGCCAGGATGCCGAACAGCAGCGACACCACGCGGCGCGCGTAAGAGAGCGGGCCAGGGCCCGCGGCGACGTAGCCGCGGCTCCCGCCGGCGACGTTGACATTGCTGCTCGCCGGCGCGACCGGCTCCGGGCGCTCGACCACGCGCTCGCGCTCGACCAAGCGCGTGTCGTCGGACTGCGGATCGGGGTCGTTGCTGTACGTCACGTCGGTTCACCTCCTAAGGTGCCGGACGGCCGTTGCACGTGGCGTGCCGGGCGCTTGCTCACTCGGCGGGAAAGCCGAATTCGCCGATGAGCGGCACGAAGACGACCGGATCGAGGACCCGGCTGGTCGCATCGCTCCCGTGGCGCTCGACCAGCGTCAGCAGCTGGTGCTCGCGGGCGCCGATCGGCATCACCAGCCTGCCTCCGTCGGCGGCGAGCTGCTGGAGCAGCGGCTCGGGGATCGAGGGACCTGCCGCAGTGACGAGAATCGCGGCATATGGCGCGCCGCCGGGCCAACCGCGCGAGCCATCGCCGACGACCACTTCGATGCCCGGGTAGCCGGCAGCGGACAGGCGAGCCGCTGCCGCATCGGCCAGCTCCCGGTGGCGCTCGACCGACGTCACGTCGGCCCCCATCGCCGCCAGCAGCGCCGCCTGGTAGCCGCTTCCGGTGCCCACCTCCAGGACTCGCGCACCCTGCCAGCCGGTGGCCGGCCGGGCGGCCGCCGTCATCCGCGCGACGACGTAGGGCTGCGAGATCGTCTGCCCGGATCCGACGGGCAGTGCCCGATCACCGTATGCCTCGTCTGATTCCACGAACCGGTGGCGCGGGACGCTCCGAAATGCCTCGAGCAGCTCGGCATCGCGCAGGCCACGCGCCTCGAGCTGCTCGGCCACCATCCGCTCGCGGTCGCGCGTGGCCGATTCCTCGGCGGTGGGGCCGCGGCGCGAGCGGAACTGGCGCCAGCGCATCGGCGCTCAAACGAAAGCGGCCGCGTCGCGAGGACGGGGCCGCCGAATGGTTGAAGCGTGAACCGCGGTCAGATCACGCCTGGGCGGCACTTGGCGTGGCGCTCGGACTGGTCGTCCGGCTCCGAGAGCGCCCATTGCGGGGCGCCGGCCGGGACGAGTCGTCATCGAGCTCATCGGCGACTTCCGCTCCGGACTCATAGGTGCCCAGCGTCGCCGCGTCCAGGACGTCGTTGAGCAGGCGATCCGCGCGGGCGCGCAGCAGCCGGCGAGTCTCACTGCCCTTGCGCGGCGCCAGCAGGACGCCGACCGCGAGGCCAACGAAGAAGAAGCGGATGGCGATCCGTACGCGACTGAACATGCGCGTCGACCCTCGTGTCTTTGGTGGGTGGAGTGGCAAGAAGGATACCACCCGCGTTCCCAAGCCTCTACTCCCCGAGCCCGTACTCCTTCATCTTGGCGTAGAGCAGCCTGCGATAGATTCCGAGCTCGTCGGCCGCCTTTGACCGATTCCCGCCGCTCCGCTCCAGCGCCTCGAGGATGAGGCGCTTCTCGAGCGTCGCCACCTCGTCCTTGAACGATCCGGTCCCGTCCTTCGAACCGTTGCTGCCGTTGAGCTGGCCGCCGTCGCTCGCCAGTCGCTCAGCCGATGCCTCGGCGTCGCCCCGTGCCCGTCGAGCGGATAGCAGCTTCCGATTGCGGGCCTCTCCGTGATCGACGAACGGCAGGTGATCGACCCGAATCGGGTTGCCGCGTGAGAGCACGACGGCACGTTCGATCGCGTTCTCGAGCTCGCGCACGTTGCCCGGCCAGTCGTAGGCGGTCAGGCGGGCGAGCGCCTCCTCGGTGATCGAGGTCGGGATCTCGCCCGGACCGAATCGGTACTTCACCAGGAAGTGCTCGACCAGCGACGGGATGTCCTCCATGCGCTCGCGGAGCGGGGGCATGTCGATGTGGATGACGTTGAGGCGGTAGTAGAGGTCTTCGCGGAACCGGCCGGCGTTGACCTCATCGGCCAGGTTGCGGTTGGTGGCCGTGATGACCCGGATGTCGATCTTGATCGCCGTGTTGGAGCCGATCCGCTCGAACTCGCGCTCCTGGAGGATGCGCAGCAGCTTGGTCTGCGTGCCCAGCGTCATCTCGCCGATCTCGTCGAGGAAGATGGTTCCCTTGTTGGCTGTCTCGAATCGGCCCTTGCGCATGGTCATCGCGCCGGTGAACGAGCCCTTCTCGTGGCCGAACAGCTCCGTTTCGAGGAGGCTCTCGGGAAGGGCCGCACAGGAGACCTTGACGAGCGGGTAGGGGTTCCGCTTGCTCGCCTTGTGGAGCGCCTCGGCGACCAGCTCCTTGCCGGTCCCCGACTCGCCGGTGATGAGCACCGTCGCGTCCGAGGAGGCGACTTTGCCGATCAGCTTGTAGACCTCCATCATCGGCTTCGAGTTGCCGACGATACGCTCGCGCGTGGCCGCGCTCTTTCCGAGCTCCAGGCGCAGGGTCGCGACCTCGTTGGCCATGTCCTGGTGCTCGAAGACGCGTTTCAGCGTGGCGAGCAAGTCATCGATCTCGAACGGCTTGGTGACGTAGTCGTAGGCCCCCTGCTCCATCGCCTTGATGGCGGTCGAGCTGCCGCCGAAGGCGGTCATCACGATGACCTCGAGCTCGGCGTGCGCCTGCTTGAGGCGCTTCAGGACCGCCAGGCCATCCTGGTCGGGCAGCTTGACGTCCATCATCACGAGGTCGGGGCGCTTGGCCTCCACGGCTTCCAGCGCCTCCGCGCCGGTCGCGGCGAGACGAACCTGGTAGCCCTCGCCCTTCAGCAGGTCCTCGAGCAGGGATCGGAGATCCGCGTCATCGTCGACGACCAACATCGAGCGTTTGTCAGGCAAGCGCAGACCTCATGGTTCTACCGGGGAGATCCACTATACCGAACCGTCCGCTTAGCGTACAAGCCCTCGGCGAGGCCGCGCCTTTCCGGTTGGAACGCTCCACGTTCCACCGCACGATCCTCAGCCTGACGGCGAGACCGATGCGGAGGGGGCGGGAACGCTGGGGAGCGGAACAACGGTTGGCTGCGGCACGAACCTGCTGGGAATGCCCGCGTACGCCAGGACGAAGATCAGCACAAAGATGCCCAGCACGGTCAGTGCCCAGGGCCGCGCCAGGTGGTCGACGCGCGGCGGCAGCGACCCGCGATATCCCGGGTCACGCGGCTTGCCCGTCACCGGATTCTCGGGGCCTTCGCCAGGATCTCGTGGATGACGGCGGTTCCTGCGCGTAGTCCGCCTTCGGTGGCCGCCAGCCGCAGGCGCGCCTCGCTCACCTCGCGGCGCGCGCGGCGGATCGTGGGTGCCGACCCGACGCCCAGCGTCCAGGCGAGCAATCCGAGCGATGCGCAGACGCCCACGGCGAGCACGACGGCAGCGACGTCAAAAAGTCCCACGGCGCGGCGAAGGGTAGCAGATCACCTCAGCGAGCCTCGCGCATGGCGGGCAGGGCCAGCCCGGCCAGCCCCGCGAGCGCGCAGATGGCACCGCCCATGACCAGGACCGGGGCCGGACCGATGATCCCCGCCAGCCAGCCCGAGATCGCCATCGAGGCCGCCATCACGCCGAATACCAGCGCCTGGCGGCTGGAGACGACCCTGCCCATCAGGCGCTGCGGCGTGCGCTGCTGGAAGAGCGTGATGGTCGGGATCAAGAAGAGCATGTTCGTGGCGCCGGTCAGAAAGAAGAGGCCGATCGCGGCATACGGGTTCGTGACGAAGCCGACGCCAACCAGGCAGAGGCCCATCCCCACCAGGCCGGCGATGGTGAGCGGGCCTTTCGGCAGCCGATCACCGATCCAACCCAGGGCCACCCCTCCGACCACGCTGCCGAGCCCGACCGCCGCCAGGAGGAGCCCGTAGTTCTGCGGATAGCTGATTCGGCTCGTGTCCAGGACCTTCTCGGCGTACAGGATCGCCAGCACGATCTCGGCGCCGAATGCGATCTGGGCGACCGTCGTGATCACCGTGTTGGCGAACAGCTCCGCCTGCCGATGCAGGAAATTCCATCCCTCGGCCATCTCGCTCCAGATGGCGCGGAGGCTGAACGGGGTGAGCGTCTCTTCCTGGCGCCTCACGACCATCAGGCCGATCAGGATCGCGGAGACCAGGTAGGTCGCGCTGTCGAGTACGAAGGCCGCCTCGATGATGCCGCTCAGGGAGGCTACGATCACGGCCGCCAGCGGGAGGCCCAACAGGTCAGCCGCCGTCTCGGCCACCGAGATCGCCGAGTTGGCCGTCACGAGGTCCTCCTCGCCGACGATCTGCGGCACCACGGCAGCCTTTGCCGGCCGGAAGAGCAGAGTCACGGTGGCGATCGCGAACGCGGCCACGTAGACGAGCAGGATGTTGATCTCGATTGCGAAAGGGACCGTCAGCACAATCGCCGCGCGCAGGAGGTCGCAGACGATCATGGTCCGTCGGCGGTCCCAACGGTCGACCAGCGCCCCGGCGAGCGGCCCGAGCAGGACATTCGGGACCGCGGTCGCCGCGAACGTGACCCCGAGCTCGAGCGGCGTCCCGCGCGTGGACACCAGGAATGCGAGCGCGACGTAGTGAATGCGGTCACCGAAGAGGCTGACCGCCTGCCCGACCCACAGCAGAGAGAACTGACGGTTGCGGATCAGTCGGAGATAGAGCGAGGCTCCGCCCGCCCTCCGCTCCGCGCGTTCGGCGGCGCGCTCCGGCAACGCATAGGGAACGCCAGAGCCGAATGCAGCCGACGTGAGGAATGCGGGCCGGTTGGCTGCGCCGCCAAGGGCCAGGGCCGCGCGCCCGTGCGCTCGGGGGCGCGTCATCGAGTAGACGATCGCCCAGAAGATGCCCAGGGCCAGAAGGATGTCCCCCAGGCTCACGACGTCGCGGATGATCGGTAGTGGGATCGGAATGACGTCTCCGAAGAGCCCGCCATGGCCGACGAAATCGGCCAGGCGATCGCTCAGCAGGAGTCGGTGAAAGGGGTCGTCCGCGATCGCGCTGGGCGCGAACCCGGCGGCGCTGAAGGCCGCGCCCCAGACCGGCATCTGTCCCCCGTTGAGCAAGACCGCCAGCGTATTGGCAGCGATCCCGACCGATGCGATCTGCAGGCCGGGCACCGCCCAGTTCCGCCACAGCCACGCGAAGATGAAGGCGTAGGCGAGGACGAAGATCCAGCCGATCGGCACGCTTGTGTCGCTCGGCAGGAGCATGCCCCCCAGGCGCAGGGCGAGGGCGATGCCAAGCAGCGGCAGCCAACGGAGTCGCAGCTCGGCCAGTCGAGGAAACCCGCCCCCCGCCAGCGCTCCGACGATGAGCGCCAGGATGACCGCGCTAAGGAACATCGTCCGAGGCGAGCGCTGGCCTCGTGCGGGGAGTGGTGCGCGGCTCGTCGCGGGGTGCTGAACCGTCCTTCGGCACACCGCTCGCGGCCGCTATGCCCGCGTCGCCCTCGTCACGCGGGTCGGGTCGCTGGAGCATGGTCGGCAGTTCGTCGTCTCGATCCGGCTGCCGATCGAGGATGCTCCGATCCAGCCCAACCAGGATCGGCACGATCTCGAGGTCGAACTGGATGCCTGCGTACTTCTCCAGCTCGCCCACCGCCTGCTCGTGGCTGAGCGGTATCTTGCGGTAGGGGCGCGATGAGGTCATCGCCTCGTACGCATCGGCGATCGTCAGGATGCGGGCGCCCAGCGGAATGTCGAGCGCCTCCTTGCCGTCGGGATAGCCAGAACCGTTCATCCATTCGTGATGCCAGCGGATGAGAGGCGCCTCTTCCGAAAGCTGCCGCGCCGGGGCAACGATCTCGGCACCGATCGTCGGATGCTGGTTCATCAGCATCCGCTCCTCACGGTCGAGCGGGCCTGGTTTCAGTAAGATGCTGTCGCGGATGCCGATCTTGCCGACGTCGTGCAGCAGGCCCGCCCATTTGATCTTCTCGATCTGCTGCTCCGGCACGCGCATCACGCGCGCCATCGCCTCGGCGATGTGGCTCACCCGCGTCGAGTGGTTTCGGGTGTACCGATCCCTGGCATCGACCGCCTTCGCGAGAGCCTCGATCGTCTGCTCGAAGAGCTCCCTCGTCTCGACGAAGCGGTGGTACGCCAGCCGCGTGGTGAACAACGGAACCAGGAAGAGGGTTGTCGCCCACCAACCCACGCCGTCCGGGAGGGTGAAGATCTGCGCCATCAGCCACCCCAGCGGCGCTAGCCCGACCAGGCTTACGGCAACACCGCTGAGATCATGAGCCCAGATCGTTCGGAGAGCGGAGCCGGTTCGCACACTAACGGCGACGCCCGCGAGGGTCCAGTTCAGAAGGTAGAAGACGCTGCTTGCCACCAAGAGTCCGGCGAACTGAAGGGCTCCGCTAACGCTAGGCTGCGTCCGTTCAAAGACCTCGAAGACTGCGCCAGCGAGCACCACCGAGAGCGTCCCGACAGCATGGTTGTAAGCCGTGCCGTACCAGGGTATCTGGCGCCGCAGTTCGCGCATGTCTGTTGTGCCAATCGCGGTCACGATCGCGCCCGCAACTGGACCACCGAGCACGATCGCCGCAAGCATCGGAGCCGCGCTTACGGACGCAACGATGCCACGCGGCAGGCGGACCGGCATGGCGCTCGCGACTAACGTCAGCGCCGTCCAGAAGGCAATACCAACTGGACCCCCAATCTGAGGCCGGATGGGGAATAGCAGAGTAGCCGCCGCGATGACGACCACCGCTGCGGCTACCGTTATGAGGATTAGGCGACGAACGCTGGTATTCACCGTTCTCATCACCCTCCTGGGGTGAGGATCGGGAGTCTACCACCGCGGTCATCTACCAGCCCCTGAAACTGGCACCCCCTGCAACCGCCAGGGTAATGAGAGTTCCCAAGGCTGTCAGCACGGCAATGAGGCGAGTTCTGAACTCACGCATGCTGATCTCCTCCAGGTCGTGGGGCTGGCGCTACCAGCCCTTGACGTATTCGTTGGCCATCAGAAGGTGCCCTCTTCTGTACGAACGATAACAACCGACTCTCCCATCGGGATGGTCGGTTGCACTACCTGCTCCTCGCCTGCCTAAGTGCCCACATTCGGCAGACGATTCAACGCACCCACAGATCTATTTCAGCAGGACCTGAGTGGTACTTAGGTACTGCCGCAGACGTACCTTAACGTCTCCGCACCGCGGAAGTCAAGCCCTTGCAGGATTCGGTCGCAATTCGGTCAAACGTGATGCGACTTCAGGAACTCCGAGTCTAGTCATTGCCTCCGCCAGGTTGCTCGATGGTTCTTCATCCAGTTCGTCTCGAAGCCGGCGCGAGAACTCTGATATGGACTCGCGCGCTGCGCTACGGCGGCCTCCTTCGGCTAGTCGATCAGCCAAGGCGATCTGGGCGAGCTCGTCGAATGGGTCGAGAACCACGAGCGCACAAGCAGCCCTAACGCCCAGTTCTGGACCACCCGCGCGCAGCGCATTGGTCGCCACCGGTAGAAGAGCTGTCCGCACCTCGTTATGTACGCCTGTCGCAAGGTTCCATGCCCAGTCTTCATAGCGAACATCGCTGAGAAACTCTCCCCTAATCAGGGATAGCAATGCAGACGCGATGTCAGAACTGAGGGGCCGATCCAAAGTCAGCTGTGCCACGAGCCGACGAAATTCGCTCAGATCAGTTCGGACCAGGTCGCGGTTGAATTGCACGGTCTCCGAGGTGGAGATGACATAGAGCGGGCTATCTCCATCGCGGTATGTTGGATCAACGAGCCGTCTCAACTGGAACACGGTCTGATTTAGGCTGTTGACCGCGGCGCCCGGGTCAGCTTCGGGCCACAAGAGCTCCAAGACCATGTCCCGCGTAAGTGCCTGTCCGGCGTAGGCCACCAGGACCGCGAGGAGCATTCGCACCCTCCTCTTTGGAACATGGACAATTCTTCCCTCCCAGCCACCCAGATGGATGACAAGCGGCCCGAAAGACCGAACAAAGAGTCTCGGAGCCTGCTGCTGAACGAGATTCCGGCGAAGTTCCGCTACATCTGATCCCGCGACGGCCCGGAGTCCCTCGGTTAGTTCTCGATTTGCATGCCGCGCCAACGCGCCGAGAAGGACGCTCCGCGATTCTCCGCTGACTCGGCCGAGGACACCTGGTATCAGGCTGCGCCAATAAGTCGGGTCCTCATCAAGAAGTCGCGCTACGACCCCTGGGCCGCCTCGTGCGGATACGAGCTGACTGACGTGCGTGCCGTACTTGCGGACCCAAGGACGCAGGATTCGAGTTAGGCCCAGCTGCGCCGCTCTCTCAAGGACCACGATCGCCTCGTGGGCAGCCCCCGCCTTTCGGTGATCGAGATCGATGATTCCAAGCTTGACCTTGCCCGCAATTGCGGTTTCGAGCGCACCTCGGCCGTCGGCATCGTCGAGCTGCTTTCGCGACTCTGTACCGCAGGTTGGACCGCAACCCGACCCCGCATGGCGCGCCAATGCCAGTGCAGTCATCGTCGCGGCGCTTCGCCTCGGATCTAACGGCCGTGAGCGCATGAGCGCCGCAATCGATTCGACCTCAAGCGCATAGCCACCTTGAAGGATCATCAGCTCAAGGAGAAACGCCGAGCAATACTCAGAGACTTGCCCCAAATCCGTGTTCACATTCACGAATGGGCTCAGCAATTGAATACCGCGCTGGAATTCATCTCGGAACGCGTGGACGAGCGCGCGACCGCACAAGGCTTCCAAATGTGGCCGTGGCCAAGCGGCAGTCATGGCCATACCTGCCTGAGCCAGCTGCTCAGCACGGTCCACCCCGCCGACACCAAGCAGGGTTAGGACAAGCTCCATGTTGTCAGCGAATGGGCTGCTGGGGCTGCTCAGCTGCCAGATTCGCCAGGCGCGCTCGAGCACCGCGAGGCTTTCCTGCAGTCGGCCGGACTCGCGGTGGAGGATTCCGAGGTTGTGGAGGCCGATGGCGGCGAAGTGGTCGAGTCCCATCGCCGCAGCCTCGGCAACGATTCGGTTGCAGGTGACCTTGAGCTCGTCCACGGACTCCTGCTGCCAGCGTGAGCTGATCAGCAGATTGCCCTCGAGCCGGAGGCGCGTGACTCGGTCGTCGTCCGGGACGAGGCTCAGACCCTCCGTCGCCATGGCGCTGGCGGTATCGGGATCTCCCTTGACGTGGTGAACGGTGCTGAGCTTCAGGCAGGCGAGCGCCATCAGGCGGCGATCGCCCTTGCGTGAGAAGTAGTCCCGGGAGCGCTGGAGCGCGCTGAGCGCGGCGCTCCATTCACCGCGCATTCCGAGCGCCTCTCCGCTCAAGAGGCTGAGTCGGGCGTTCTCCCTGACCGTCTGCTCGGGGAGCTGCTCGATCCACTCATCGACGAGGCCGATCTGTCCGCCGGCGACGACGTCTTCGCCGTAGCGGGCGATCAAGCGCGCTGCCTGCCGCTTCAGCCCGGCCTTCAGGTAGTGGTGGATCGCCTCCGGCCAGCGCTCCGTCGTTTCGAAATACGAGGCCGCATGAATGTGAAGTCCGAGGACCTCGGCCTCGCTGCGCTCCATGCGCAGCCGGCGCTCCAGGAAGTCGCGGAAGAGGCCGTGGTATCGGTAGCGGGCTTCGTCCAGCCGATAGGTGAACAGGCCGCTGCGCTCGAGCTCGAGGAGCCGCCGCGCGCCTTCGTGGACGCCCGCGAGGCGCTCGGCAAGGTCGGGCGTGATCTGCTGGAGAATCGAGGTCGAGAGAAGGAAGTTGCGCGTCTCATCGGTCTGTTGGTCGAGAACCTCTTCGGCGAGGAATGCGAACAGGTCGCTGTCGGTCGTCGCGGTGATCGATCGAATGAAGGTGCGGCGATCATCGACGGTCTGGCGCTCGCGAAGCGAAACCTCGATGAGCTGCAGGCTCGCTGCCCAGCCCTCCGTTCGCCGCTCGAGCTCCGCGAGCTCGTTGGGGTCCAGGGGATCGTCATAAACGTCGCGGAACAGGGCGCCAATCTCGCCGTCGGTCATACGCAGCGCATCGGTCCCGAGCTGTGCGTAGCCGCTGTGTGTCTTGAACCGCGCAAACTGGAGGCGCGGCCTGACGCGGGACGCAAAGACGAACCGGCAGGTGGGCGGAGCATCACGCAGGATCTGGTTCCAGAGGCCGCGCACCTCGGTCACGCTGTTGACGAACTGCCAGTCATCGATGATGAAGGTGCACGGCTCCGTCAGCCGCTCGTGCATCTCCCCGAGGAGGAAGGCCGCGACGCCGGGCCGGCTTGACGCGGGCCCTCCCAGCTGGCGCAGCATGCTGCTCGTCTTGCGGCCGAAGCCGGGATGACGCTGGTTGATCGCCTCGATCAGGTACCGGACGTGGAGCGTCCAGTCGCGGTCGTTGCGGTCGAGCTTGTACCAGTAGCAGGGAAAGTCCGCCTCGCGTTCCCACTGCCAGAGGAGCGTGGTCTTCCCGTACCCCGCGTCCGCGGCGAGGACGAGGGCGCGGCAGCCCGAGTTCTCGATCAGCCAGTCGAGCAGGCGCGCGCGGCGGAGCGTCGGCGTCACATAGTGGGGCGATGTGACCTTGTTGTGGATCAGCGGGTAGCTGTTCTGGATCTCCGACATCCGCAGGCTGGGCTCCGCTGCGCGACCGGGAACGCCGCTGAGCTGACCTGCTTCCCGAAGGGCAGCGGCGGAGCACACTCTACCGCCCCATTGCTTACCGGACCATTACCAACCGAGCCAGTCCGATGCTCTACAGTCGGGAGCGCATGCGCGTCTTCATCGGCCTCGGCGGGAACCTCGGTGATCCGGCGGCCTCGTTCGCAGCGGTCGCCGCGGAGATGCGTCAGATCGGGCACCTCGTGCGCACCTCATCCCTCTACGAGACGGCGCCGCGCGACATGCTCGACCAGCCTCGCTTCCTCAACGCAGCGATGGAGCTGGAGACCGACCTCGAGCCCGTCGAGGTGCTGTTCGAGCTGAAGCGGATCGAGCTGTCGATGGGCCGCGACCCGCAGGGTGCGCGCTACGGTCCACGCATCATCGACCTGGACCTGCTCGCCATCGACGGGCGATGCATCGAGGATCCGGAGCTGGACCTGATCGTGCCGCACCCGCGCCTTCCGGAGCGTCGCTTCGTGCTCGAGCCGCTGGCCGAGATCGACCCCGGCCTGCTGCCGTGGCGCGACTGCGCGGATCTCCGGCAGGACGTGACCGTGGCCGATCTCCTGGCGACTGTCGCTCAGCAGGAGGTTGAGCGCGTCGGCGACGCCAGCTGGGCGGATCGAATTCAGTAGAGACGAGAAAGCCCGCGCCTGGGCGCGGGCTCTCATCGGTCGAACGGGTATCAGCGGCCGGCGAACCGCTGCTTCAGGAGCCGAAGGAGCTTCTCCACCGACTCGTGCTCGGAGTGGAGGCAATCCTCGAAGAACTGGCGCGTCTCGCCGTCCGCGTCCCGCATGTACTTGCCGTAGGCCTCGATCGCTTCCAGCTTGCTGGTCAGGGTCTGCAGCAGGTTGTACGTGATGTTGTCGACCGGCGAGCCGGTCGCAGTGCGGTCCGTGGTGGCCGTCTGGTTCTGCATTGGATCTCCCCTCATACGGTGATGGTCGGGAGAGGAGGATGCAGGTCGCGTGCCCGGGTCAGTCCCGCCCGACCCGCGACCTGAGGGCGAGGATGTTCGCGTTACAGCCGAACCTTGGGCGGGTTGTGGTAGTCCCACATGTGCACGGTGTCGATGAACCGGACCATGCCGCGGCGGTACGACATCACCAGCGAGTGGGTGCGCGCGCCGCCGCCGAAGAAGCGGACGCCACGGAGCAGCTCGCCATCGGTCACTCCGGTGGCACAGAAGACCACGTTCTCGCCTGAGGCCAGGTCATCGGTCATGTAAACCCGCTCGGTGTCGTCGACGTCCACGCCCATCACTCGGGCGCGCTCCCGCTCCTCGTCGCTGCGCCATCGGAATTTCGCCTGGATCTCGCCGCCCAGGCACTTCAGCGCCGCGGCAGTCAGCACGCCCTCGGGTGCGCCGCCGGTGCCCATGACCGCGTGCACGCCTGTGCCCGAGACGGCGACGCTGATGCCGGCGGTGAGATCTCCGTCGGTGATCAGCTTGATGCGCGCGCCGGCCTCCCGGACCTCGCGGATCAGATCCTCGTGGCGCGGCCGATCGAGGATCACGACGGTGATGTCCCAGACCTTGCGCCCAAGCCGGTCGGCGATGGTGGAGAGGGTGGTGGTCACCGGGTCATCGATGCTCACCTGGCCGGCGACCTGCGGTCCCACGATCAGCTTCTGCAGGTACGTGTCGGGAGCGTGCATCAGGCCGCCCGGCTCGGCCGCCGCCAGAACGGCGGTGGCGTTGGCCGATCCGGTGGCCACCAGGTTGGTTCCCTCCAGCGGATCGACTGCGATGTCGACCGAGACGGCGGCGTCGCTGTTGCCGACCTGCTCGCCGATGAAGAGCATCGGCGCCTGGTCGCGCTCTCCCTCCCCGATGACGATGGTGCCGCTGATGTCGGCGTCATCCATCGCCTTGCGCATCGCCTCGACCGCGGCGCGATCCGCGCCCATCCGGTCGCCGCGTCCCATCAGGCGCGCCGCGGCAATCGCACCCGCCTCCGTTGCGGCGACCGCGTCGACGGTGATCAGCTTGTCCATCGGTCGCTCAGTGCTTGAAATGGCGACGCCCGGTGAACACCATCGCCATGTGGTGCCGATCGGCGACCTCGATGGCCATCTCGTCGCGGATGCTGCCGCCGGGCTGGATGATGGCCGTCACCCCGGCCTGTGCCGCGATCTGGATCCCATCGGGGAAGGGGAAGTAGGCGTCGCTGGCCATCACCGCCAGCGGTGCGCGCTCGCCCGCCTTGCGCAGCGCCACCTCGACGCTCACGACGCGGGATGGCTGGCCAGCGCCCATGCCGACCATCGCGTGCTTCTTGGCGAGCACGATCGCGTTGCTCTTGACATGGCGCACCGCCCGCCAGGCAAAGAGGAGGTCGGTCAGCTCCTCGAGGGTTGGCCTGCGCTCGGTGACGACCTGGAGCTTGTTGCGGTCCTCCTCGAGGTTGTCGAAGGTCTGGACCAGCAGTCCGCCGCCGATGCGCTTGAAGTCGAAGTTGCCGATTCCGAGCTCCTGGCCCTCCTCCTCGGCCGGCGGCACCTCGATGATCTCGAAGCCCTTCTTGGTGCGCAGGATCTCGAGTGCCTCCGGGGTGAAGCCGGGAGCCACGATTGCCTCGAAGAAGCCAGGGCGGATCGCACGGGCGGTCGCGTCGTCCACGATCCGGTTGGCGCCGATGATCCCGCCGTAGGCCGACACGCTGTCGCCCTCGAGGGCGAGCCGGAACGCTTCCGCCAGGTCGACCACGCTCGCCAGGCCGCACGGGTTGCCGTGCTTGACGATGGTCACCGTCGGCGTCTTGAAATCGCTCGCGATTCCCCACGCGGCGTCGAGGTCGAGCAGGTTGTTGAAGCTCAGGTCCTTGCCGGCGATCTGGCGGGCACTCGCGATCGAGGAGCCGCGGTAGCCCGGATCGGCGTAGAAGGCGCCGAGCTGGTGGGGGTTTTCGCCGTAGCGGAGGTCGGCCTTCTTCTCGACCACCAGGGTGAGGCGGCTCGGAAAGAGGCTTCCCGCCTGCTGGTTCAGGTAGCTGGCGATCTGCGCGTCGTAGGCGGCGGTCAGGGCGAATGCCTCGCCGCCAAGCTTCTGGCGAGTCTCCGGACTGACCGATCCGAGGGACTTCACGTCGCGGAGGACCGACGCGTACTGGGTTGGGCTGCTCACCGCGGCGACGCCGGGAAGGTTCTTGGCGGCTGCCCGAAGCAGGGCGACCCCGCCGATGTCGATCTGCTCGAGCGCCTGGTCGAGCGTGGTTCCCGCCTTCTGGACGGTCTGGGCGAAGGGATAGAGGTTGACCACGACGATGTCGATCGGCTCGATGCCGTGTTCCACCAGCTGGGCGAGGTGATCCGGCTGGTCACGGCGGGCCAGCAGGCCGGCGAAGATCTTGGGGTGAAGGGTCTTCACCCGACCGCCGAGGATCTCGCTCGTCTCGGTCAGCTCACTGACCGGTTTGACCTCGATCCCGGCCTCGGCCAGATGGGCGCGAGTGCCATCGGTGGCGAAGCATTCGGTCCCCGCGTCGATCAGGCCGCGAGCGAGCTCTACGATCCCTTCGCGGTCACTGACGGAGAGCAGGGCGCGCAATAGACGACCTCTTGGTGGTGTCGGGGCTGGGCGGCCTTCCGGGCGTCCGATTATACCGATGCCCTTGCGCTGCCCGTTCCTTCACCGCCGCGTGTATTGCTGCCCGCGGAGGCCTGCTCCATACTCCCGCGCATGGCTGGTCGCCGATCCGAGCGGCGCGTGGCGACGGTCCTCTTCCTGGACATCGTCGACTCGACCCACATCGCCGGCGAGGTCGGGGATCGGCGCTGGCGCGAGCTGCTCGGCGAGTTTCGCCGCCGCGTCCGCGCCGAGCTGCGGCGCAACCGCGGCCACGAGCAGGACACCGCGGGCGACGCCTTCTTCGCCACCTTCGACCGGCCGGCGGATGCGGTCCGCGCCGCCGTTGCGATCGTGCGGGCAGCCCAGGCGATGGGTCTCGACGTCCGGTCGGGACTGCACACCGGCGAGCTGGAGCGGATCGACGGCCGGCTGGGCGGCATCGCTGCCCACATCGGCGCGCGCGTCATGGCGCGGGCAGGTGCCGCGGAGGTGCTGGCCAGCGGGACGGTCCGCGAGCTGGCGATCGGCGGCGGCACCGAGTTCGGCCCCTCGGACGAGACCGAGCTCAAGGGCGTTCCGGGCCTCTTCCGGCTCCATCGCGTGGTCTCGGTCGACGACGAGCTCCTCCCGCCGCCCCTGACCAGCGAGCAGGCCAGCGCGCGCCTGGCGCCCTCCGCCCCTCGCGCGCGCGCCGTCGCACCGATCGCGGCCGGTATCGGGGCTCTTTCTTTGGTGGCGGTGGCGGCGATGGCCGGCCTCGCCATGCGGCACGGCGCAGGCGCCTCCCCGCGCCCAGTCCTGTCAGCGAGCCCAGGCCCGAGGGTCACCATGCTGAGAGTCGATCCAAAGAGCTACCAGATCACCGAGGTTCGGGATCGACATGTGAGCGTCGGAGGGGCCGCATCGATCACCGTGGTCGACGGGACGCTGTGGCAGGTCACGCCGATCTCAATTGTCCGCCGCGACATCGAGACTGGCCAGGCGACGGCGGCCTTCAACCTGCCACCGGAGACCTTCAACGTCCGATTCGCCTTCGGATCGATCTGGGTCGCTCGGGTCGATGAATCTTTCCTCTTTGAGGTGCTCGAGCGGAGAGATGCGATCAATGGCAGGCTCATCGCGACGATCAAGCCCCCTGACCGCTTCGAGGACTGGGCCATCAGCGGTCAGGCGGTCTGGATCCTGACCAATCAGGGCGAGCTGCTCCAGATCGACCCAATCACGAACAGGATCGTCGACCAGGACCCGATTCCCCACAAGCTGCGGTTGGTCGGATTGACCGCCGTCGGAGAGAAGCTGTGGGTCTGCGAGTGCGCGGCTGGTCGGCTCACCGAATACGACCCGAGCGTGGACAAGGTACTGCGCAATGTGGCGTTCACGCAGAGCGGTTTCGTGATCCCCGACGATCGGGTCTCGAACCGCAACGGGGCGGTCAGCACGGAGGACAACGTGATGTGGCTGCTCGACGCGGTTGGTGGAACCATCACCCCCGTGGATCCGAAGAGCGGCATAGCGGGATCGGCGCTCGGCATCCCGCGCCCCGTTACCGCTCGTGCATTCGGATTCGGAGCGCTCTGGCTGGCTGCCGACGGGAAGCTCCATCGCGTCGACCTGGAGAGCGGCCGCCTGCGTACGATCGAGATGCCTGACGGCCTGGTGGCCGGAGGGGTCGCACTCGACGAGACGGCGAACGTAGTGTGGGTGTCGACCTGCTCTCCCGCGGAAGCGCAGTTCCCGGACTCGGTGGATCCCTGCCGGGTTTCCCCTGGACAGTGATCTGACGCGCTGATCGGTGGCGATGCTAGACTCCCCGACCGATGCAGGTCCTACTCGACCCCTTCACGCCGATCAACTTCCCTGACCTCTTCACGCTGATGTGGGTCGGCGGCCTGGTGATCGCGCTCGGCGCCATCGCGGTCTACAACGCGGCCCAGCGACGGTATCGACGCTATCCGGCGATCCTGGCGCTGCACGAGTGGATCTTCTGGTCGATCATCGTGACCTGGGGGATCGTCCCCCTGCTCGTGGTCATCCACGTCCCGTTGCTCTTGCTGCTGCTGATCGTCGTTCCCGGCATGGCGATCGCCATATGGGCGAGCTTCGTGAAGTTCCCCGCGGTGATCGCCGCCGCGAACAGCGAGATTCGCCGCCAGCGTTTCGTGCCGCCTCCGCGACGCGACGTGCGCGAGCGTCCCAAGCCGACGCCCGCCGGACGCCGCCGCCGCCACCGCTAGGGTTACGGCGCCCGGGGACTGAGCCGAAGGTCAGCGCGCGGAGGCAACCGCTGCGGGCTCCGCGGCCTCGGCCTTCTCGAATACGATCGCGCCGCCGCGCGCATCGATGCGCACCACGTCGCCGGGGAGGAACTCGCCGGCCAGGAGCTTGCGCGCCAGCGGGTTCTCGACCAGGCGCTGCAGGGCGCGCCGGAGCGGTCGAGCGCCATACGCGGGCTCATAGCCTTTGCGTGCCACAAGCTCGCGGGCGGCATCGGTCATCTCGAGAGACAGCCCGGCATCGGCCAGGCGCTTCTCGAAGGTCTTGACGAGCATGCCGACGATCTCGGCCAGCTGCTCGGCGTCGAGCGGACGGAAGACGATGATCTCGTCGATCCGGTTGAGGAACTCGGGTCGGAAATGGTCGCGCAGCGAGCTGCGGACGCGCTCCGCAGCACCCTCGAAGGCCTGTGGCCCGGCCTCGGAGGCCTCCACCAGCAGGGCGGAGCCGATGTTCGAGGTCATGATCAGGACCGTGTTCTTGAAGTCCACCGTGCGGCCCTGCGAATCGGTCAGGCGGCCGTCATCGAGGAGCTGGAGGAGCACGTTGAAGACGTCCGGATGGGCCTTCTCGATCTCGTCGAAGAGCACGACCTGGTACGGACGTCGCCGGACCGCTTCGGTGAGCTGGCCGCCCTCCTCGTAGCCGACGTAGCCCGGCGGGGCCCCGACCAGCCGTGAGACGGCGAACTTCTCCATGTACTCGCTCATGTCGATGCGGACCATCGCGTTCTCGTCGTCGAACATGAACTCCGCCAGCGCTCTCGCGAGCTCGGTCTTGCCGACCCCGGTGGGTCCCAGGAAGATGAACGAGCCGATCGGCCGCCGCGCGTCCTTCAGGCCGGCACGGGCGCGCCGGATCGCGTCTGAGACGGCGATCACGGCCTCGTCCTGGTTCACCAGGCGCTGATGCAGGCGCTCCTCCATCTTGAGCAGCTTCTCGGTCTCGCCCTCCAGCAGCCGGGCGACCGGGATCGCGGTCCAGCGCGCCACCACTTCCGCGATGTCGTCCGCGTCGACCTCTTCCTTCAGAAGCAGCGTCCCGCCGGCCTTGAGCTCATGCAGCCGCGCCTCGTCGGCCTCGAGCTTCTGCTGCAGCTCGGTCGCCCGGCCGTATTTCAGCTCTGCCGCGCGGGCGAAGTCGGCGGCGCGTTCCGCAGCCTCGATCTCGGGGGTCAGGCGCTCCTGCGCTTCGCGGGTCGCCCGAATGCCCTGCACGACCTCCTTCTCGCGCTCCCACGCCGCCTTCATCCCATCGCCGCGCTCGCGCAGGTCGGCCAGCTCCCGCTCGAGCCCCTCGAGCCTGGCCTTCGAGGCGTCGTCGCGTTCCTTGCGCAGCGCCTCCCGCTCGATCTCGAGCTGGGTCCGTCGCCGCTCGACCTCATCGAGCTCAGCGGGCATCGAGTCCATCTCCATGCGGAGACGGGCGGCCGCCTCGTCGACGAGATCGATTGCCTTGTCGGGCAGGAATCGGCCCGAGATGTATCGGTCGGAGAGGACCGCGGCCGCGACAAGCGCGGAATCGGTGATGCGCACCCCGTGGTGGACTTCGTAGCGCTCCCGCAGGCCGCGCAGGATGCTGATCGTGTCCTCGACGCTGGGCGGCTCGACGATGACCGGCTGGAAGCGGCGCTCGAGCGCGGCGTCCTTCTCGATGTGCTTGCGGTACTCGTCGAGCGTGGTCGCGCCGATGGCGTGCAGCTCGCCGCGCGCCAGCATCGGCTTCAGGAGGTTCGAGGCGTCCATCGAGCCCTCGGCGGCGCCTACGCCGACCACCGTATGCAGCTCGTCGATGAACAGGATGATCTGACCGTCCGAGTCGGTGATCTCCTTGAGCACGGCCTTCAGGCGCTCCTCGAACTCGCCGCGGTACTTCGCTCCCGCGACGAGCGCGCCGAGATCGAGGGCCACGACCCGCTTGTCGCGCAGTCCCTCCGGCACGTCGCCGCGCACGATCCGCTGGGCCAGCCCCTCCGCGATGGCGGTCTTTCCGACCCCCGGCTCCCCGATCAGCACCGGGTTGTTCTTCGTCCTGCGGCTCAGCACCTGGATGACGCGCCGGATCTCCT
>JBDUDC010000013.1:0-20951 GCA_040003165.1 Chloroflexota bacterium
GCGTTCGTCTTGCTGATCTTCTTCGACTCGAGGCGCTCGCGCTCGAGCATGTTCAAGAAGTCGGTGTTGCCCCCGAAGTTGAGCTGGTAGGTGCGGTCGATCCGCACCCCGCGGTCCATGAAGAGCCGGGTCAGGACCCGATGCGCGATGGTGGCTCCGACCTGGCTCTTGATGTCGTCGCCGATGATCGGCAGGCCGGCCTCCGCGAATCGGCGCTGCCAGTAGGGCTCGCGGCCGATGAAGACCGGGATCGCATTGACGAACGCGACACCCGCCTGCAGTGCCTGCTCGACGTACCACTTGGTCGCCTGCTCGGAGCCGACCGGCAGATAGCTGACCATCACGTCGACCTGCCGCTCGCGCAGGATGCCGACGATGTCGGCGGTCGGGCCGGGCGCCTTCTCGATCACCTCGCTCAGGTACTTGCCGAGTCCGTCGTGCGTCATTCCGCGCTCGACGGTGACCCCGGTGTGCGGCACCTCGGCGAACTTGTAGGTGTTGTTCTGCCCGGCGAAGATCGCCTCCGACAGGTCCTTGCCGACCTTGGTGCGATCGACGTCGAAAGCGGCGACGAATTCGATATCGCGAACGTGATAACCGCCCAGGTTGACGTGCATCAGCCCCGGCACGAAGTCGCGCTCGTCGGCATCGGCGTAGTAGTAGCGGCCCTGGACCAGGCTTGAGGCGCAGTTCCCGACCCCGACGACGGCGACGCGAATCTTGCCGTCGCCGGGTCGATGTCCGTTGCTGGAGTTCTTGCCGTTCCTAGCCACGCGGTCCGTGCTCCTCTAGTGTCTCTCCGGCCACCGGCGCGACGTGCGGCTGCTCCGCCAGGCGCCAGACGTGCCAGATGCGCTGAATGAGTGTCGCCACCGTCAGGGCGGCGATGATGGTGATGGCGCCGATGAGGGCCGCGCCCAGGCCGAGGCCGGCAAGAGCGATCCCGGCGATGATGAGAACGAGCCGCTCGGTCCGCGGCGCGAGCCCGACCGAGGCATGGAAGCCGACTCCCTCGGCCCGAGCGCGCGAGTAGGAGACCATGAAGGAGCCGGAGAGCGCCACGAAGGCGGCGAGGACCGGCAGGGTGGGATCGGCCGCGGTGCGCAGGTAGTAGCCGGCCACGCCCATGTACAGGATCGCCTCGCCGGCGCGGTCGAGGGTCGAGTCGAGGAAGCCGCCGAAGGCCGTCCCACCACCACGCGCGCGGGCGAGCGCGCCGTCGACCGCGTCGAGGAGCGAGCCGACGGTCAGGATGGCCGCCCCCACCAGCAGCGATTCGGAGGCGACCAGGGTGGCCGCCACGAGCGTCAGCAGCAGGCCGATCACGGTGATCGTGTTCGGGGTCAGCCGAAGCCTGAGCGCCAGCCGAACGACCGGGTCGAGCACCGCGCGACCGGCGTCCTTGATCCACGCCGGCATCAGAGAGGCGCGCGCAAGGTCGCGCGCCTCGCGTGGACTAGCCGACATCGGGGACCTCGTCGCGCTTCGCAGCGTCAGCCCGCCCGATACCAGAGGTGCCGGAGACGAGCCTCGCCTCGGCACTGTGCAACTCCTCGAAGGCGCCGAGGTGCAGGGCGCAGATCGTTTCGCGGCCGTGGCGCGTGGTATCGATCAGGCCGGCGAGGCGCAGGATGCGGAGGTGCCAGCTGATCAGCGGCTGGGAGAGCCCGACGTGCGAGGAGAGCTCGTTGACCGGCATCGGTCCAAGCTCCGCGAGCAGGGCGATGACCCGCAGGCGGGTCTCGTCGCCGAGAGCTCGGTAGAGGACCCGCAACCGTCGCAGATCCTGTTCGCCGCCGGTCTCGGGGTGAGGCGTCATGAAAGTGCTTCTTTATCAAACACGACTTTATATAAGCGGTCCCTTATGATATTGGGCGGCCCCGGTCGGCGTCAAGGCCCATGCTAGGATCGGTGGCCGTCCATGGGGATCCTGCCGGTGAAGAGCTCGACGCCCGATGCGCTCTGGTCCGCGAGATCGGTGCGCGTCCTGCGTCCGGCCGCGGTCAGCTGCCAGGGTCTTTACCGCCGTCCGCTGTTGGACCGCTTCTCGTTTCGAGTGCCCGTCGGCGCGCGGCTCTTACTCGTCGCGCAGCCGGATGCCAGTGCCTCGCTCCTGCTGCGAGCCCTGGCCGGGCTGGCTCGGGTGCGGGGGACGATCGAGATGGCAGGCACGAGCGACCCATCCCGCGCCGGATGGGCCCGGCGCGTCGCCTACCTCGGAGCCGATCCGGGCCTCTACGCCTGGATGACCCCGCGCGAGGCGCTCCAGCTCGCCGCCCGGCTGGCCGAGCTTCCGCACGACGAGGCGGCCCGCCGCACGGAGGCGGCGGTCCAGCACTACGCCCTCGCCGCCACCTTCGAGCGACCGATGATCCGCGGCGGACCTGGCCTGATGCAGCGCGTGGGCCTGGCCGCGGCCCTGCTCGGCGATCCGGAGGTGCTCCTCCTCGACGAGCCATTGCGCGCCCTGGATCCCGAGGAGCGGGCACGGCTGCTGCAGATTCCCGGCAGCCGCCGGACGGTGGTCATGGCCAGCCGATACCCGGCCAGCGAAGGCGGGATCTGCAGCGCGGTTGCGCTGATCCGCGCGGGCAAGCTCGCTTTCGCGGGGCCCCTGTCCGGGCTCGATGCCCGCGGCCTGCCGCTCAGCATGCGGGGGATCGAGCAGCTCGCCGCGGCGAGCGCCGGGGCCGCCGGGTGAGCCTCGTTCCGACCGTGACCTGGCTCGCCGTGCGCGAGCTGTGGATCAGCTTCCGCCTCATCTCGCTGATCGCGATCTTCCTGGTGGCCGGCGCACTGGTCGCCATCCTGCCCGCCCTGGGTCATCGGGACGCGGCGCCCTGGTACGCGGTCGCCCTCGGGGTGGCGAGCGCCGGCGCCGGTGCGGTGAGCGCGAGCCTCCTCTCCACTGAGCGCCAGCGCGGGACCGCCGCGTGGCTCGCCTCGCGCGCCGTGCCGCGCGTCACAGTGCTGATCGGCTGGTTCAACGCGGTGCTCGGCGCCGGCGTGGCGGGATTCGTGCCGGGGGCCGCGCTCGCTTGGCTGACCCTCCTGCCCGCTGCTCCGGCTCTCGACCCGCTGCGCTTCGCCCTCGCGATGCTGGCCGTCGGCAGCGCCGCCGTTGCCGCCCTGGCGCTGGGAATGCTGGCTGGCGCGCTCGTGCCACCCCGCCGCGCGAGCCTGCTCACCCTGCTCGCCTGCTCGGCCCTCGGGACGGGATCGCTGGCGATCCCAGCCGCGCGCAGCTTCACGCCGGCTAGCGGCTACTTCCTGCTCGCTGAGCTGCCGGCCGGCTGGCCGCTCGGCCGAGCCCTGCAGGCGACCGGCATCGGCCTGGCGGCCGCCGCCCTGCTGCTGACCGCCGCCGGCCTCGCTCTGGAGCGTGCCGACCTTTGAGCAAGGTCGCGGTGGAGGGCCCATCGGTCAGGATGCATCCGGTCGCCGCCTGGGCGGCCCTGCTGGCGGCCTCGCTCGGGGTCCTGATCGGGGGCGCGGAGCTCATGGTCGTCGCGATCGCGCTGCCGGCAATCGTCGCCGACTTCGGCGGCTGGCGCGATCTCGCTCGCGCATCGTGGATCATCAACGC
This sequence comes from Chloroflexota bacterium, assembly GCA_040003165.1. GTDB lineage: Bacteria > Chloroflexota > Limnocylindria > QHBO01 > QHBO01 > JALYSK01. The sequence continues at coordinate 3,587 of JBDUDC010000013.1, forward strand.
CTACCTGCTGGCCTACCTGGTTGCGATGCCACTCGCCGGCCGCGCGGCGGACCTGTGGGGCGCTCGCCGCCTGTACGTGATCGCGCTGCTCCTGTTCGCGGCGGGGAGCCTGGGTGCGGGGATGGCCCGATTCGCGGGCCCCGAGCGCGGCATCGACTGGCTGATCGCGGCTCGGGTGGTCCAGGGCTTCGGCGGCGGCGCGCTCGTTCCCCTCTCGATGGCGCTCGCCAGCCACCTGTTCGCGGGTCGCGCGCGCGCCGTGGCGCTGGGCGTCGAGGGGGCCGCGATCTTCGTCGGCATGGCGATCGGGCCGGTGTATGGCGCCTGGGTACTACTCAACCTCGATCTTCCGATTCCCGGCGTCGATCTCGCCACCTGGCAGTGGATATTTTTCCTCAATGTGCCGATCGCGATCGTTACCATGGTGCTGATCTACATCGTGGCGGGCGGGATCGAGACACCGCGCCTCGCCGCCCGGCTCGACGTGGGCGGTGCGGTGCTCCTGTCATGTGCGCTGCTGGCGGGGGTCGGAGCGGTGACGCTCTCCGGCGTGCGTGGCTGGACCGACCCGTTGATCATCGGCGGGCTGGCCGTCGCGCTCGCTCTGGTCGCGCTGTTCGTCGCCGTGGAGCTGCGGATGCGGGCGCCGATCCTGGATCCGCGGCTCTTCGCTCGGGCCCGCTTCTCGGCCGCGAACCTGGTGAGCCTGCTCACGGGCTACACGCTGGCGACCGCGATCATCGGTGGTCCGGTCTTTGTCAACCGGGTCCTCGGTGGCGGGACCGCAGATGCCGCCGCCGCCCTCACCGCACTGACGCTCGCCATTGCCGGTGGGGCGGTGCTGGGCGGCGCTCTGAGCGCCGTGGCCGGCGAGCGGCTGGTGACGGTCGGCGGAGTGCTGCTCACGGTCGCGGCGCTGGTCAGCACCCTCGGGTGGGGAGTGGGGACCGACACGGCCCGCCTGGTACGCGACCTCGCCCTGTTCGGCGCCGGCTTCGGCCTAACCGTGTCGCCCCGCGCCAGCGCGGCGGTGGAGGCTGCCGGCCGGTCCGCCTACGGCGTGGCGAGCGCCATGCTGCAGACCAGCCGCACGCTCGGGATGAGCATCGGGCTCGCGCTGCTCACCAGCATCGGGCAGAACCGGATTGACGAGCTCAGCGCGCTGGTCACGGACCCCGCGCGCCGTGACGCCCTCGTCGTGGAGCTCGGGCGTCCCGACTTCGTAGGCGTCGATCCGCGGGCCAGCCTGGGCCTCGTGGATCTGCTCGAGACGTGGTCGCGCGGCCAGGCCGCGGGGGTGCTCACCCTCATCTTCAGCATCGCGCTGGGGGTTGCCGTGGTGACGCTGCTCCCCGCGCTCCTGGTCAGCTCAGCGAGACCGGCTCGGCCACCACGACCAGCTCGCCCCAGTTTCGATTGAAGCCCTGGCTGGTCTGCATGGTGAGCCGCTCCGTCTTGGTCGCGGCGATCCAGCGGTGGCCCTGGCTGCAGTCCTTGGGGGCGTATCGGAGCGCGAGCGGCGGGTCGGGTGGGTCGAGCGCATGATCGGCGTTCGGATCAGGGCACGCCACGTTGGGATGCACCTCCGTGATGCGATATTGGATCACGTGGCCATCGGACATCTTGACGAGCACTTTGTCGCCGAGCTGTACGTTCCAGAGCGGCTTGAACAGGGTATTCATGGCGTGGGCGAAGATGTATGAGTTGCTCCCATGCCCGGGTTCCGAGCTGCCCTGCAACACGAACGCGCAGCACTCGTCGGGAAAGGCGTCGTTCTGGTCGCTGGTGCTCTCGTGGACGACGACATTGATGCCGACCCGCGGAACGGTCAGCTGGGTCGCGACCGCGTTCGCGGCGAGGGTCGGGAAGGGCGTGGCGGTTGGTGCCGCGCTGGGGCTCGCCGATGCGGACGCGCCGCTCGCCGAGCTCGCGCTGGGAATGACCGCGACGGCCGACGGGCTGGGCTCCGGGATCGGGAGCAGTGATGACCGCGGGACGCCCGTGCCCAAATCGAGCTGGCCCGCCACGATCAGGGCCACGCCCACCGTCGCCAGGAGAACCGGCAAGAGCCAGCCAGCCGAGAGGAGACGTCGCATGGCGCGGAGTCTAACAATGGTCACCGATGACCGCGTCTGACGTCGCTCGGGCGGCGGCCCTGGTGCGCGACGCCCTGGGCCACCATCCAGCCGGGCTCATGACCGACCTTGACGGCACGCTCTCCCCGATCGTCGGCGACCCGTCCGCGGTCGCACTGGCAGCCGGCGCACGCGATGTCCTCGCGCGCCTCGCCGAGCGGCTGGCGGTGGTCGGGATCATCACCGGCCGCGCGGCCGCCGACGCGAGGGAGATCTCGGCGCTCCCCGAGCTGCTCGTAATCGGCAACCACGGGGTCGAATGGCTCGATCCGGGAGCGACGCGAGCGCGCGTCGGGATGGATTCGAGCCAGGTCGCCGCCCTGCTGCGCTCGGCGCTGGCGGGGCTCTCCGCGGAGCCCGGCCTCGTGCTCGACGAGAAGGGGCTCTCCGCCGCGGTGCACTACCGGAACGCGGCGCAGCCCGCCCAGGCGCGAGAGCGGATCCTGGCAGCGCTCGCGCACCTGCCCGACGGGCTCGAGCTGCGCGAAGGGCGCCTCTCGGTCGAGCTGCGGCCGATCGGCGGGGGCGACAAGGGAACCGCGCTGCGCGAGGTCGTCGAGCGGTATGAGCTGCGAGGCCTGGTGGTTGCCGGCGACGACGTGACCGATCTCGACATGTTCCGCGCGGCGACCGAGCTCCGGGCGGCGGGCAACCTGGCGGCCGCCATCGTGGCAGTCGGCGGCAGTGGAGAGGTGCCGGCTGCCGTCGCGCTAGCGGCCGATGTGACGGTCGACAGCCCGGACGAGCTCGTCGCGGTGCTGTCGGGAGTCTGAGGGTCAGCGCCGCGGGCGGGGCTTCGCGATCTCGGCCAGGTCCTCGAGCTGGCGCCGGAGCCACCAGGTGATCTCCTCGCGCTCGACCCCGCTGCGCAGCCGCGCGAGGCGTTCCGCGCGTTCCGCGGCGGGCATCTCGAGCGCGGCGCGCAGCGCGTCGGCGGTACCCACCACGTCGGCCGGCGCCACGGAGAGGACGCCATCGGCCATCTGGTCGAAGGCGCCCGCCGTTTCGGAGAGTACGATGACCGCGTTGCGGCGAGAGACGACCGTCGCCTCCTTGGCGACCAGGTTCATGCCGTCGACCAGCGGGTTGACGAGCACCACGTCGGCGACAGCCAGGCCGGCGAGCGCCTGCGCATAGTCGTTCTCGTAGAAGATTTCGATCGGGCTGTAGCCGCCATGCCCGAATCGGGCATTGATCCGGTCGACCAGGGCCTGCGCCTTGCGGCCGTAGTCGCCGTACTCCCGCAGGTTCGTCCGCGAGGGAACCAGGAACGCGAGGAATCGGACCCGTCCGCGATAGCGTGGGTAGCGGGTGAGCAGCGCCTCGAAGGCGGCGAAGCCGCGCAGGATGTTCTTCGACGGTTCCAGCCGATCGACGCGCACCAGGATCGGTCCGCGCCGCATCGCCTCCAGCTCGTCGTAGCGCCGCAGTGCGGCGCGCGAGGCGGCGACCCGGCGGGTAGCGACGACGTCGATGCTGATCGGATATGTCCGCACATGGGCGACGTGGCCAGCCCGCCGGACGGTGCCGGCCTCGTAATCGACGACCGCGCCGGGTACGAACGACTCCACGCTGCGCAGGAAGTTGTGCGCGTAGCGCTCCGTCTGGAAGCCAACCACGTCGTTAGCGCACATCGCCCGGCAGATCGACTCCCGGATGGTGGGCGCCACCACCTGCCAGATCGACGACGGCGGCCACGGGATGTGGGTGAAGTGGCTGAGCAGGGCCCGCGGGCGTGCGGCGCGGATCGGCTCGGCGGCGAGATAGAGGTGGTAGTCGTGCAGCATGATCCGGGGGCGCGCCTCGCCGCGCGGGACCTGGCGCAGCAGCTCGGCGGCGAACGCGCGGTTGACCGGGAGATAACCGTGCTCCCAGGCGCGCATCACGCTCGCGTCGATCACGGGCCGCTCGGGGAGATTCCACATCTGGTGCTGCAGGAACCAGAGCAGCGGGTTGGCGATCACGTTGTAGGCAGCCTCGTACACGCCGCGCTCGATGGCCACGAAGCGGAGGCGCAGCGCTGGATCTCGCAGAGCGGCGTCGATCAGCTTTGGGTTGGCGGCCGCGCGACGGTCGCCCTCGCTCATCGGCGCCGCGACCCAGGTGACCGGCACGTGGCGGCTGACCTGGCCGAGTGCGGTCACGACGCCCCCCGCGCCGCGCCGCGGCCGCAGCGCGCCATCGCCGGAGAGGCCGAAGGTGACCGGTCCGCGATTGGCGGCGATCACCAAGCGACGACCGCCGAGCAGACCCTCCGCGGCGGCGGCGAGGCCCTCCTCGTGCCTCTCCTGCGCCCGCTCCGGTTGCGGGGCCATGGCTAGAAGAGGCTCGCGGCCGAGATCTTCAGCAGGTCAAGGACCGGGGCGGGAAAGATGCCCAGCACCAGGACGCCGATCACGCTGAGCGCGAGGCCGATGCTGCCGAAGGACGAGCTTTCGATGGGCGCGGGATCGGATTCGGGATCTCGCATGTACATATAGACGATGACGCGGAGATAGTAGAAGGCCGCCAGCGCCGCGTTGAGGACGATGATCACCGCGAGCCAGGTCAGCCCGGCGTCGACGCTCGCGAACAGGATGTAGAGCTTGGCAAAGAAGCCGACGGTGGGCGGGATGCCGGTCAGTGAGAGGAGGAGGACGGCCATCGCCGCAGCCTGCACCGGAGCGCGGCCGGCGAGCCCCGCGAACGACGCCAGCCCGCCGTAGCGCTGCGTGTCGCGCTGGAGCATTCCGACCACTGCAAACGCCGCGATGTTCATGACCGCATAGCCGAGCACGTAGAACAGGATCGCCTCGATCCCCTGTGCCTGGGCTGTCGCGCTGCGCGCGTTGGCGAACGCGGCAAGGCCGGCCATGATGTAGCCGGTGTGCGCGATCGAGCTGTAGGCCAGCATGCGCTTTACGTTGACCTGGGCGAGGGCCACGATGTTTCCGCCGGTCATGGTCAGCACGGCGAGCACCGCGAAGACGCCCAGCCAGTCCGCGCGGATCGGTCCGAGCCCATCGACGAAGACCCGGATCAGAAGTGCGAAGGCGCCCAGCTTCGGGCCGACCGACAGGAAGCCGGTGATGGGGGTCGGCGCTCCCTGGTAGGCATCCGGGGTCCAGTAGTGGAACGGCACCGCCGCGATCTTGAAGGTGCCGCCCACGGTCAGGAACCCGACCGCCACCAGCAGGGCGGGGGTGACGCCGCCTCCCATCGCCCGCGCGATGGCATCGAGGTGGGTCGAGCCGGTCAGCCCGTACGTCCATGCGATCCCGAAGAGCAGGATCGCGCTCGCGAATGACCCGAGCAGGAAGTACTTGAGCCCGCCCTCGTTGCTGTAGCGATCGGTCTTGTGGAAGCCGGTCAGCAGGTACGACGGCATCACCATCAGCTCGAGCCCGAGGAAGAGGGTGATCAGGTCGGCCGAGCTCGACAGCACGCACATGCCGATCAGCGCGAAGATCAGGATCGCGTTGAACTCGCCCATCGGCAGGCCGCGCGTGCGCAGGTAGGACGGCACGAAGAGCGCTGACAGGATGCCGATCAGGATCGTGGCCGCCTTGAAGAAGACCGACAGGTCGTCGACGACGTAGAAGCCGCCGTAGACGGTCGCGTTGACGCCCCAGACCACCACGCATGCGGCGCCGGCGAGAACCAGACCTGCGATCGTGATCGGCGTCAGCCACCACTTCTCGGTCGGCGGCAGGAAGAGGTCGACGCTGATCACGACCAGCACCAGGACGGTGAGGATCAGCTCCGGCAGCAGGGTGACGAGGTCGGTCAGCATGCAGCTACCACGGCAGGCTGAACGAGGCGAGACCGGCGCCATGGACCGCATTGATGATGCGCTCGACCGGCGCGGCGATCGCGTGCAGCACCGGCGCCGGGTAGACCCCCAGCGCGACCACCAGCACGATGAGTGGGGCCAGCGCGAGCCACTCGCTGCGGCTCATGTCCCGCAGCGCGGGCCACCAGCGACGCGCCCAGTCGGACGGCACGGTGAAGAAGACGCGCTGGAACATCCAGAGCATGTAGACCGCGCTGGCGATCACCACTAGCATCGTGGCGGCCGCCACCCAGCCGTTGTAGCGGAACGCTCCCAGCACCACCAGGAACTCGCCCACGAAGCCCGACAGGCCGGGCAGGCCGATGCTCGCGAACGTGAAGAGGCCGAAGATCGCGGCATAGTGCGGCAGGCGGCCGTTCAGCCCACCCATGTGCGCGATCTGCCGATCGTGGGTGCGCTCGTAGATCACGCCGACCAGGAGAAAGAGCGCGCCGGTGGTGATGCCGTGGCTCACCATCTGGAAGACGGAGCCCTGCAGCCCTTGGGTGTTGAACACGAAGGCGCCCAGCATCACGAAGCCCATGTGACTGACCGACGAGTAGGCGACCAGCTTCTTCATGTCTGGCTGCACCATGGCCACCAGGGCGCCGTACAGGATCGCGATCACGGCCAGCGCGATGATCACCGGCGCAAAGCTCATCGCCGCGTTTGGCAGGAGCGGGATCGAGTAGCGCAGGAAGCCGTAGCCGCCGAGCTTCAGCAGCACCCCGGCCAGGATGATCGAGCCCGCGGTCGGTGCTTCGACGTGCGCATCGGGCAGCCAGGTGTGGAACGGCCACATCGGCACCTTGATGGCGAAGGCCAGGAAGAAGGCGACGAAGGCCAGCGCCTGGAGCGTGTCGGCATACGGGAAGCCACGAAGCTCGACGTAGCTGAAGGTGAACGGATGGCCGGCCGATGCGTGCGCGATCGCAACGGCCACGATCGCGACCAGCATCAGCAGCGACCCGACGAGCGTGTAGATCACGAACTTCACCGTCGCGTAGATGCGGCGCGGTCCGCCCCAGATCCCGATCACCAGGTACATCGGGATGAGGCTGATCTCCCAGAACACGTAGAAGAGGAAGAGGTCGAGCGCGACGAACACGCCCAGCATGCCGACCATCAGCAGCAGCATCGTCGCGTAGTACTCCTTGACCCGTGTCTTGATCGGCTCCCAGGAGTAGAAGATGGCGACCACGCTGAGCACGGTCGTGAGGATGACCAGCACCATGGAGAGGCCGTCGATCCCCATCCGATAGCCCATCCCGAAGGCGGGGATCCAGTCGACGTTCTCCGTGAACTGGAACTCGGCCCCGGCGGCGTCGTAGCCGAGCAGGACCAGGCTGAAGGCGAGGCTCGCGAGCGCGGCGATCAGCGCGACCCAGCGGATCAGCCGATGGTTGGCGGCCGGCACGAAGAGGAGCGCAAGCACCCCGAGCAGCGGGGTGAAGACGACCAGCGAAAGGACAGGCAATCCGCTCATCGGCTCAGCGCGCCACGGCGTAGACGACCAGCACGATCACGAGGCCTGCCGCGATGCCGAGCCCATAGTTCTCGACTCGCCCGGTCTGCGCGCGCCGCATCAGCGCTCCGGCGCGTCCGGCCAGCCACCCGGCGCCGTTGACGGCGCCATCGATGACGTGGGCATCGAACCACCACAGCGCGTTACCGAGCAGCACGCCCCCGCGGGCGAAGACGAGCTGGTACATGTCGTCGATGTAGTACTTGTTCACGCTCGCCGCGTACATGCCCGGGCCGAGGCCGAACGGGATCCGCTCGACGAAGCGGCCGGGGGCGTCCGGCTTGGTGACGTACCACTGCCAGGCGAGGGCGATCCCCAGGATCCCGGCGGTCGCACCAATGAGCAGGAGCAGGCCGCCGATGCCGAACAGCTCGAAGCTCGCGTGCCCGCCGGCCACGAGTGAGCCGGGCAGCACGCCGGCGTGCGCCTCCTCCGCGCCGGCGAAGACGGGAGCCAGCCAGGAGTGGATCAGGCCGCTCTCCGGGGGGATGCCGAGCAGCAGGCCGACCAGCGCCGTGGGCACGGCCAGGATGATGAGCGGCGCGACCATCGTCGTCGCGCTCTCGTGGACATGTTTCCAGGCGTCGGCCGGGCCGCGCCACGATCCGGCAAAGGTCATGAACACCATGCGGAAGGTGTAGAAGGCGGTCATGAAGGCGACCACGATCCCCACCCCGTAGAAGAGGAGGTAGCCGCGGCTGAACGCCTCTCCCAGGATCTCGTCCTTCGAGAAGAAGCCGGCCAGCGGTGGGATGCCGGCCAGCGCCAGTGAGCCGATCAGCATCGTCCGAAAGGTCCATGGCATTCGATCGCCGAGGCCGCCCAGGAAGCGCATGTCCTGCTCCCCCTGCGCGCCGTGGATCACCGAGCCCGAGCCCATGAAGAGCAGCCCCTTGAAGAAGCCGTGGCTGACGAGGTGGAAGATGGCCGCGACCCACGCGCCGATCCCGAGCGCGAAGAACATGTAGGCAAGCTGGCTGACGGTCGAGTAGGCGAGCACCTTCTTGATGTCGTTCTGGGTGAGAGCGATGGCCGCGGCGAAGATCGCGGTGAAGATGCCGATTCCCGCCACCACGTACATCGCGACCGATGAGCCGGCGAAGATCGGGTTGGCGCGGGCGACGAGGTAGACCCCAGCGTTGACCATGGTGGCGGCGTGGATCAGGGCGCTGACCGGGGTCGGCCCCTCCATCGCGTCGGGCAGCCACACGTGCAGGGGGAACTGCGCAGATTTGCCCACCGCGCCGGCGAAGAGGAGGAGGGCGATGGTGGTGATCTGCCAGTCCGCGAGGTGCCCGATGCCGGCGAAGACCCCATCGAAGCTGAGCGTGCCGAGCAGGGTCCAGATCATGATGATCCCGAGCCCGAACCCGAAGTCGCCGACCCGATTGACGATGAACGCCTTCTTGGCCGCGCCCGCCGCCGATGGCTTCTTGTACCAGAAGCCGATCAGCGCGTAGCTGCACAGGCCGACCGCCTCCCAGCCGACGTACAGCATCAGGAAGTTGTCGCCCAGGATCAGCAGCAGCATGCTGAACATGAAGAGGTTCAGGTAGGCGAAGAAGCGCCAGAAGCCGCGGTCGCCGTTCATGTAGCCGATGCTGTAGACGTGGACCAGCAGGCCCACCGAGCTGACTACCAGGAGGAGCGCCGCGGTCAGACCGTCGACGAGGAAGGCGACCTCGATCTTGAAGTCGCCCGAGGTGATCCACTCATAGACGGTGACGTGGTACGGCTTGCCGCCGAAAACGACGACTGCGAACACGATCATGCTGAAGATCCAGCCGAGCCCGACCAGGCCGGTCGGCACCACCCACGACCGATAGACCGGCTGCGCCGCGCCCGCCACGACGTGACCGGGCTGTCCGCGGCCGTCGTCGTACTCGGGCGGGATCACCCCGTCGGCGCCGTTGGCGTTCGAGAGCGCGTCCGCATGGCCGGCATGCGGCGACGTGCGCGCCTGCTCCTCCTCGGTCGGGATCGAGTGGAGCCCGCTCTCGTCAACGACCTCGTGGATAGCGTGGTCGTCGGGCGCGCCGTGCTCGACCGGGTGTTCGGGGTGATGCGACGGAATGAGGTCGAGCCGCGGGCCGACGAAGACCGCAAACAGGAAGCCGGCGATCGGCAGCGCGGGAATCAGGACGATCAGCAGCTCCACGGGCCGGGCCTACTCCTTGAGGTCGGAATAGTCATCGACCTCTGCGGTCTGACGACTGCGGATGATCGCGATCACGAGCGCCAGCCCGACGGTCGCCTCCGCGGCCGCCACCGCCATCACCATCAGGGCGAAGATCGCACCGGCGTTCTGTGGCGCCGGGCGGTAGGCGTTGAAGGCAACCAGGCTCAGATTGACGGAATTGAGCATCAGCTCGATCGAGATCAACATCAGGATCGCGTTCCTTCGGGCCATGAAGCCGAATGCGCCAAGCCCGAAGAGCAGGACCGAGACGACCAGGTATCCCTCCAGGCTGGGCATCAGGCGGCCCGCTCGTCGTCTTCCGGGCGGCGTGCCAGGTAGATGGCCCCGATGATCGCGGCGAGCAGGAGGAGCGCGATCACCTCGAAGGGCAGCGCATAGTCGGTGAATAGCGCTTTCGCGATCGCCTGGACGCCCACGCCGACCACCACCGCGCCAGCCCGCCAATCGGTCTGGAAGACGGCCCAGCCGACCACGCCGACCACCGCTATCGCGGTCACCGCCGCGAACCAGACCTGTGGATGGAAGGGAGCGGGCAGATTGGCGTCGCCGGCCTGCGTGAGCATGATGGCGAAGAGGATCAGGACGCTGATGGCTCCAAGGTAGATGAGGACCTGGGCGGCCGCCACGATGGGAGCGCCGAGCAGGGCGTACATGCCCGCCAGCGAGCCGAAGCAGATCATCATCGCGATCGCCGAGTGGATCACGTTGCGGAGGGTGACCACGGCCAATCCGCCGCCGACGACGCCGATGGCGAGCAGGACGAACAGGATGCCGGAGGGCTCCAGGGCAAGGACTCCTGTCTGCGGCAGAAGTTCGGCCTCGCGAGGGAGGCCGATGCGATTCTAGCGCACGGCGCCGCGGTCGCGGCCCAGCCGCAGTTCACCCATTGCATTCCGCCCCACTGGACCGATAATCACGGCGCAAGTTGAGCCGCACCGCGGAGGTCACCTCACCGTGAGACACGGATTGCCCGTGGTGGTCATGGCCGCCACCCTGCTCCTGGTGAGCGGCTGCGGGGGCACTGCCACGGGTGGCGGTGGGGGCGGGGGCGGCGCCAATCAGCCGACCTCCGCGACCGTCAAGGCCGGAGACGCCAAGGTCGCCCATCCGCTCGCGCCAGGTCGCTACCGGCTCAGCCTCACGACCGCGTGCAAGACATCGGCGGTCTCCGTCATCCAGGACGGCGGGTCGTTCACCTTCAGCAAGAAGAACCCGGCCCTCAAGGTCATGTTCGTGGCCGACGTGCCGGCCGGGGGCTACTTCATCGAGCAGACCGACGCCAGCTGCACCGATTGGACGATCAAGCTCGACAAGGTCTAACGGGTCGGTCGCTCCCGGTCGGACATCTCGAGAATGTCGAGCATCGGCAGGTCTCGCTGGTATTCGCTGAACTCGAACTCCGGTCCGCAGCGCAGGGCGTCGTACGGGCAGGCATCGGCGCAGATGCCGCAGAAGATGCATCGGCTGATGTCGAGCTGGTAGGTCTCGAGCGTCCGCGGCCGGGGCATGAGGGCGCCCACCGGGCACGTCTCCGCGCAGCGACCGCACGAAACGCACGGCGTCTCGTTGAGTGACACGTAGTCCGCCGTCGTGACCAGGCTGTCGAAGCCCTTGCCGATGAAGTCGTAGCAGCCTGCGCCCACGATGTCCTTGCAGACCTGCGCGCAGCGCCCGCAATCGATGCAGCGAGAGTAGTCGCGCAGGATGAAGGAGTGCGTCTCATCGCGGCCATAGCCGTGGTTGACGCCGACGTACGGGTTGTCCTGGATCGAGCGCTCGTCGATCGCCATGTTGAGGGTCGTCTCGTACTCGATCGCCGCCTCGCGCAGGTCGCAATGGCCGATCGCCTCGCAGGTGCACTGCAGGCAGCGCCCCGCCTCGGCCATCGCCTGGTCATGCGTGTAGCCGTACTCATACTCACTGAAGTTGTCGCGCCGCTGCTCGGGGCCGCCCTTGCCCATCAGGGCGCGTGGCTCCTTCACGTCGTCGGTGAAGGGCACGATGGTGAGGAAGCTCGGCTGCGGCTCGCTCACCACCCGACGAACCTGCGGGTCGTCGAGGTCCTGGCCGCGCAGCCAGTAGTCCATGGCGTATGAGGCGCGCCGAGCCTCACCGATCGCCTCGACCACCGTCGCCGACCCGGTCCGCACGTCGCCGGAGACGAAGACCTTCGGCACGTTGGTGCGGAAGATATTCTCCTCGCTCTCCAGGGTGCCGCGGCGCGACACCTGGAGCGCGGCGCGGATCTCGTCCGGCTCCTCGTCGATCCACGCCAGCTCAGGTCCCTGGCCGATGGCGCCCAGCACGGTGTCGCACTCGACGATGAACTCGGTGCCGGGCATCGGCTCGGGGCGTCGCCGCCCCTTCTCGTCCGCTTCGCCCAGCTTCATGCGCTGGAACTCGACGCCGGTCACGCGATCGCGATCGCTGGTCACGATGCGCACGGGCGCGGCCTGGAAGACGACGCGGGCCCCTTCCTCGATGGCCTCGAACACCTCGTCCTGGGCCGGCATGTCCTTGAGGTCGCGGCGATAGACGAGGCTCACCTCGGCGGCGCCCTGGCGAATGCTGGTGCGGGTGCAGTCGATGGCCGTGAAGCCGCCGCCGATCACCACCACCCGAGCGCCGCGCAGCCGCGGGACCGGCAGGCCGCGGGTCGAGTTGTAGAGATTCTCGAGCGCGTTGACCATGCCATCGGCCTTCTCGCCGGGAATCCCGAGCTCGTTCGACTTGTAGCAGCCGATGCTGAGGTAGACCGCGTCGTAGTCGGGCAGCAGATCGGCCAGGTGGAAGTCCCGGCCGAGGCGCATGTTCGGCTTGAGGGTCGCGCCGAGCTCCCATACGTGGTTGAGCTCGCGGTCCATCCAGCCCTTCGGCAGGCGGTACTGGGGGATTCCGTAGGTCAGCATCCCGCCCTGCTCCGGCTCGGCCTCGAACACGTCGCAGGCGTGGCCGCGCAGCTGGAGGTAGTAGGCGGCCGTAAGCCCTGCAGGCCCAGCGCCGATGACCGCCACTCGGCGACCGGTCGGCGGGTCCTTTGGCCACGGAATGGGCGCCGGCGCATCGACCTCCAGGACGCGGTCGGCGCAGTAGCGGTGCGAGTCGCGGATGGCGATCGCGGTGTCGACCTCCTCGCGACGGCAGTGGGTCTCGCACGGGGCCGGGCAGACGCGCCCCAGGATCGCCGGGAACGGGAGCGAGCGCTTCAGGATGCGGGTCGCCTCTTCCCAGTTGCCGAGCGTGTTCTGCTTTAGGTAGCCGGGGATGTCGACCCGGGTCGGGCACTTGAACTGGCACGGCGGCAGGCAGTACGCGTCGTGGTCGCTGAAGATCAGCTCGAGGACGAGGCGACGGTTCTCGATGACCCGATCCGAGTGGGTGGTGATGACCATCCCGTCCTCGATCTTCGTGCCGCACGAGATCGGGGTGTTCTCTTGGCCTTCGACCTCGACCACGCAGATGCGGCAGGCGCCGTAGGGAGCCAGCTTCGGCTCGTAGCAGAGGGTCGGCACCTCGACCCCCAGCACCCGGCAGGCCTGCAGGATGGTCTGGCCCTCTTCCGCCTCGACCCGCTGGCCGTTGACCGTGACCGACAGCGTCTGCGTGCCGGGCACCATCGGCCAGAGCGGCGTGTAGTCGATCGCCTTCCCATTGCTGTGGCCATTTCCCTGGCCGTTGCCACCGGTCGGTTCGAACATCGCCGCTATCCTACCTAGCCGCCGTCGGTCAGGGGCGAGAGGAGCGGGGCGATGCCGGCGGTCTGGCAGGCGCCGGCGAGGCAGACGCCGCGCTCGGCGTGGGCGCGGTACTCGTCGGGGAAGCGGTCGAGCGTCGTCAGCATCGGGCCGGGGGCCAGCGCCTCGAGCTTGCAGAGCGCCGTGTCGCTGATCTTGCGCGAGAGGGCTCGAAGGGCGACCAGGTCGTCCGGGCGGGGAGTGGCGGCCAGGATGCGGTCGAGCGTCTCGACCAGGCGCCGGGTTCCGATGCGGCAGGGGACCGCCTTGCCGCACGCTTCGCGCGCGGAGAAGTCGAGGAAGAATCGTGCCGTGTCGACCATGCAGGTCTCGCTGTCGGTGACCAGGATCGATCCGGAGCCGATCACCGCTCCGGCGCCCTCGAGGGCATCGAAGTCATAGGGCAGGTCGAATCCGGCCGCGTCGATCGCGCCGCCACCCGGACCGCCGACGAAGAGGGCCTTGGTGCTCCCGATCCCGCCACCGGCCTCGCGCAGGAGCTCGCGCAGCGGCATTCCGAGCGGCACCTCGAGGACGCCGTTCTCGGGGAGCTTGCCGAAGATGGTCACCAGCTTGGTGCCCTTGCTCTGCGCCGCGCCGATCGAGGCGAAGGCCTCCGCCGAATGGGCCAGGATCCACGCCACATGCGCGAGCGTCTCCGCGTTCTGGACGACGGTCGGCACGCCCCACAGTCCATGCTGCGCCGGGTAGGGCGGGCGGATGAGGGGCATCCCACGATCGCCCTGCAGCGCGTGCAGGAGCGCGGTCTCCTCCCCGGCCACGAGCGCGCCCGAGCCCTCCCACAGCGTGGCCTGGACACTGACGTCGGTGCCGAGGACGAGATAGCCCGCCAGCCGGGCGGCGGTGGCTTCGCTGATTGCGGTTCGCAGCCGCTCGATGGCGACTGTCCAGTCGCGTCGAATCGCGATGATCGCCTCGCTCGCCCCGGTCGCGAACGCGGCGATCAGCAGCCCCTCGAGCACGAGATGCGGATTTCCCTCGGCGAGGACCCGATCGCCCAAGGAGCTCGGGTCGGTCGCCATCAGGTTGGCGACCACGATCTTGCGATCAGCGGCCGTGTCGCGCGCGAGGCGCCACTTGTCGGCGGTCGGGAACCCGGCGCCGCCGCGTCCCCGCAGGCCGGCGGCCGCGATGTCGGTGATCAGCTCCTCGGGCGACAGCTTTTCGATGGCGCGCGTCAGGCCGGCATATCCGCCCGCGGCGCGGTAAGCCCCAAGCGAGCCGGGGTCGAGCTCGCCGATCCCCGCCAGCAGGCGAGGCTCTCCACCGCCCAGGATGCGGATCTGGGGCGAAAGGCCGGCGCCCGTCACGGCTAGCTCGCGCTCCCCGCGCCGACAGCGGCCGCGGCGGCCTCGCGGCGCTGATGGACCAGGTGGCGCGCCTCGTCGGGTGCGAGCGGGCCATAGACCAGCGTGTCGATCCGGATCGCCGGGCTGATCGCGCCGGCGCCGACCTCGGGGCTGGTCTCGAGCGTGAAGGCGCCGTCAGCAGTCGACTCTCCGGGCGCGATCCCCAGGTCCTCGCGCAGCGCGGCGAGCAGCGCATCCCCGCCGGAGAATCGGCAGGTGGCGCAGCTGCACACGGTGATCAGGTGTCCCTGGCCCGGAAGCAGGCGGAAGCCACCCAGGCCCGCGGCCCCGAAGACCTGCGCCCAGTGGATCGTCATGAGGTCGCTGATGAGGCGCAGGGCCCGTTCGGGCAGGTAGCCGTAGCGGGCCTGGACGGCGCCGAAGATGGCCACCAGGGCCTCGGGCCGGGCATCGTGGGCCTCGACCACCTCACGCACGAACGTGGAGTCGACCTCGTCGTCCCAGCGCGCCGGGTTGCGCATCGGCCGCGCCGCCAGCCCGGCACGGCGGTAGGCGTTCGGGTCGACGCGCTCGTCGTAGATCTCTGGCATGCCGTACCGGATCCGGTTGCCGCTCGAATCGAATCCGCTCATGTCGATCGCCTCGACCGGGCAGACCTGCGCGCACTGGAAGCAGACCTCGCACTTGTGCTCGCCGAACGGGTCGTAGATCAGGTCCAGGCGGCCACGCCATCGGTCGGGGATGGGCGGCCGGACCTCCGGGTACTGGCGCGTCACCTTGGGCGCAAAGAGGTTGCGGAAGGTGGTCGCGAAGCCGTTCAGGATGCCGGAGCCGAAGATCGACATCGGTCTGCGTCCGTCCCCTTCCTAGAGCTTGAAGATGACCACCACCGCGGCGGTGACCAGCAGGTTGACGATGGCGATCGGCAGAAGCGCCTTCCAGGCCATTCCCATGAGCTGGTCGACGCGGATGCGGGGGAGGGTGGCGCGGGCCCAGATCGAGATCAGGACGAAGATGTAGGTCTTCAGGATGAACCAAAAGAGGCCGTAGAGCGAGCCCGCGAAGCCGGAGAGCTGGGCGGGGAACGGCCACGGTGCCAGCCAGCCGCCGAAGAATAGCGTCACCAGGATGCCGCTCATGACGAAGAGCGCCACGTACTCGGCGAAGAAGAAGAAGCCGAACCGCATCCCCGAGTACTCGGTCGCGAAGCCGGCGACGATCTCGCTGTCGGCCTCGACGAGGTCGAACGGGGTCCGGTTGATCTCCGCCGTCGATGCGATGTAGAAGATCGGGAAGCCCACAAACTGCCAGATCACCGCCCAGCCGTGCAGGCGCTGCCATTCGATGATCTGGGTGAAGGAGAGCGTGCCGGTCAGGACGACGACGCCCACGATCGAGAGGGTGAGCGGGATCTCGTAGCTCACCATCTGCGCCGCGCTGCGCAGCCCACCGAGCAGCGAGTACTTGTTGTAGCTCGCCCAGCCGGCGACCAGCAGCCCGACCACCGACAGGCCGATGATGGCGAAGAAGTAGACGACGCTGATCTCGCTGTCGAAGGCCACCAGCCCAGGTGCGAACGGGATGACGAGCATGCTCATCGCCGCCGCCATGAAGACCATCCACGGCGCGAGCGTGAAGATCGGCCGATCGGCTTGGTCGGGGGTCAAGTCCTCCTTGCCGAGCACCTTGAAGCCGTGGATCGCGCTCTGGAAGATGCCCGCCGGGCCCACCCGATTGGGCCCGATGCGCAGCTGCATGAGGGCGATCATCTTCAGCTCGAGGTAGATGATGATGAAGGCGGTCGGGACGGTCAGCAGCAGCAGGAGGGTGGTGGCCAGCAAGAAGCGGCCGATCCCCAGCAGCAGGGGGAAGTCCATCTACTTGTCGACGCCGCCCATGATCGGGTCGAAGCTGGCCATGATCGCCATCGTGTCGGCGATCAGGTGCCCCGGCATCAGCTTCGGCATCACCTGCAGCGAGATGAAGCTCGGGTCGCGCATGCGGAAGCGATACGGGTTCGGCCCGCCGTCGCTGATGGCGTACACGCTGTACAGGCCACGGGGGCTCTCGACCGCGGCATAGGCCCTCCCCGGGCGGGGCCGAATGATGCCCGGCACCTGAGCCTGGACGGGGCCGTGCGGCATGCGATCGACGATCTGGTCGATGAGATGGATGCTCTGCTTGATCTCGGCCACGCGTTGCAGGTAGCGCGCGTAGGTGTCGCCCGACGTTTGGGTGATCACGTCGAATTCGAGCTGGTCGTACGGCGGATAGGGATGTGCCTTCCGCATGTCGAGCGGCACCCCCGAGGCGCGCAGGTTCGGGCCGCTCACCCCGAGGCTGATGGCTTCCTGTCCGCTCAGCACGCCCATTCCCTTGGTCCGCGCCGTGAAGATCTCGTTCTGGGTCAGGATCCGTTCGTTGTCCTCGACCGTCGCCAGCGCGCGCGTCCGCCACGTCCCGAGGCGCGAGATGAACTCGTCGTTGACGTCGAAGTTGACCCCGCCGACGCGGAAGAAGTTGAAGAGCATGCGCTGGCCGCTGATCGCGCTGAGCATGTCGACGATCTCGTCGCGGTTGATGAAGCCGTACAGGATCGGGGTCAGTCCGCCCATGTCGAGCGCCAGGA
>JBDUDC010000086.1:0-6233 GCA_040003165.1 Chloroflexota bacterium
CGATGAAGGAGGCAAGAAGCATGGACGCGCCGCCCCGTTGGCGCGATCCGGCGCTCGTCGTCGTGGCCGTGGGCCTCGGCCTCGCGATCGGGTGGGTCGACTCGCGGGCGAGCTGGGACGACACCGGGATCACGGCGGTCGGCCTGGTCGGCGCCACTGCCCTCGTCGCGGCACTGTCCGGGCGCCGCCCGATCCTCTGGGCGATCCTGGTTGGCGTATGGACGCCGCTGCTCGAGATCCCGGCCTCCGGCGGCCCCGGCGCGCTGCTGGCGCTCGTCTTCGCGCTGGTCGGGGCGCTGATCGGCTTCGGCCTCGCTCGGCTCAGCTCTCGATCAGCGGCACATCCACCAGGTGCTCGGCGATGAACCAGACCTGCAGCTCGTTGCGCCGCAGCACCTCGCTCATCAGCAGGTCGTTGCTGCCCCAGTCCTTGCTCTTCTCGGTCGTCTCGATCCCGTCTCGCGCGCCCTGAATCACGAGCTCGTGGGCCTGCAGCAGACGGGTGATCATGGCCGGCACGTCTTCGGCCCCATCGGGAGCGCGGTCGATGCGCGTCAGCTCCGCCACGTGCCGCGGGTCGCCGACCGCGATGCCGCCGAGCGACTGGACGCGCTCGGCCAGGAGGTCGACCAGCTCAAGCTGCTCTTCGGCGTGCTTGTCGAACAGGAGGTGCAGCTGATAGAAAGTCGGCCCCGCGACCAGCCAGTGGTGCTTCTTGTAGAGGCTGTACAGGATCGTGCTGTCGGCCAGCACGGTATTGAGCAGCTCACAGCTGGACGCGCGGGCCCGCGCGGAGAGGCCGATCGGCAGGTCGCGCAGGGTACCGAAGCGCTGGACCTCGACCCCGAGCTTGGCGTAGCGCGGCTCCGGCGAATGGCCGTTGTCCCCCGTCTGGGCCGGGCGAGACGATCTGCGGGTGGTGGTCGGCATGGTCTCGGTACCTCGCTATCTTCGGTGGGATCGGATCCTCACAGCGCAGGACCGATGCCAGCCGCTCAGCGGCCCGCCAGCCGGCGCATCACCTCGATCGTCGGCTTGAGGTGCTCGGGCCGCATTGCCACGTAGCTGATGCCCCAGCGCTCGCGCCGTGCGAGGAGCTGCTCGGTCATCTCACCGGGGTCCCCAGTGAGGTAGTGGGGGCTGCGCGGCACCTCTTCCTCGCTGATCTCGTGAATGCGCGTGGGCGGCGGTCCGCTCCGGCGCCGGTACTCCGGATCGACGCCGAAGAGAACCACGTTGATCTCGAGCAGGGCCCAGCGATCCGCGGCCGCCTCGCGCACCCAGCCGATCTTGCGGTCCACGTCCGCCTCACCGATGTCCGAGCTCTGGAGGCCGCCCTCTCGCCTGGCTCGCGGATTGAGCGCGACGATGTCCGCCTCCCGTGCCGCGTAGCGCAGCAGGCGCGGACCGCCGCCGCCCACCAGGAACGGTGGATGCGGCTGTTGGACGGAGCGCGGCACCGAATCGAGGCGGATCTGTGGACCGGCCGGTGAGGCCGGCATGTCGATCCTGCCGTCGCGAAGCGCTTGTTTGAGGATCTCGACCGATCGCTCCATCCGATCCAGGCGAAGGCGCGGCGGATCGAACTGAATCCCCGCCGCATCGTATTCGGAGCGCGCCCAGCCCGCCCCGATGCCGATCTCCAGCCGCCCCTCGGTGACCAGGTCGACGGTCGCGAGCTCCTGCGCAAGGACGACCGGGTGGCGCAGGTCGTTGTTGAGAACGAAGTTGCCGATCCGGAGGCTCGTCACCGCCGCGGCCGCCTGCAGCATCGGGAGGGACGCCCAGCGGCCGAGATGATCGGTGCCCAGCAGGATCGAGATGCCGGCCGCCTCGCTCCGTCGGGCGAGCTCGATGAGGCTCTCTCGACTGGTCTGGCGGGTGTCGATCATCAGCCCGAATCGGAAGGGCCGCTGCTCGGGGGTCATGCCGTCAGGGTACCGGCGTCACCACGCCCTTTCCATTGCCTGTCGCCTTGGCCGGAACCATCGACTCCGGCGAGAGGGGAGCCGGCGCGCTGCCGTGCATCTCGACGCGGATCAGGTGCATCACCGCGTTGATCAGGGCGAGATGGGTGAAGGCCTGCGGGAAGTTGCCCATGTGCCGCCCCGTTGTCGTATCGATCTCCTCGCCGTAGAGGCCGAGCGGGCTCGCGTACGCGAGGAGCTTCTCGCACAGGCGCCGCGCTCGCACCGTCTCCCCGATCTCGACCAGCGCGGAGACGAGCCAGAACGAGCAGATCGTGAAGGTCCCTTCGGCTCCGCTGAGCCCATCGTCGGTCTGTTCCGGCCGATAGCGCAGCACCAGGCTGTCGACGCTCAGCTCGTCGGCAATTGCCAGCACCGTCCTGCGGATGCGCTCGTCGTCCGGCGGAAGGAAGCGCATCAGCGGCATGAGCAGAACGGAGGCGTCGAGCGCCTCGGTCCCGTAGTGCTGGGTGAACACCCCCCGCTTGTCGACGGCGTTGGCGAGGATGTCGGCGTGCATCTCGTCGGCTGCATCCTGCCAGCGGCTGGCGAGCTCGGCGTCCTCGCGCAGCCGCGCGAGCCTGGCGCCACGGTCGGCGGCGACCCAGCACATCAGCTTGGATGACGTGAAATGCTGCGGCTCGCCGCGGATCTCCCAGAGGCCGCGGTCCGGCTCGCGCCAGTGGGTCATGGCCGCCTCGACCTGGCGCACCAGCATCGGCCAGATCCGCTCGTCGAGGTGATCGCGAGACTTGGTGTGCAGGTAGACCGAGTCGAGCACCGCCCCCCACACGTCGTGCTGCTTCTGGTTGTACGCGCCGTTCCCAACGCGAACCGGGCGGGCACCTTCGTAGCCGTCGAGGTGCTCCAGGATCCGCTCGGTGAGCACACGCTCGCCGTCGATCCCGTACATGACCTGCAGGTCCTCCTCGCCGCTCGCGACGTCGGCGACGAAGTAGAGGAAGTCGGTCGCCTCCCAGTCGAAGCCCAGGGTGTAGAGGCCCCACAGGGCGAAGGTGGAGTCGCGAATCCACGAGTATCGGTAGTCCCAGTTGCGCTCGCCCCCCGGCGTCTCCGGCAGTGAGGTGGTGGGTGCGGCGATCACCGCTCCGCTCGGCTCATAGGTGAGGCCTCGGAGGGTCAGCGCGGACCGCTCGAGGTGCGAGCGCCACGGGTGGTCCGGGAATCGGCCGCGCGCAAGCCAGTGCTGCCAGTGGTGAGCGGTCCAGACCAGCCGCTTGTAGGCGTCGCCGAATTCGCGCGGCGGCTCGCGCTCGCCCCAGGAGAGCGCGCAGAACCGCGACTCGCCCTCCTTGATCAGCGTGCGAGCGATCGCGCGCGGACCCTCGAACCCGATGTTCATGTCGCTCGTCAGCGTGAGCGCGAGCTCTCCGTCACCGCGGCACACGCCCTGGTGGTAGCCCGACTCCGTGTACTCCCACTGGCCGATCTTCAGGCCGTAGTCGAAGACGGGCTCGCAATCGACCGAGAGCTGGACCTCGCCGTTCACGCAACGGACCGTTCGCAGCAGGATGTGCTCGGCGTCGTAATCGGTGGGAGCCCGTCGATGGGTGCGGGAGCGCTCCTTCTCGTGCGCCCACGGCCCGATCAGGAGTACGTCCCGGACGATCACCCAGCCGGTCGGCGTGGTCCAGCTGGTCTCGAGCACCATCGTGCCGGGCAGGTAGCGCCGGGCGGCGGGTACGGTCACGTCCGCCGGGCCGAAGCGGAAGCCGCCGGCATCTCGATCGAGAATGGCGCCGAACACGCTCGGCGAGTCCATGCGCGGAAGGCAGAGCCACTCGACATTGCCGCTCGGAGCGATCAGCGCCGTGGACTCGCAATCGGAGAGGAAGGCGTACTCGGCGATGGGCGGAAATGGTGAGGCGCCATGGCGGTGCGCTCGCGAGAGTTTCGGCTCTCCCACGTGACCATCGGTATGCATCTCGCGCCTCCCGGAAAAAGGGGCGTCAGTCTGCCACTCTGCCGGCCCATGCGCCAGTCCCCGGCATCCGATCGTTACCGGATCGTCAAAGGAATATGTAGGGACGTGCGCTAGAGTGCGGGCCATGCGCAGCACCCGGCATGTCGTGGTCGTCGACAACACCGCGCTCGCGCGGAGGATCGGCGACCGCCTTCGGCGCGCACGGCTGCGAGCGCAGCTGACCCAGGCCCAGCTGGCGAAGGGCCGCTACACGAGCGCATACATCAGCGCGCTCGAGCGCGGGCTGGCGAAGCCGTCGATGGCTGCCCTGTCGTTCATCGCCGAGCGGCTGGGGCTGCCGGTCACGGACTTCCTCGCCGATGACCAGCAGGGACCCAGCCGCCTCGAGGCAGATATCGAGCTGGCGTCCGGCAATTGGCAGGAGGCGCTCGATCGCTACCAGTCGCTGCTCGAGACAGTCAGCGAGCGGCCATCGCGGGCGGGCGTCCTGCGCGGCATGGCGGAGGCATTGTGCCGCCTGGATCGCGGGCAGGAAGCGATCGCCCCAGCGGCCGAATCGGCCGAGCTGTTCGTCGGGCTGGAGCAGCGGGCGGACGCAGCGTGGTCGAAGTACTGGCTCTCCTACGCGCACTACCAGACCGAGACCGCCGCGGAAGCGCGCAGCCTGCTGCAGGAGCTGCTCGATCAGCTGCGAACCGGCCTGCAGGTCGCGCCGGACTTTCGATTCCGGGTGCTGACCGCGCTCGCTCACGTCGAAGCCTCGGATGGACAGTCCGACCGGGCGCTCAGCTACATGGAGGAGGCCAGAGCGCTCACCGCAGGAGTCGACCTCCGACAACGGGCCGCGTTCATGTCCGGGCTGGCGCTCCAGTACCGTCAGAACGGCGACCTGGAGCGCTCTCTTCGTGCGGGAATCGAGAGCCTGGGGCTCTATCGAGCGATGGAGGCCGGCCTCGAACAGGCGTCTCTGGAGAACAATCTCGCCCTGACCTATCTGCAGCTCGGCAGCCTCTCTCGCGCGGTAGAGCACGTGCAGCACGCCCGTGAGCAGGCGGAGCGCCACGGCGACAACGCG
Source organism: Chloroflexota bacterium (assembly GCA_040003165.1). Classification (GTDB taxonomy): domain Bacteria; phylum Chloroflexota; class Limnocylindria; order QHBO01; family QHBO01; genus JALYSK01. The sequence goes on from JBDUDC010000086.1 coordinate 4,988, forward strand.
ATGCTCTCCCACATCACAGAGACCGAAGCGCAGATTGCCTGGGCCGGCGGTGACGTTGCGCGGGCGGAGGAGTACCTCACGGCGGCGCTGGCAGCCGCCGAGGCGGGCGGATTCCACGCCGTCAAGAGCAGCGCCTACCTGACCCGCGCCCGAATTGCCCAGGAACGCAGCGACCACGCGGCCGCGTGCACGGCGTACGAATCGGCTCTCGAGGTGCTGCGTGACCGCGGTCCAAAGGCCAGGCTTCGGGAGGTTCTGGCCGAGTACGCGGGCATTCGCAGCGGTCGCGGAGAGCTCGCGGAGGCGAATCAACTGTACGCCGAGGCGCTGGGAAGAACCGTCTCGAGCTGATTGGCCGGGTGAGGACCGCCGGCGACGGCGAGGTTGGCCGAATCTAGGTGGTTCGCAAGCCGATCAGCGGGGGTACGGCGGGAACGTGCTGTCCGCCAGAGCAGCGGCGATATTGATGAGCAGCAGGGTCGCTGCGAGCGCCAGTGAAACTATGGTTGAGCGGAGTCGAGTCATCGGGGTTGCTCCTTTCCGCTCGCCCGAGCCACCGGATCCCCACCCGACCCGCGCCGATAGTACTAGCGCTAGAGCCCACCGTACAACTATTATCAAGCCACAATGGAGTCGCAGGCCGCCGGGGGCCCGCCGACTCAGCGGTAGGGGCGGCTAGCGGACCTTGCGCGGCGCCTTCGGGGGCAGGGTGCGACCGTAGTCCGCGGCTCGCTCGACCCAGCCTCGGGCGGCATCTGGATCGGCGGCAATGGCGGCGGGGAGGATCAGGTACTCGCGCATCGGGCGGCCGGGCATCGGCGCAAACGTCTCCCAGCCCTGGGCCGTAAGGGAGGGTCGGTCGTCCTCGCCGAGGCGCACGATCCAGTTGTCTGCGTGCAGGCCGGTGACCATGTTCCCGCCCACGAAGGCAGCCGGGTAGCCGAACATCTTGCGTGGCTCGAGTCCGTCGATGCCCGCGACGCCGGCCGCGAAGCGCTCCACCAGCTCCGCCGGCGCCTTCATCCAGGGTCCAGGCTTCTCTGTCACGCGGTCTGCCTCCTCTCGATCTGTCGCATCGCCTCGCGCCGGCTCAGGCCGCTGAGCGCCGCCTCGTTCTGGCTCACGTAGCGCGCCACCGCCTCGGGATCCGTCTTCGCGTACTGCCGCAGCGCCCAGCCGATCGCCTTGCGCAGGAAGAACTCGCGCGAGCCGACCGACGGGCCGATGCAGTCGTACAGCAGCGCAG
>JBDUDC010000087.1:0-6165 GCA_040003165.1 Chloroflexota bacterium
TAGACCAGGATGTTGGCGGTGCCGAGGTCAATACCGATCTTCATGCGCGCGTGTGCGGTGCTCTCGTGCGTGGCTTTTGGGGCGCCCGCAGTATACCGAGGCCACCCGGGAGCGACCCTCCACCAATCGTCCTCACGCTACGATCCACCGATGCCCGAGGGCGACACCATCTTTCGCACCGCGACCGTCCTGCGTGCCGTGCTGGTCGGCCGCGCGGTGACCGGGGCCAGGGCGCGGGCCCAGCCGGGGATGCGAACGGTGCCCGACCTCGATCCGCTGGTAGGCGCATCGGTGACCGGCGTCGAATCGCGCGGCAAGCACCTGCTGATCCGCTTCGACCGCGGGCTGGCGCTGCGAACGCACTTGCGAATGCGGGGGTCGTGGCATCGGTACCGGCCGGGCGAAAGCTGGAGGCTGCCGAAGGAGCAGGCGAGCGTCGTGATCGAGACGGCGGATTCGGTGGCCGTCTGCTTCAACGCGCCCACGGTTGAGCTGCTGCGTGAACGGGAGCTCGTGCGACACGCGAAGCTGGCGGCGCTCGGTCCGGACCTTCTCGCGTCGGACTTCGCGGCCGATGCGGCCCTCGCTCGCCTGCGCGAGCGGGACGCGATGGAGCTCGGCGAGGCGCTGCTCGACCAGCGGGCGGTGGCCGGCATCGGCAACGTCTACAAGAGCGAGGTCTGCTTCATCGAGCGGCTGAGCCCGTGGCGACCGGTCGGCGAGCTCGACGACGCGTCACTGCTGCGGGTGCTGGCAACAGCGCGGCGCCTGCTGCGGGCGAACGTCGGGGGTGGCGCGCGGATCACGACCGATGGGGCTCGTGGCGCCGGGCGGCTCTGGGTCTACGGTCGCGGCGGACGACCGTGCCGCCGATGCGGAGCGCGGATCGAGGCCCGCCGCCAGGGAGAGCTCCCGCGGACGACCTACTGGTGCCCCGCCTGCCAGCGCGGACCATGACCGGAACACCAACCGTTCCCGGCTAGGCGTCGACGCGGTGGATCTGCGCTCCGAGCGCCACGAGCTTCGACTCGATCCGCTCGTAGCCGCGGTCGACGTGCTCGACCCCCGAGATGATGCTCGTCTCGTCCGCCGCGAGGGCCGCGAGGATCAGGGTCGCTCCGGCGCGGAGGTCGGCGATCTGCAGCTCGCGCGCCTGGAGCGCGGTCGGCCCGGTGATGCGCGCGTGCCGCTCGTCGAGGACGTCGATGGCAGCTCCCATCCGGCAGAGCTCGCGGGTGTATTCGAGGCGATCCTCGTAGATCGTCTCGTGGATGTTGCTCGTGCCGGCGGCCTGGGTCATGAGCACGGCCAGCGGGGCCTGGAGGTCGGTCGCGAAGCCGGGATAGGGTTGCGTTTCCACGTCGCAGGCGCTCAGCGCATCGGTCCCGCGCACGCGCAGGCCGCCGCCCTCCTCCGCGAAGGGAACCCCCATCCGGGTGAGCACTTCGAGGAACGCGGCCAGGTGCTGCGGGTCGACCCCGCGGATCAGGACATCGCCACCGGTGATCGCGGCCGCGATCGCGAAGGTGCCGGCCTCCAGCCGGTCGCCGATCACGCGGTGCTCGACGCCGCTGAGCCGCTCCACGCCCTGGACCTCCAGCCGATGCGGAGCAGCGCGCTCGATCTGCGCCCCCATCGCGGTCAGCATCGCGATCAGGTCGTCGACCTCTGGCTCCTGAGCGGCGTTCTCGATCACGGTCGAGCCGTACGCCAGCGAGGCGGCCAGCAGCGCGTTCTCGGTGCCCATCACGGTCACGTACGGGAATGAGATCCTCGCGCCCCGCAGGCCGCCGGGCGCCGACGCGAAGTAATACCCGTTCTTGTATTCGATCCGCGCGCCCATCGCCTCCATCGCCGCGACGTGCAGGTTGACCGGCCGCCGCCCGATCCGGTCACCGCCGGGGTTGCTGATGATCACCTGCCCGAATCGCGCCAGGAGCGGGCCGAGCAGGATGAACGAGGCGCGCATCTTCATCGCCGCTTCGAGCGGCACGAAGAGCCACTGCGCCTCCCGCGCCGTGATGCGGAGGCCGGCATCGGCCACGGCGCCGACCTGGAAGCCGATGTCGCGCATCGTCTCCCGCATGATCTTGACGTCGCTGATGCGCGGGACGTTGGTCAGGAGGCACGGCTCGTCGGTCAGGACGGCCGCCGCCATCAGCTTCAGGACCGCGTTCTTTGCGCCGGCGATCGCCACTTCGCCGCGAAGCGGCACGCCCCCGGTGACGACGAATTTCTGCATGGACCGATGCAGTCTACCGGGCTGTCTTTACTGGACGCAGAACTCGTTCCCCTCGGGATCCTGCATGACGACCCAGTATTCGCCGCGCTCCTCGCCGCCCGGACGGACGACGGTGGCGCCCTCGCCGGTCAGGCGTTCCACCTCGGCGTCGACGCGGCGCTTCCCCTCCTCCGCCCCGACCTCGCGCTTGTCGCTCACGTTCAGGTCGAGGTGGACGCGGTTCTTGACAACCTTGCCCTCGGGCACGCGCTGGAAGAAGAGGCGCGGTCCGGCCCCATCGGGATCCGCGATCGCGCTGGCAGAGTTCCATTCGCTCTCAGGGATGCCGGCATCGGCCAACCAGGCTTGCCAGCTGGCAAACCCTTCAGGCGGGTCCTGCAACTTGTAATGGAGCGCGGTCGCCCAGAAGCGCGAGAGGCGGTCGGGATCCGCGCAGTCGAAGACCACCTGGACTGCGGTCGCCATCGGTTACCTCCTCAGCCGGGCCAGGCTTCCTTCCATTCGTGCCCCCCGGTGTGGTGCCCGTCGCACAGGCCGACGCGGCCACCCATGTGGCGCGACGGGAGGTATGGCTGCATGCCGGCCTCGAACGCGGTGGGCTGACGGTTGCAGATCATGTACCGGCCCTCGCGCGCCCAGGTGTAGAGGTGATCGGCCGTGCAGAAGCTGAAGCCGCGCGTGAAGTTGCTGCTCACCCCGGTGCCCGACGCAAGGCCGATGGGTCCGCTTTCGCGCACCACCTCGATGCGCACCGGCAGCTGCGGCGCGCGCGTGCCGCATTGGGTACAGGTCTGCATCAGCCGGTGTAATGCGCGCCGTCGTTCGGGTCGTGCAGCTCCACGAATGTCGGATCGTTGTTCGGATCCTGGCCGGGCGGCGAGCCCTTGTGCGGCATGAAGTCGACGGGACAGATGAACGGATAGTCGCGGCTCACTTTGCGCAGGTCCTGCATGCGCCGGAAGGAGTGGTCGACCGCGCTCTCGGGACCTCGCAAGTGCGCTGCCTCCGCCTCCGCGGCGGTCATCTCCCTGTCGTCCATCGGCTAGCCGCGGCTCCGGCGGCGCGTCGCGATCCGCTCGCGCATGAGCGCCGTCTGCAGTGCGGCCCGGACCCGGGCGAGATCAGCCGGCGCCTGGACCTGCTCGAGCTCGGCCTCGGCCCGGCGGCGAGCCTCGACCGCCTTCGCCTCGTCGATCTCGTCCGAGTGCTCGGCGAGGTCCGCCAGCACGATCACCTTGTCGGGCCGCACTTCGACGAAGCCGCCGCTGATCAGCATGCTCTGCTCGGTGCCGCCCTTCTTGATGCGCAGCTCCCCGACACCCAGGGCGCTGATAAGCCGGGTGTGGTGCGGCAGGATGCCGAGCTCCCCGTCGATCCCGGGGACCACCACCATGTCCACCTCGTCGGTGAACGCGAGGCGCTCCGGGCTGACGATCTCCAGCTGCAATGGCACTACTTCATCGTCTCCGCCTGCTCGACCGCTTCCTCGATCGAGCCGACCATGTAGAACGCCTGCTCGGGGAGCTGATCGTGCTTCCCTTCCAGGATCTCCTTGAAGCCGCGCACCGTCTCCTTAAGCTCGACGTACTTCCCGTCGCGGCCGGTGAACTGCGCCGCCACGAACATCGGCTGGCTCATGTACCGCTGGAGCCGGCGCGCTCGCGAGACGGTCACCTTGTCCTCTTCCGAGAGCTCGTCCATGCCCAGGATGGCGATGATGTCCTGCAGGTCCTTGTAGCGCTGCAGGGTGCGCTGAACCTCGCGCGCGACCTCGAAGTGCTCGTCCCCGACGATCCGTGGATCGAGCACGGTCGAGGTCGAGTTGAGCGGATCGACCGCGGGGTAGATGCCGAGCTCAACGATCGATCGCTCCAGCCTCACCGTCGAGTCGAGATGGCCGAAGGTCGTGGCGGGCGCCGGATCGGTGTAGTCGTCGGCCGGTACGAAGATCGCCTGGAGGCTGGTGATCGACCCCTTGCGGGTGGAGGTGATCCGCTCCTGCAGGTCGCCCATCTCAGTGGCAAGCGTCGGCTGGTAGCCGACCGCCGACGGCATGCGGCCGAGGAGCGCCGAGACCTCTGAGCCGGCCTGCGTGAAGCGGAAGATGTTGTCGATGAAGAGGAGCACGTCGCGCCCCTCCTCGTCGCGGAAGTACTCCGCCATGGTGAGTGCGGTCAGGCCGACCCGCTGCCGCGCACCCGGGGGCTCGTTCATCTGGCCGAAAACCATGACCGTCTTCTCGATGACGCCTGATTCGGTCATCTCACCGATCAGGTCGTTCCCCTCGCGACTCCGCTCGCCGACGCCGGCGAAGACCGAGTAGCCGCCGTGCTCGGCGGCGATGTTGCGGATCAGCTCCTGGATGATGACCGTCTTCCCGACCCCCGCGCCGCCGAAGACACCGACCTTGCCGCCGCGCTTGAACGGCGCGATGAGGTCGATCACCTTGATGCCGGTTTCGAAGACCTGCGCCTCGGTCTCCATCTCCTCGAAGCCGGGAGCGCGTCGGTGGATGGGCAGCGTCGCGGTCGATTTCACCTTGCCCTTGCCGTCGATCGGGTGGCCGAGCACGTCGAACACGCGGCCGAGCGTGGGCTCGCCGACCGGCACGGTGATCGCCGCACCGGTGTCGACCGCGTCGAGGCCCCGGGCCAGGCCGTCGGTCGTCGACATCGCCACCGCGCGGACCCAGTTGTTGCCGAGGTGCTGCTGCACTTCGACCACCAGGGTTCGGTCGTCGCCGTCGGCGCTCTTCGAGCCGCGCTTTGCGCCCACCGGCTCCGCCGACTTACGGGACGCGGCGGGCCGCTCGATCTCGAGCGCGTTGTAGATGTCCGGCAGCTCGCCGGGAGGGAACTCCACGTCGATGACGGGCCCCGTGATCTGGATCACCTTTCCGGTGGCCATCGGTTCAGCTATCTCCTCGTTGCGGTCTCGCGCGCCTAGCCCGCCAGGGCTTCGGCACCCGAGGCGATCTCGCTCATCTCGCGAGTGATGTTGGCCTGCCGCGTCTTGTTGTAGACGAGCGTCAGGTCGTCGATCAGCTCATTGGCATTGTCGGTTGAGTTGCGCATAGCGATCATCCGCGCCGACTGCTCGCTGGCGTTGTTCTCGAGGACGGCGCGATAGATGTCGATCGCCACGTAGTGGGGAAGGAGGCGCCGGATGACGGCCTCCGGCGACGGCTCGAAGAGGTACTCGTCGGTATGGGCTGCCCGATCCTCGTCCATCTCCGGCTGTTCGACCGGCAGGAGGGTCCGGATGATCGGCCGCTGAGTGAGCGTCGAGACGAAGGAGCTGTACTCGATCGCGATCTCGTCGTACTTGCCCTCGACGAAGTCGTCAACCACCAGGCGCGCCAGCGGGGTGACGTCGCCGAAGGCGGGCCGGTCGCCGAGCTGCGAGAAGTGCGCGGCGATCGGGACGCCGGCGCGGCGCAGGGCGTCGCGGCCCTTGCGGCCGACGGTGATGGCCTCGATCTCGACCGATGCCGCGTCGTCGGGGCGCGCCCGCTCGGTCAGGTAGCGCAGCGTGGCCCGGATCGCGTTCGAATTGATCGAGCCCGCCAGGCCACGATCGGTGGTGACCACGATCAGCCCGATCCGGCGAGCCGGTCGGCGAGCGAGCAGGGGGTGGACCTCCTCGGTTACCGCGGCGGCGACGCGGGCAAGGACGTCGCGCAGCTCGTCGGAGTAGGGGCGCCCGGCCAGGATGGCCTCCTGCGCGCGCTTCATGCGCGAGGCGGCCACCATCTCCATCGCCCGGGTGATCTGGGCGATATTGCGCACCGAGCCGATGCGCCCGCGGATCTCCTTGAGGGTCGCCATCTAGGCGCCGGCCCGCTTCCTGGGCTTGGCCTTCGCGGCGGGCTTGCGTGTCTTCGCGGCAGCTCGCCTGGCTGGGGGCTTGCGCGGCGTACGCTT
>JBDUDC010000088.1:0-5995 GCA_040003165.1 Chloroflexota bacterium
CGTGGCGGCGATTCCGGTCCCCGCCTGGAGCGCCTCCGCGTCACTGGCTCCCTTGCGATAGGCCGCCGTGATACGCGCGATCGCCTCGGGCCCGTGCTGGTCGATGATGTCATCCATCATGGTCGTGCCCTCGGCATATGCCAGCGAGCTGCCCCGATCGCCGATCGGGAACTGGTCGACCAGCGCCTCGAACGCGAAGAGCCCGCCACCGCGGGCCTCGAACTTGACGGTCGAGCGCTCGGCCTTCGCATCGCCGGTCTCCGACCAGACCGCGAGCCCCTCGTTCAGCCAGCGTGCCGGTTCGTGGTACGGATTGGCGGTCGCATCGTGAAAGACCACGTGGGTGAGCTCGTGGCCGAGCGCTCGCTCCAGATAGTCGGTGTTCGTCCCTTCGAGGTACATGAAGACGGTACGCAGGTCCGGATACGTGGCGGCTCCGGTCCACTCACGGGCGCCGGGGCCGAGCGCGTCGAAGAACGCGGCCCGGGTCTGGTAGACGAAGACGTCGACCGCTCCGTTCAGCTGATAGCCGAACAGCTTCTCGGCGCGCTGCACCGCCCCGTTGCTGAGCTCCCCAAATTGACGAGCCGTGGACTCCGCGCTCCCGTACCAGTGGAGGGTGACCGCATCGAATGAGGCGGAGTGCCAGTCGAGCCCGGGGCGATCGTCGTCATACAGCACCGATCCCTGCGACCCGACCGTCACCTTGCCGCCATCGATCGCCCGCCACCGGTAGGTGATACGCGTGTTCGGTGTGACGTAATCGGTGGCGACGTCCCACAGGTAGGTGGCGTGCGCGCCCGACGGCGTCACCGTGGTGACAACGTCGTCGGTGCTGCCTCCCACGCGCATGACGAGTTCGAGCCGATCCGGCTCGCCCCCCACCAGATCGACGCTGAAGGTGATCGACTTGCCGTACGTCGCATCGCTGGTCTGGGGCCCGAATCGATCGAACCCGTACGCCGGCGCGGGCAGGAGGGCGGCCAGGAGCGCAATGCCCGCGGCAAGCCGGGCTACTCGGCCCACGAGACCCTCCCGAAGTCGAGAAGCCCGGTGGTGAGGTCCCCGAGCCCGCGCAAACCGTCGCGTGCCAGCCACCACGAATCCGGGTAGGCCCACGGGATGACCGGCACCTGGTCGTCGACACGCGCCTCGACGTTGCGGTAGGCCGCCCCCTGTGTGGCCGGGGTTGTGGCCCCCGCAGCCTGCTCGAGGCGCTTGACGAACTCGTCGTCCTTCCACTTCCCGTAATTGCTCGCGGCCGTGGGCAGGAGGAGAAGGCTGTAGATCGCGTCGGGCGAGTGGTAGTCGGCGATCCAGTCGATGGTGAACAGGTTCGGGACGACGACCGACTTCGGATCGAGGTATTCGCCGACGTCTCGGTCCTCGACTGCGACCTTGACCCCGAGGACGGAGCGCCACACGGCGACGGCAGGCGCCACGTCCAGGCCTCCGCTGTTATTGATCACGACCGTGCCGAGCTTCGTGCGATCGGCATAGCCGGCCTCGTCGAGCAGCTGAGCGGCCGCCTTGGGATCGGCGGCGCGCTCGTCGGACATACCTTCCGGCCAGAGCGCCGGCGGGAGCAGGCTCGATGCCGGCTGCGCGCCCGCGCCCTCGGCCAGCTCCACGAGCCGGCCGCGGTCGAGGGCCAGCTGGAAGGCGCGGCGCACCCGCACGTCGTCAAACGGCGGGCGGGTCGCGTCGAAGCCGAAATAGAACACCGAGAGCGGCGCGGCACGGTGGAGGCTCTTTGCAAGCTCCGGGTCGTAGGCGAGCCAAGTGGCATCGAACCCGACCACCGGCGCGAGGTCGATCTGCTTGGCGGCGAAGGCGCTGACGCTGTCGGTCGCAACCCGACCGATGAAGCGCAGCTCGGCGATCGGCGGAGCGCCCGCGACGTACTGGGGGTTCGCCTTGAGTATGAGGTCGGTGCCCTCCAGGCGATCGACGACGTACGGGCCGGAGCCCAGGAAGCTCCCCGCGCTCTGCCAGCGGTCGTCCTTGCTCGCCGTGCGCGGCACCACGAAGGTCGCCGGAGTGGCGGTGATGGCCGGGAAGTAGGACGCCGGATGGCGGAGGTGGACGACGAGGGTGGAGGCGTCTGGCGCCTGTACTCCGACGCCGGCCTCCGGGCCGCCGGCCAGCCGCTCCGCCGCGCCGACCACCACGTTCAGCACGTCGGGGGCGGTCGACTTCACGGCCGGATCCAGCAGGCGCAGCCACGAACGCCGCACGTCGCTCGCGTCCAGCGGGCTGCCGTCGCTGAAATGCAGCCCCGCGCGCAGGTGGAAGGTGTAGGTCCGCCCCTGGTCGCTCGTCTCCCAGCTGGAGGCAAGCGACGGGTAGGGATTCCCCACCTCGTCCAGCCGGGTCAGCCCGGCATAGACCTGCAGCAGGAACTCGACGTCGCTCGCATCCGCGATGAAGGCGGGGTCGAGCGTGCCGGGCGGCCCGGACAGATAGCGCAGCACCGGTTGCGCTGCGGCGAGCGGCGCGCTGGCAGGTCCGCTGGCGGCGAGGAGGAGCCCCGCCAAGAGGGCGAGAGCGAGGCGGCGCAGGCCATGCGGCGGCCGGCCGCCGGGTCTGTCGGGGTGGGTCAGCCGCGGGCCCCCCAGCTGGCCCACGACACATGGCTGCCGCGCACGGCGGCTAGTATACGGGCGCCGTGCAGCACGTCCACGAACACCGCTTTGCCCCCCAGCCGGCGGGTAGCCTCACCCTTCGCCAGTTCGTCGAATCCCTGAGGCGCTGGACGCCCGAGATGCGGCAAGTGGCCCAGATCGCCCTGACGCGGAGCGAGACGGAGCGGCAGCAGTACATGCAGGCATACCACGCCGGGCATCACGAACGGGAGCCCAGGGCGATCGACTCGTTCGTGCGCTGGGCCTACTCGGACCCGCGGATCGACCATGTCCCGGCGCTGCTCGCCGAGCTCGAGCGTGACCCCGACGAGGATTCGGCCGGACTCGAGCACGAGGCCGACGTCCTGGTCCGCATGCGCGCCGAGGGGAAGACTCCCGCGCAACGCGTGTCCGATTACCTCGCGCTACTCGGGATCGAGGGCAGCGAGCAGGTGCGCGACGCGATCGCCTCGCTGCTTCCGCGCGGCACCTCCCCCGACACGGTTGTGGCAACCATTCGCCGCATGCGGCGTCGCTGGCTGGAGCTGTACGGCGATGACCTCTTTTTCGTCGAAGTCTGACCGCGCCGGCGTCGTGCGCTGGCTGGGCATCCTCCTGATCGTGCAAGGAGCCCTGGGCCTCATCCTCGCCGCGCTCGGAGTCGTCGGTCTGGCGCAGCCGGTGGCCCAGGCCGAACGCGTCTCGTCCTCGGCGCGCTCCGCCGCCGCGGCCGCGGCCACGGCCTTTACGGGCTTCGACAGCAGCCTCGACCAGGCGCGCACCTCGGCCGCCAACGCCGGGACGCTGGCCCGCGACGCATCGGGAACCGTCGACGGGCTCGCCGAAGCCATGGCGATCTCGATCCTCGGTGCGCAGCCGCTCCTGCCGCTCCAGGACCGGTTTCGGCAGAGCGCGGACCAGCTGCGCCAGCTTGGCGGCGAGATGGACCAGATCGGCAGCGCCCTGAAGGTCAACCGCGGCGACATCAAACAGTTGAGCGACCAGTTGAGCGCGCTGTCCGAAGAGCTCGCACCGAGCCAGGCGAGCGGAGGCATTTCGCCCAGCCTGGTCCTCTACGGCTTTCTCGCCTGGATCGCCCTGCTGGCCGCGAGCAGCCTCACTGGCGGAGTGCTGCTGCTGCGCCGGCCCGCCTGACCGCGTTCGTCAGTCGGCTCTGCGCAGGATCCGTCGCAAGCGCAATAGAGAGGCGAAGAAGAGCACAAGGCCGATGCCGGCCAGCACCGCCAGCATCCACGTGCTCGTCACGCTCCCCCGCAGCATTGCCTGCTGGAGCGTCTCGATCCCGTGCGTCACCGGCAGCACGTAGGACAGGTACTGCACCGGGCCAATGAAGTCCTCCACCGGCAGCACGAAGCCGCTGAAAAAGACCGATGCGAGCAGGACGAGCATCGAGAGCTGCACCGCCTGGCGCTCCGAGTCGGAGACCAATGAGATGAGCAGTCCCACGCCGAGCGCGGCGAAGGTGAGCAGCAGGACGATGCCCACGAAGATTGGCCAGCCGGCCAGCATCGGCACACCAAGCCCGTAGACCAGCGTCACTGCGACGATGCCACTCACCGCGAGGCTGAGCACCGCGAAGGCGATGTACTTGCCCACCAGCACTTCGGTCGAGGTCAGCGGCGAGACGCGGAAGAGATCCATCTGCCCGGACAGCCGCTCGCGCACCATCGAGAGGGCCGTCAGTGTCACCGCGAGGTGCTGCAGGACCAGGGCGAAGACCGCGGGGCCGAAGAAGTTGAGCACGCGCGCCGGCGTTGGTGCGACGTTGCTCGTCTGCGCCTTGGTGGGCGCGGCGATCACCTCCGGTGAGATCTTGACCGGCGCCGCGCCGCCGGCCACGGTGATCCCCTCGGCCGCGACCTGGCGGATGATCTCCGCGTTGAGGGCGCTCACCAGCGTGCTGACCGCGAGCTGTGCGAGCTGATCGTAGACCGGGTCGATCTCGTTCCATGCCACCTTGATCGTGGTCTGATGGCCGGCCCGCAGCTCCTCCACCGCGTTCTGCGGCACTTCGACCACGAGGTCGATTACCTTGTGGGCCAGCCGGTCCCGCGCGGCGCGGGCATCCGACCCGACCTCTTTGACGCGGATCCGGCCCTGGCCCAGCTCCTGGTACTTGGCCGGATCAGTCGGGAGTGCCACGCCCTTCGGAATGATGATGTCGGTGTCGAAAGGCTGGCGCGCACCGGTGTAGCCGAGGCCAAAGATGAGCATGATCCCGAACGGCCCGAGAATCAGGCTTGCCAGGATCCCGGGACGGCGCAGGACCTCGCGCAGCTCTTTCCCGGTGAACGAGGTGACGCGGACGATGCTCTTAGTTGCGGCGAACATCGTCTCCTTCCGGGGCCTGCGTGGCTCCCTGCTCGACGAGCCCGGCGAAGACCTCGTCCCAGGTCGGCTGGTATTCGGCCATGGCGACGACGCCGACCCCGCGGTCGCTGATCGCCGCCATGATTCGGGGCGTCGCGACCGCGGCATTGTCGGTGATCACGATCAGCTTGCGCGCCGCCGGCTGGCGGACCTCGGTCACCTCGGGCACGCCGGCGAGCAGCTCCGGATCGACGGCGCGATCGGTCTCGACTTCGAGCACCTCGCCGCCGTACACGCCACGACGCAGGGCTTCCGGCCGATCGAGCGCGATCAGACGCCCATCCGCCAGCACCGCGACCTCATCGCAGTACTCGGCCTCGGCGACAGACTGCGTCGTGACCAGCAAGGTCCGCCCGTCGTCGCGCAGGCGCCGCAGCTCGGTCCAGATCGCCAGACGCAGGATCGGGTCGATTCCAGCGGTCGGCTCGTCGACGAACAGGACGCTCGGGCTGTGGACCAGCGCGCACGCGAGCTCGAGTCTCCGCTGCATCCCCCCGGACAGGTCGCGGGCGAGCTTGTCGCGGGCGTCCCAGAGCTCGACCACCTCGAGCGCATGGCGGATCAGCCTGCCGCGACGGAACGGGCCGATGCCGAAGAGGGCGGCCACGAAGCCCACGTTCTCCCGCGCCTTGAGGTCCGGATACAGCGAGAAGAGCTGCGGCATGTAGGCGAGCCGTTCGCGCACGTGGCGAGAGAAGCGATGCGGGTCCTCCCCGAGCACACTCATCTCCCCGGAGGTGCGCGGGAGCGTGCCGGTCAGCATCCGGATGGTCGTCGTCTTGCCCGAGCCGCTCGGCCCGATCATGCCCAGGATCTGTCCCTCGGGCACGCGCAGGGTCAGGTCCTGCACCGCTATGAGGTCGCCGAAGCGGCGCGACACGCCCTCGGCGACGATGATGGCAGGGGCTTCGACGACGGTCATCGACACGCTCTCATGCAATCCCCGTTCCGTGGGAGATCATCTTGAGGATGCGCGCGGC
>JBDUDC010000001.1:0-54638 GCA_040003165.1 Chloroflexota bacterium
AGGAAGAACTCGCGCGAGCCGACCGACGGGCCGATGCAGTCGTACAGCAGCGCAGAATCGGTCTGGTCCTTGAATCGCAGCTGGCTGAGGATGCTCGACCGGCGCTTCCAGAGATTGTCCGGCTCGCTCCATGCGCGCATGACAGGCGCCACCTCGGCCGGGTGCGCGAGCAGGATCGGGCCGATTCGATCGCTGGCGATCTCGTCGACGTAGTCCCACCAGGCCCCGGTCACGACTAGCTCCTCGTAGAGCGGCAGCAGCTTTGGGGTCTGAAAGGCTCGCGCTCTTCGGTCACCGGCGAGGATCAGGGCCGCGTACCGCTCCTCCCGGAAGCGTGCGCCGCGCCAGAGGCCCAGCACCTCGTCGCGCCACGCGGCGAGCGATGGCAGCGCAACCTCGCCAAAGACCCTCCGGGCGACCGCCTTGAGCAGCGGGCTCGGCACGCCGTGGAACGGCATCGCCGACTTCATGTAACCCTGCATCCGCGGCGCCCTCTGTGGGTCGGCGACGTTGGTCAGCTCGGCGCGGAGCTGCCGCAGGAGCGGTGTGCCGGGCGCAATCGCCATCGCACGAGTATCGTTCAGCGCCGGAGGAACGCTTGGCACAAGACGACGGATACGCCCGCCTCGCCCAGGGCATGGCGAAGATGGCTGACCATCCGTGGACGCGCCGTCAATTCCTGTGGGCCAGTTGGCTCGGGGCGGCCGCGTTCCTTGCCGCATGCGCCGCTACCACCGTTCGGCGCCCCAGCCCCAGCGTGCCGCCGAGCGCCACCACCGCCGCGACGCCGTCGCCAACGCCATCGCCGACCTCGTCGCCGACGGCAGAGCCGTCCCCGAGCCCGCGCCCGAAGCCGGATCTGCGAACCCGGATCGGCCAGATGCTGCTGGTGGGTTTTCGGGGCCTGACCGTCGACGACCAGTCCCTGATCGTCCAGGACATCCGCGACCGCGGGCTCGGCGGGGTCGTGCTCTTCGACTTCGACACGCCGACCAACAGCCCGGTCCGCAATGTCCAGTCGCCCGCGCAGCTGAAGGCGCTGGTTGCGGCGCTCAAGTCGGCCGTCGCGGCGGGTGGGTCGCCGCTACTGGTCAGCATCGACGAGGAGGGGGGCCGGGTGGCTCGCCTCGACCAGCGACACGGCTTCCCCGCCACCGAGTCCGCTGCCGCGCTCGGCGCGCGCAATGGTCCGGCGTACACCCGGCAACGCTCAACGGCGATGGGCGCCACCCTGGCGTCGATCGGCATCAACCTCAACCTCGCGCCCGTCGTCGACCTGAACGTGAACCCGACCAATCCGATCATCGGCGCGCTCGACCGCAGTTTCTCTGCGGACCCCGCCATCGTCACCGCCCAGGCGCTCGCATTCATCGCCGGCCAGCACGAGTCGCGGATCCAGACCGCGCTCAAGCACTTTCCCGGCCACGGAAGCTCGACCGGTGACACGCATCTCGGCGTTGTCGACGTGACGAGCACATGGACCGATGTGGAGCTCCAGCCGTTCGCGTCGATCGTCGCGCAGCGCAAGGCCGATGCGATTCTGACCGCGCACGTGTTCAATGCGAACCTCGACCCAGACTATCCCGCCACGCTCTCGAAGGCGACTGTGACGGGCATCCTGCGCGGGCGGCTCGGCTACGACGGGGTCGTGATCAGCGACGACCTGCAGATGGGCGCCATCCGGCAGGCGTTCGGCTACCCGGAGGCGGTCGCGCTGGCGATCAGCGCGGGCGTCGACATCCTCACCATCGCCAACCAGCAGGTCGTCGAGGAAGGGATCGTTGCGCGCACGATCGAGATCATCGCGGGGCACGTCGGCTCGGGTCGCCTGACCGAGGAGCGGATCGACGAATCGTGGGCCCGAATCCAGGCGCTCAAGGCGCGTGTGGGGTAAGGGAGACTCTTCCTCGGTCCGGGTGGGTGCGGTGTGGTGAGGTTGGGTACGCTTCCGTGCGGTTGCGCAATCGGTCGGGTCGGGTTCTCATTGATTCATGGACCGACGCGATGTTGCCCCGCGCCCGCCCGCCGACATGCCGGACCCCTATGGAACCTTCTCCGTGGCCGTTCACCGCGTGCGTCAGGGCGAGGACGTGCTGACCCTGATCGATCCGGCCGCCGCACAGCGCGACCCGGCCCGGTTCGGCGCGTGGCTCAGCGCGCGTCTCAGCGTGAGCGAGCTGCAGCGCCTGATGCTGCCTCCCTGCGACGCGCGATGCCGATCCAGCCCGCATCGGCCGGACGCCTACGTGGTCCTGGCCGACATTGCCCTGGACCCGACCCAGCCGCGCAGCCAGTCCCGCTGGGAAGGCTGGAACGCGACGCTGCAGCGTGAATATCAGTCGGGACGGATCCTGTTCGCCGGAACGCCGGCCAACGCCGCCACCCGTCCAGACCGGCGGCTGAAGGCCGGCACCCGCCTGACTAGAGTCACCGCCACGGATCCGTTCTGGGTGCATTACGACGCGGTGCCGCGCGAGATGCTGTTTCGGATCGCGAGCGGCCGGCATACGGGTGACACGCTGATCGCGGTGACCTTCGGCTCGTCGCCCCTGCTCCCAGGGCTCGCCGGCGCGTTGATCGTGCCCGAGCACCCGCCGGTCCACGACGCGATGGTGGCGGAGCGACTCCTGGCCGCCGGCTGGGCCGCGGTTGAGCGCGGCCTCCCGTACGAGGAGTAGCTCCCTAGAGCTTTGCCCCGGAGCGGTCCTTTGGCACACGGCGGGCCGGCCGCTCCGGCGGAAGATCGACCCGCAGGCCGTCGAGGGTCAGCTGTGTGCGCTGGGAATGCTGCTCGATCGTCTCCTGGATGGGCGTGCGGTGCAGGATCTTCTGCTCCAACCCGACCAGGAAGGCGCCGACCGACGGCAGGTTCGGCAGCGGGGTGCGCGATTTTTCGGCCATCGCCGCCACTCTCGCGTCGAGAGCCCCGGCTGTCAATCGACCGTGCGGCCTCTCCGCACCCCGTTCACATCCTGCGCACAACCGCGCCCCAGGCTGAGGGTCATCGAACCCAACCACACAGGAGACTATTCATGTTCGGAAGCGCATTGTTTCGAGCCATCGCAGCGCTGGTGCTGATCGGGCTCGTCGTCCTCATCGGGGTGAACCTGTACGACGCAGGGGTGGCGCAGGGCATCGCCGAGGCAGGCCGAACGGCGGTCAGCTCGGGCCAGCCCGTGCCGGTTGCCTACTACCCGGGTCCGCACTGGGGCTACGGTGGCGGATTCGGCTTCTTCTGGCCGATCTTCTGGATCATCGGCATCTTCCTGATCTTCGGGCTGCTGCGCGGTGGTCGCGGCCGATGGGGAGGCCACCACGGCGGCGGCCTTGAGGACTGGCACCGTCGCGCGCACCAGGGCGGCGACGACAAGGCCGCCTGAGCCCGCGGAGGCGGGCGGCCACCCGGGCGTCCGCCCGAGGGCTAGGATCGGCGGACGACATGCACCAGATTCTGATCGTTGACGACGAGCCGAAGATCACGCGGCTCGTCGGCGATTACCTTACCGATGCCGGCTTCGCCGTGACGGTCGCACGCGATGGACGCGAGGCGCTGATGCGAGCGAGGACCGAGCGGCCCGACCTGATCGTGCTCGACCTCGGCCTGCCCGGCCTCGACGGGCTTGACGTCACGCGCGCCCTGCGGCGTGACGCCGGGGTGCCGATCATCATGCTCACCGCCCGCGCGGCCGAGGCTGATCGCGTTGTTGGGCTCGAGCTCGGCGCGGACGACTACGTGACCAAGCCGTTCAGCCCGCGGGAGCTGGTTGCGCGCGTCCGGGCCGTACTGCGGCGCCACGAGCTCAACGTCGGGAGCGAGCTGCTGCGGGCCGCGGATCTCACCCTCGACGTCCCGCGAATGCGGGTCGAGGCCGCCGGCCGGCGCATCGATCTCACGCCGACCGAGTTCGCGCTCCTCGAGGCGCTCGCCCGACAGCCCGGCCGCGTCTTCACCCGCTCCCAGCTGCTCGACGCGATTCACGGCGTCGCATTCGAGTCCTACGAGCGGGCCATCGACGCGCACGTGAAGAACATCCGACGCAAGCTGGAGTCGGATCCCCGTCGGCCGCGCTACCTGCTCACCGTCTACGGGGTCGGATATCGGCTTGCCGATGCCTGAGTGGCGCCGCGGCCCGCACGGTCGTCGAGGGCGGCCCCCGTGGTGGCCGGAGGGCGAATCGTGGCCCCCGCGCGGCCCCGCTGCGGCCGAGGGCTGGCGCCGGATGCGAGCGCGCATGTTCTGGCGCATCGGCTGCGCGCTGGCGTTCCTGGTTCTCCTGGGGGCGGCGGCGGGCACGCTCCTGGTCCTGGCGCTCTCGCGATCGTGGGTCGGGGGGCTTATTGCCGTTCTTGTGCTGATCGCCGCCTTCCTGGTGATCGGGTCGCTGCGACGTGCGGCGGGGCCCGTGGCGGACCTGGTAGCGGCCGCCGAGCGGGTTGAGGCAGGGGACTACTCCGGGCGGCTGGCCGAGCGCGGGCCCTGGGAGATCCGCTCGGTGACGCGCGCCTTCAATGCGATGAACGCCCGGCTGGAGGAGTCCAACGAGCAGCGCCGTCGCCTTCTTGCCGACCTGTCGCACGAGCTGCGCACGCCGCTCAGCGTGATCCAGGGCAACCTCGAAGGGCTGATCGACGGCGTCTACCCGGCCGATGCGGCTCACCTCGCCCCGATCCTCGAGGAGACGCACCTCCTCGAGCGCCTGATCGAGGACCTGCGGACGCTGGCGCTGGCCGAGGCGGGCAGGCTGCGGCTGCGTCGCGAGCCCACTGATCTCGGGGCACTGCTGCAGGACATCGCCGCCGCGTTCGCCGCCCGGGCCGATGCGGCGGGAGTGGAGCTGGCGGTCGCGGCCTCGGGCGATTTGAGCTCGATCGAGCTCGACCCGACCCGCATTCACGAGGTGGTCGCCAACCTGCTCACCAACGCCCTGCGGCACACGCCGCGCGGCGGCCGGGTCGACATCACCGCGCGCGGAGACGCGGAGGGGGCTTCGGTCTCGGTCCGCGACAGCGGCAGCGGGATCGCGCCCGAGGCGCTGCCCCATGTCTTCGAACGCTTCTACCGAGCAAGCGACTCCGGCGGCAGCGGCCTGGGGCTGCCGATCGCCCGGAGCCTGGTCGCCGCCCACGGCGGCGAGATGAGCGCGTCCAGCGCGCAGGGCGGGGGCACGACCATCGTATTCACGGTGCCTCGTGGATTGGCTGTGGACGAAGCGCCGACGGAGGCGGAAACTCGGGGATAAGGGGCCTTGTGGCCCGCGCACCCGGGGCATACATTGTTGGCGTCCCGAAGGGGCAGCGAATACCGGTTCAGGAGATTGCATCAAGCGTTCCGGTACCGTTACGGTGGCTTCGGTCACCGCGTCGGGCGCCGTTCCTTCGGGGCATTGCCATGCCCGGCGTTCTATCGGCTCGGAGATGCTTTCCAAGGCCAGCGAACGATGCTCGGTAGCGTTCCGGGGCCCGTCCGGGCAGCCCGGACCAGGTTGCCGCCGAAGGCGACCACCGCCCCCGCGGCGATCAGCCAGAGGCCCACGCTCGCGCTCGCCGTCGCATAGCCGAACGCCTGGAGGTCGAACGCGGCTGCAGCGGCGCCGACCCGTCCGAGGTTGATCCAGAAGAGCAGGAGCGCGACCACGCTCAGCAGGCCGACCGCTGCCCGATTGAACTCGGTGGCGCCCTTCCTGCCGACGATCGCCAAACCGGCGATCCCGATACCGATCGCGAGCGTGATCCAGCCGTCACCGCCGCCCTCGACTCCGCTGAAGCCCTGCCAGGTGCCGTCGACTGAGCTGGTCGTCAGCCACGGCAGGAGCGAGCCGAGGGCGACCAGCGCCCCGCCGCCGATGACAGCGCGCACGGGGCGCGAAAGGGCGTCGTACCAGGGCTGCGAGATCGCGTAATTGGCGGCTGTCGGGACCGATGCCGCCCTTTCCTCGGCGCGCCCAGCGGCCGCGCCCCAGAAGTCGTAGGCGCAGCCCGTGCAGAACCGGATTGCGCCCTGCTTTGCGGCTCCGCAGGTCGGGCAATAGGCGAGTGGTGGTACGCGCGCGGCCATGGATGCGAGGCTACGCCTGATTATTGGGCTGGGGAGTGGCCCGAATGGACTATGCCGTCCCGGCCGACGCGCGCGCCCGGCGCGCGTTGCGGCGTGACGCAGAATGGGGGACATGACGCGCAGCGAGACCCCTCGACGCGTGGGCGAGCCAGCGACGGTGCGCGTCGCGATGTGGAGCTCCCGTCACCGATGGCCGGTTGCCGGGGCCTGGTTCGTGTTCACCATCGGCCTTTTCGCCCTCAGCCAGGTGCTGGGCGGCATCCGCACCGACGACCCGAACGGCAGCCCGGAGGACGTGAAGACCGAGTCGGCGCGGGCATACGAGGCGTTCGGCGCCAGCGGCAGTGACACGCCGTCGGAGTCGGTGACGGTGGTCGTGACGCACCCGACCCTCCACGTCACCGATCCCGCCTTCCGGGCCTTCGTCACCAAGACCGTGAGCGAGCTGGCCGCATTGACGGTCAGCCAGTCCGGTCAGACGATCGGGGCCTTCGACCAGGTCGAGGATCCGATTACCGCCCCGCCGGAGTCCGGGCTCGTCTCGCCGGACGGGTCGGCGGCCCGCATCCTCGGCCACATCAAGGGCGATCAGGCCACCATCGACGCGCACCTCGTGCCGGTGAGGCCTGCAATCGCGTCGATCGAGGCGGATGCGGGCGCGTTCATCGTCCACTCGATCAGCGGCACGCTCACCAACGAGGACATCACCAAGCTGATCAACAGCAGCCTCGATCGGACCTTCGCGACCATCGGTCTGACCTTCATCATCCTGCTGATCACCTTCGGCGCCCTCGTCGCGTCGCTGATCCCGCTCTTGCTGGCAACCACCGCCTTGCTGGCGGCATTCGGAATCCTGGGCATCTTCAGCCAGGCCATCACGCCGGCAAGCCCGTACGCAACCCAGCTGGTGGTGCTCATCGGCCTCGCCGTGTCGGTCGACTACTCGCTCTTCATGATCACGCGCTTCCGCTCGGAGCGCCGCCGTTGCGTCGACAAGCTGCTCGCGATCGAGACCGCCAGCAGCACGGCCGGTCGGGCGGTCTTCTTCAGCGGCCTCGCGGTGATGATCTCGATCGCCAGCCTGTTCATGATCGACGTCTCGATCTTCCGGTCGATGGCGATCGGCACCATCGGCGTGATTCTGGTGGCAGTCATCGGGAGCCTCACCTTCCTGCCCGCCACGCTCGCGATCCTCGGAGATCGCATCAATGCCGGGCGCATCCCGTTCTTTGGCCGCGATCGAGCCGAGGGCAGCGGGCTGTGGTCGATGCTGGTATCGGCCGTCATGCGGAGGCCGATTCGACTCGCGCTGGTGGCGACAGCGGCCCTGCTGGCCCTGGCCGCTCCGACGCTGCACCTGAGGATCGGGGTGACCGACTTCACTTCATTCCCCGAGCAGATTGACGGCGTCCAGGCTGTGAAGCTGCTCAATGCGAAATGGCCGCAGGGGAGCACCCTCGATCTGTCGGTCGTGGTCACCGGCTTCGATCGGGCCGATGTGAAGGCGGCGGTCGATGCGTTTCAGACCACCGGGCTCAAGGTCCCGGGGCTGAGTGGCCCGGCGCATGTCAACACATCGCGCGATGGCAACGTCGCGCTCATCTCATTCACCCTGGCCGGCACGCAGAACGACCCGGCCAGCCAGGCGGTCGTGCGCCACATACGCGCCGATGTCGTCCCGAAGGCGTTCGGCGGCCTCCCCGGTGTGCACGCATATGTCACCGGCCAGGCGGCGCAGGCCATGGACGTGACCCAGATCTACCTCGATGCCATGCCGCTCGTGTTCGCCTTTGTCCTCGGGCTCTCGTTCCTGCTCCTGCTGGTGGTCTTCCACTCACTGATCATCCCGCTGAAGGCCCTGGCCCTGAACCTCCTCTCGACCGCCGCGGCCTTTGGGGTAATGGTGGCGGTCTTCCAGGATGGGATCGTCGGCCACGCCTTCGGCCTCGAGCAGTCGAGCGTCATCGAGAGCTGGGTGCCGATCTTCGTCTTCGCGATCCTGTTCGGCCTCTCGATGGACTACCACGTCTTCATCCTGACGCGGGTCAAAGAGGCCCGCGATCGTGGGCTCGACTCGCGGTCCGCGGTCGCGCGGGGGATCTCGATCACCGCCGGTACGGTCACCAGCGCGGCGACGATCATGGTGCTCGTCTTCGCGGCTTTCGTGACGATCCCATTCGCCTTCATCCAGGAGCTGGGCCTGGGGCTCGCCGTCGCGGTGCTGCTCGACGCCACGGTGGTGCGCAGCGTCCTGCTGCCGGCCAGCATGACCCTGCTCGGGGACTGGAACTGGTGGCTGCCGGGCTTCCTGCGCTGGCTGCCGCGGGTGACGATCGAAGGTGAGCCCGAAGCGCGTCCGGCGTCCGCTCCTTTGACGTAGCGACGGCGGCCGCGGCATCCTCACTGGCGCTGGCTACCAGATGCGTCCCGGGTCACATTCGATGGTCAGCATGCCGTCGAGGTCAAAGTCCGGCGTACCCCTCAGCCGCAGGATCATGACCCCCTCCTGATCGGGCGTTGGGATCAGCGTTCGTCCACTGAGTCCCGCGAGCGCACCACGCCACAGCTCCCAGCCCAAGCGCTCGTAGAACTGAGGGATATCCGTCTGCAGGCAGGCGACATCGTAGTCATCAACGTTCGTCCCCAAGAGCTTCAGGACAGCGGTCGCGTGCCCCTGGCCCTGGCGGGCCGGCTTCGTCGCCACGGCATCCACGTAGGCAGTCTTCAAGCGGCGCTCCCCTTCGAGATGAAGCCAGCGCGTCGTGACCACCGCGTGGCTTACCAACTCCCTGCCGCGATAGGCCATGAAGTGCCGCCCACCGGACGGAATGTACGAAAAGAGTCGCTCGAAGTCCTGTTCACGGTGAGCGCCGATGCACACCCGGACGATCTCGGCCCGCGTTTCTGCGTCGAGGTCCTCGGTGGCCAAGGAGCTGATGGTGGTGGCCATGCGGGTCAGCGAACCGGCTCTGGCGCAGCGCCTCGGGCTAGACCTGCTTCATCTGGACGACCGGACCGAGCAGCACGCCGGTGGCGTGCACGGGGCAGTAGCCGCCCGGATTCTTGGCGAGGTACTGCTGGTGGTAGTCCTCCGCGAAATAGAACTCCGGGGCGGGCCGAATCTCGGTCGTGATCTCGCCGTAGCCAGCCTTCGACAGCTCGGCCTGATACGCGTCGCGCGATGCCTCGGCCGCCGCCTGCTGCGCTTCGGAATGCGTGTAGATGGCGGACCGATACTGCGTTCCCACATCGTTTCCCTGGCGCATGCCCTGGGTCGGGTCGTGGTCCTCCCAGAAGATGCGAAGGAGGTCGTCGTATGAGACGACCTTCGGGTCGAAGACGACACGCACCGCCTCCGCCTGTCCCGTCCTGCCGGAGCAGACCTCCTTGTACGTCGGATTCGGTGTGATGCCGCCCTGGTAGCCGACCGCCGTGACAATCACGCCGGGCGTCTGCCAGAAGACCTTCTCGGCGCCCCAGAAGCAACCGAATGCGAAGTCGGCGACCTCGGCGCCTTCGGGGTACGGGCCCTTCAGGGCCGCCCCGTTGACGTGGTGGTGCTCGGCGGTGGGGATCGGATCCGGCCGCCCGCCGCTGGCGTCGCCGGGATCAGGGAGCTTGCTCTTGGTCGAATTGAAGGGCCACATGCCGAAAGTCTAGTCCGATTGCGGACGGGCGCCACGAAGGTGGATCAATTCGCGGCCATTGGGGGTCCGTCAATCTCGCGGCGGACGGCATCCAGCAGGTCGCCGATGCCGAACGGCTTGGCAAGGTAGCCGTCGGCGCCGATCTCGCTCGCCCAGCTGGCACCATCGCGCGCGGCGGTCATGACCAGGATCGGGACCCGAATGCCACGCTCGGCGAGCATGCGCGCCACGCCCCAGCCGTCGAGGACCGGCATCCGCATATCGAGCAGGATGAGGGCGGGGCGCGACCGGGCGATCGCATCCAGCGCCGCCGCGCCATTGACCGCCGTCTCGACCTCGTAGCCTTCCACGCGCAGGAGCTCCGCCACCGCGTCCAGGATGCCGGGGTCGTCGTCGACGACCAGGATCGGCCGCTCAGGCATTGGCGCCGGACCCCGCCGCCTCCGGGTTGATCGGCTCGACGAGCGGCGCCTCAGGCTGGGTTGGCGGGATCGGCTCGAGGTCGAGCGCCGGCATCGGCAGGACCGGCAGCACGACGTGGAAGGTGCTTCCCGTTCCCAGCTCGCTCTCCGCTGAGATCTCCCCGCCGTGCTCTTCGACGATGGCGCGGCAGATGTAAAGGCCCAGGCCAAGGCCCTGGAAGCGGCGGTCGTCGACGTTGCTCCCCCGATGGAAGCGATCGAACAGCCGCGGCAGATCGGCGGCCGGTATGCCGATCCCGTGATCGGTCACGCTCAGATGCGCCGTGTCGCCTTCCTGCCAGGCGCGGACCAGCACCTCGCTCTCTGGCGGGCTGTACTTCAGCGCGTTCTCAATCAGGTTATCGAGCAGCTGCTGCACGCGATCGAGGTCATAGCTGCCCAGGATCGGCCCGTCGACCTCCGCCCGGCACAAGTGGCCGTTGCCTGACACCCGGCTGCAGGCCTCTTCGACCAGGGCTGCCAGGTCGACCGTCTCATGGTGTCCGAGCAGCTGGCCTCGCTCGGCGCGTGACGCGTCGAGGAAGCTGGTGACGAGCTCCTGGAGGCGATGCGCCTCGCGGACCATGCTGCTGATCCGCTGAAGCTCGAGCGGCGCGGCGGGGTCCTGGTCCGCGCGTCGCTGCAGCAGCTCCGCGTGCAGCAGCAGCGTGGTGAGGGGTGTGCGCAGGTCGTGGGCGGCCGCCGACAGGAAGTCGTCCTTCAGGCGCGTCGCCTCCTCGCGCGCCTGGACGCTGGCGGCCTCTTCGATGAGGGTGCGACTCTCGAGCACGACGGCGGCCTGGTCCGCCAGCAGCTTGACCAGGCTGAGGTCGTCCTCTGCAAAGATCGGCGCCCGGCGGGCGTAGACCAGGAGTACGCCGAGCGATCGCCCCTCGGTCATGATCGGCGCCCCGACGACTGCGGTGGCGTCGCGCTGGTCATAGAGCTGTGCGTTGGCGGGATCGGCACGTCGCGCATCGGCGGTGAAAAACGGCCGGCCCTCGGTGAACACCTTCCCGCCGATCAGGGCATCGGGCTCGGTCTCGAACAGCGTGCCGCTCCGCTCGTGGTACTGCAGCTTGTTGCGATGCCGGTCGAAGAGGCCCACCGTGGCCGACGGCGCTCCGGTCGACTCCGCCGCGCCGCGCTCCAGCTCAGCGACGAGCGCCGCCGTGCTCGGCAGCCGTGGCAGGCTGGCCGCGCGGCCCAGGAAGCGGCGCAGCTCGGGCTCCTGCCAGGCGCGTCGCAGCGCCGGTGGCGTCGAGAACCCGACGAAATAGGCGACCCCCGCCGTCAGTCCGATCAGCTGCGTGCCGATCGCGAGGCTTGCAGAGATGCCGGGCGCGAGGAGCCCGACGATGGCGAGGGCGAAGGCGAGCGCGACCAGCGCGGATCCCGTCGCGACGGCTTGCATGCGGCGCTGCGTGACGCCGCGGGAACGCGCGGCGAGGCGCGCAAAGGCAAGGCTGCCATACCCGCCGAGCGCCGCGAACCAGGCGACGCTGAGTATCGCGAACCATGTCGGCGCGGGGTGGGGCACCGCGAAGGCGCCGACGACCAGCAGGAGGGTGCCTCCGGCGGTGGCACCCATGATCCAGCTGCGTTGCGGGGCGAAGTCGTCGACGGTCCGCACCATTACGTAGCCGAGCAGGCTCACCAGGGCAAGCAGGCCCGACTCCAGCAGCGGGCTCCCGCCCGGGCCAGGGAGCCGATTCAGGTCGCTGAGGCCGATGATCGCCGCGATCACGCCGAAGAAGAGCGCGATGTCCAGGCGGGCTCGATCGCGCCCGTGGATGGCTCGGATCACCACGTCGCCGAAAACGACCAGGAAGACGATCTGCGTCACGAGCGAGAGGAAGTCGTCGGCGCTCAATCTCAACCCCAGGGCACTTTCGGGTGCGGGGGATTGTACGGCCAGAGCTCGAGAGCGCTCGCGCCCAGGCCTAGAGGAGCTCCGGTCGCACGAACTCCTTCCCCAGCACGTGCTCGTCGAGGAAGGCGAGGACGGTGGCATACCAGACCCGCGCGTTCTGCGGCTTGAGCACCCAGTGATTCTCGTCGGGGAAGTACAGGAATTTGGACTCGACCCCCCGTCGCTGAAGATCGGTCCACAGGCGAAGCCCCTCGCTGATGGGGACCCGGTGGTCGAGCTCGCCGTGTACCACGAGCATGGGCGTCCGGATCGCGGCGAGCAGCCGGCTGGGCGAGTGCTCCTCGTAGCGGGAGGCGTCGAGGTACGGATCTCCGAACTCCCGCTCCCATTCCGGCCCCAGGTCGGTGGTTCCGTGGAACCCGCGCAGCTCCCAGAGGCTGGCGTGGGTCACGATCGCGCGGAAGCGATCCGTGTTGCCGGCGACCCAGTTCGCCATGTAACCGCCGAACGAGCCGCCCATCAGCGCGGTGCGCTGCGGATCGAGATCGTCACGCTGGAGCGCCCCGTCGACGGCGGCCATGACGTCACTGTACGGCTCGGCGCCCCAGCGTCCCCAACCCCGACCGATGAAGTCCAATCCATAGCCGGTGGAGAGCGCGGGGTCGGGGAGCAGCACCGCATACCCGCGGGCGGCCAGGAGCTGGGGGTTCCAGCGCCAGCTCCAGCCCTGCCACGAGCTCAGCGGCCCGCCATGGACGAAGACGACGAGCGGCGCCGGGGCCGCGGCATCCTTCGGGAGTACGAGCCAGGACTCGATAGCCACGCCATCCGCGGCGTTGGCGCTGATCCGCTCGACTCGGCCGGGGAGCTCGAGGGCCTCGAGCTCCGGGAGGGAGGGGATCGGCCGCGGCTCCTGGTCGGTGGCGCGCGCGTCGAGTGCCACGATCCGTGGCGGCTGCGCGGGCCCGGCGGCCATCGCGTACAGGGTGGCGCCATCCGGCGAAGGGCAGAGGCTGTCGAAGCTCGCCGCCGACGAGAGGACTGTCACTACGCGGGTGGCGAGCTCAAGCCGGTAGGCGGCTGAAACGCCGTGGCTATCGGCGATGAAGAAGATCGCGGCGCCGTCCTGCGACCAGACCGGAGCGTGTGGCCAGACGTCGAGCTCGGGCGTGAGGTCGCGGCCCGGCCCTCCATCGACGTCGATCAGCCAGAGGGTCGTATCGCTCGGCTGGTCAGGACTGCCGGGCAGGCTGCGGGTGCATGCCACCTGCCTGCCGTCGGGAGAGATCGCGGCGCCCTCGTACCACCCGTCCGGGGCTGTGAGGACGCGATGCTCGCCGCTTGCGCGCTCGATCGCAACGAGGTCGACGTGGAGGTCGGTGAGCTTCTCGGTCCGCTCCCAGCCGGTCACCACCGTTGCCCCATCGGGCGACAGGTCGAAGCCGATCTCTGCGAGGCCATGGCGCGCGTCCGGCGTCAGGTCCTTCGCTGCGTCGATCCGGGCCTCGCCCGGCGGCACGGCCGCCGCGAACAGGTGCAGCTCGCGCGGGCCGAGATAATGGTCCCAGCGACGGATCGGGAACGACTCGAACAGCTGGGCCTGCACCCCGGCGTCCTTGCGAGCCTTCTCCCGCTCGCCGTCCGCGCCGAAATCGCCACTCCCCGGATGCACCGCGGCGCTGAACGCGATCACCTCCGCGTCACGAGCCGCCTTGACGGCATCGACGCCGCCCGGCGGAGCAACCAGCAGGCGCGCCTCGCCCCCGTCGGCGGGGAGGAGCCACAGCGAGGTGACGTCATCGGCCTTTTCATCGCCGGTGCGCTCGGGATCCGGGCGGGTCGAGGTGAACAGGACTGAGCCGTCGCGCAGGAAGCTGCCTGAGCTCTCGCCCGGCGCGGACCTGGTGAGGCGGCGCGTCGGCCGCACCCCGGAGGGATCCACCTCCCAGAGCGCACTCGTCATCTTCTTCCCGTCGGGAGCAGGCCGCGAGATCGACACGATCAGCCGGCCGCCGTCCGGCGAGAGGCTCAGCCCAGAGAGGCGAGGGATGGCGAGGTAGGCGTCGAAGCTGAGGTCATTCATGCGCCCAGTATCCCCGAGCCGGGCCGGTCGAGATGGACGCGCGGCAGGGGCCAGCTGACACGCAGCTCATCGGCCAGGAGCTGGGAGATCGTCCGGCAGCGCTGGCATACCGCCCGCGCCGGCAGCTCTGGAAGCTCGGGCGGGTGCTCCTGCACGACGGCGCGGAGGATCGGAATCGGCGCGCGGATGAGCCGACGCCACCACCCGTTCAGGGCGCGGTACTGGGTCTGCGGCTGATCCGCACCCCGCGCTTCGTGGAGATCCCACACCCCGTCGGGACGCTGCACCCAGCCGGGCGGAAAGGCGAAGAGCCGCAGGGCGACCGCGGGCGAGCGGGGATAGCCGGGCCGCGGCTCAAGGGCGAGCTGCCGCCGGCCGCTCAGCACGCCCGGCGGGAGCTCCAGCTCGTCGATCGGGCCGACTTCGCGATTGCACAGGTACGCCCCGTCGCGCTGGCTGCCGCACAGCACGTGGTGCCCGGTCGGATCGAGCCGAGCGACTCGGCGAGGCTCTTCGAGCGGCATGGTCCGACGATCGCTCGCCTAGGCGGGTTCCTGCATGAAGAACTCGGTGAAGTCGGTGCAGCGCATCTCGTCGTTGAGCCGCACGATGAGGATGTTGTGGTAGCGGCGCTGCTGCGCCGCATCGGTCGCCTGGTAGGTGGTGACGCAGCGCGCGACGCCGAGGTCGCCGTTCACCGCGATCGGCTCGCAGAGCATCGTCCAACTCTCCGGATCGTCTGGCTCCTTCAGCCACGCCTCGACGATCTCCTCGCGGTCGCGCGCACCCTCGCTCAGCGACTCCCACGGATGCCAGCGGTAGACGGCGTCGTGGGTGAAGAGATCGCGGATCGTGTCGGCGTCGTTGCTTCGCCACGCGACGATGTACCGGTCGAGCCAGTTGTCGAGGGCGGCAAGCTCAGTCATCGATCTCCTTCCATCAACTGTGGGTTGGCTGTGGATGAAGCCACGAACGGCTCGCAAACTCGGGGATAAGTGGGATTGCCTCGGTCGTCAGTGCAAGCCTATTCTCTGGGTGTCCCGAAGGGGCAGCGAATACCGGTTCATGAGATTGCATCAAGCGTTCCGGTACCGTTTCGGTGGCTTCGGTCACCGGGCCGGACGCAGTTCCTTCGGGGCATTTCTTTGTCCATCACGCGCGCTCGATTGCGACGCGCTCGACCTCCTCGGACGAGCGAAGGAGATCGATCCGGGCGAAGCCTTCGGCGCCGAGCATCGGCTTCGATTCGGCCAGCCATCGCGCCTGTCGGCGGATCGCGGATTCGGGAAGTGGATGCGTGAGGCGCAGCCGGTTGCGCTCGAGGCATGTCTCCAGGGGCAGGTCGAGGACGACCGCGATTGCGGGCCGCCGACCGTGGCGACGGGCCGCGTCGAGGAGCAGGCGGCGCGCCCAGCGCTGGACGTTGGTGGCATCAACCACGGTCAGATGGCCCCGGGCGAGGCGCATGGCGAGCGCGATGCGCAGCAGCTCAAACGCGTCCTTGGTCGCGGATTGGTCAGCCCCGTCGCCGGCGATCAGGCCGCGCAGGGCGTCCGAGGAGAGCACGTCGGTTGGCCCGAAATGGCGAGCAGCCAACGTCGATTTTCCCGAGCCGGAGATGCCGACCAGCATCACGAGGGCGTCTCCGGGGATGCGCAGCGGTATGAGTGGTGGCGGCTTCATGGCCGTCAGCCGGGTCAGCCCTCGTTCGCGATGCACTCCGCGCAGAGCTCGGAGTCCGGGATCGGCGGGACGGGCGAGCCGGTGGCGCGGGGCAGGGTGCGGCCACAGACGGTCAGCTCCGGATCACGCATCAGGTGGACCTTGGAGAAGTGGCGATCCGGCAGGCGCCAGGTGACGTAGCGGCGGGTGGGCATCGTCTTCATATCGGACCGCGAAGTATGCCCTAAATCGAGCTCCGGCACAACTCGGCCGTTCCGAATCTGGCAGCATGAGGCGCTGTATGGCACTCGCGAGGCGGATTGGCGTTCTGACCGGCGGCGGCGACGTGCCGGGGCTCAACTCGGTGATCAAGAGCGTTGTCTACCGATCCACCGAGCTCGGCTGTGAGGTCCTCGGCATCCGGCGCGGCTGGCAGGGGCTCACCCATCTGCCGCCCGCAGACCAGCCGGATGGCGGCTACATCTGGCCGCTCGATCGGCGCAACACGCGGGCGATCGATCGCACGGGCGGCACGGTCCTGCACACGTCGCGCACCAACCCGGCGCGGATGCCGCGGGCCGCGCTGCCGGATTCGATTGACCCACGCCGTTTGGCCACCATGCAGACTGATGAGGACGTGTACGACCTCACGCCGCTCGTGCTCGAAAACCTCGAGCGCATGCGCATCGAGTCGCTGGTGGCGATCGGCGGCGACGACACCCTCGGCTACGCACAGCGCCTCGGCGCCGAGGGGGTGCCCCTTGTCGCGATCCCCAAGACCATGGACAACGACGTGCAGGGCACCGAGTACTGCATCGGCTTCTCGACAGCGGTCACGCGCGCGAAGGAGCTGATCAACCGCCAGCGGACGACGCTCGGCTCGCACGAGCGGATCGGAGTCTTTCGCATCTTCGGCCGCAACTCGGGCTACACGGCGTGGTACTCGGCCTACGTGACCAGCGCGCGCTGCGTCATTCCGGAAGCCCCCTTCGACCTCGAGTCGCTGGCGGGCCTGCTCGCGGACGACCGACGCCTGAATCCGTCCGGCTACGCGTTCGTGATCGCCAGCGAGGGCGCCATCTGGACCGGCGGCCGCCTCGACGACGTGGGCGAGCCCGATGCCTACGGCCACCGACACAAGGCCGATGTCGGCTACGCGCTCGCGCTCGAGCTGCGCGGCCGCACCGGAATCGAGACGGTCCACAGCGACCTCACCTACGACCTGCGCTCCGGCGAGCCCGATGCCCTCGATCAGACGGTCGCGATCACCTTCGCGAACGTCGCGATGGACCTGCTCGCGTCGGGGGTGACCGGGCGCATGGCCGCCATCCGCGAGGGGAAGTACGCCCACGCGCCGCTCCCCAATGCGTCCCTGGGGCCGCGGCAGCTGGACGTCGAGACGATGTACAACGCGGACCGATTCCGTCCGCGCTACGAGGCCCGGCTGGGCTCGCCGCTCCTGCTCGGCCGCTCGGTGGGGGAGTGACCGAGGGCTCGCGATCGGATCGCTCGGTCTGGGCGCCGTCGCAACGAGTCCTCACGGTCGGGCTCATCGGGCTGGTCACCGCCGTCGCGTTCGAGGGGATGGCGGTTCCGACCATCCTGCCCGCCATGGTCGCCGAGCTCGGACAGCTGGAGCTTTACGGCTGGGCCTTCAGCGCGTTCTGGCTGACGAACATCATCGGCATCACGCTGGGCGGCGGCGATGCGGATCGCCACGGGCCGGGGCGCGCGTTCGGGCTCGGCGCGCTCCTGTTCGCCGCGGGCCTCGTCGTCTCGGCGATGGCGACCAGCATGCCGATCGTGATCGTCGGGCGAGCGGTCCAGGGCTTCGGCTCGGGGGCGCTCGGCGCAGTGGTCTACGTCGTCATCGCGCGGGGGTACGGGCCGTCCGCCATACCGCGCATGATTGCCTTCCTGTCGAGCGCTTGGGTGGTGCCCGGCCTCGTCGGCCCTGCGGCCGCCGGACTGGTCGCCGAGCAGCTTTCCTGGCGCTGGGTCTTTGCCGGGCTGGCGCCCGCCGTGCTGCTGATGGCGCTGGCCGTGCTGCGGCCGATCGCGGACCTGGGCAGATCCGAGGACGCGCTCGCGCCTCACGAGGGGACCGGACGTGGCCGGCGCGCGGTCGATGCGCTGCGATTGGCCCTCGGCAGCTCAGCCCTGCTCGCCGGCCTGAGCGCGCGCCAGCCGATCGTCGTCGCCGCGCTGCTGGTGATCGGCAGCTGGCTCTCCCTTGGCGCTCTGCGCCGGCTCCTGCCCGAGGGCAGCCTCGCCGCCCGCCCGGGTCGGCCGGCGGTGGTGGCGCTCATGTTCCTGGTCGCCTTTGCCTTCTTCGGCACCGAGGCCTTCGTGCCCCTTGCCGTGACGGCCGTGCGCGGGGCGTCCACGGTGGTGGGCGGGCTGGCGCTGAGCGCGGCTGCCGTGACATGGGCGCTCGGCTCTTGGCTGCCTGCCCGCCTCGCCAGCCGAAGCCTGCGCCGCCAGCTGGTGGGCGGCGGCGCCGGCCTGGTTGCGGCCGGCATTGCGCTCACCGCCTTGGTGCTGCTTCCCACGCTTCCCATCGCGATGGCGGCGGTCGGCTGGGCAGTGGCCGGGCTTGGAATGGGGCTCGCCTACTCGACCCTCTCGCTGCTCATCCTGGAGACCGCCGCGCCGGGCCAGGAGGGCACCTCGTCGTCCGCGCTGCAGCTCATGTTCACGCTTGGCACGGCCCTGGGAGCCGGAGCCGGCGGCGCGCTCATCGCGCTCTCGGAGGCGGGCCTCTATTCGCTCGGCACGGCGATCGCCCTGGCCGACGGCGTGATGGTCGCGGCCGCCCTGCTGGTTGCACTCCTTGCGCGGCGCGTGCCCGCCCGAGCGCCGAGCCCGACCGCGGGCCGACACGAGCGCCGGGTCGCCTCGCCTGCCGGGGCGGTGGGCCTCGCCGAAGAGTCATAGCGGCCTCGCGCTACGCTGGAACGGTGCCGATCCCGATCATCCGCTACGCAACGGAGCTCCCTCCGCGCGCAGACGTGGTG
Source organism: Chloroflexota bacterium (assembly GCA_040003165.1). Lineage (GTDB taxonomy): Bacteria > Chloroflexota > Limnocylindria > QHBO01 > QHBO01 > JALYSK01. The sequence goes on from JBDUDC010000001.1 coordinate 18,799, forward strand.
GTCGTGGGAGGAGGGATCGTGGGCTGCGCGACCGCCTTCTTCGCGGCGCGCGCCGGGCTCGACGTGGTGGTGCTCGAGCGCCGGCCGGCGCTCGCAACGCTGACCACGCCCGCCAGCACGGGTGCCTTTCGGCTGCAGTTCGACAATCCCGATGAGATCGCTCTCGTGCGCGAGGGAATCGAGCTCTTCGACCATTTCGCCGAACGGACCGGCCTTGACGGCTGGGATCTGGGCCTGCGGCACGGCGGCTACCTCTTCTGCTCTCTGACCGATGCGACGCTCGACCGCTCGCATCGCCTCGTGGAACGCCAGCGCGAATGGGGCCTGACCGATGTCGAGCTCCTGTCCGGCGACGAGGCGCGCTATCGCTGGCCCTGGCTGGCGCCGGCGCTGGTCGGGGCGCGGTACCGTGCCGGCGACGGCTGGCTCGACCCGAAACGCCTGGCGATCGGGTACGCCGTCGCCTCCGGCGCCGTGTTCTGCATGGCAACCGAGGCGACCGCCTTCGAGCTGACGGCTGACGGCTCGCGGATCGCCGCCGTGCAGACCCCGCGGGGCGCAATCGCGGCCGATGCGGTGGTCATCGCTGCGGGGCCGTTCAGCGCCCAGGTGGCGGCGCGCGCCGGGGTGCGAGTGGAGATCGCGACCCTCCCGCGCCAGAAGATGGTGATTCCCGAGCTGCCGGCCGTCCCGCGCGACGCACCGATGACCATCGAGGAGGAGACGGCGGCGCACTGGCGACCCGCGCTGCACGGCTGCATGGCGCTGTGGACCGCTGCCGGGACGCCGGCATCAGAGCCCGCGGAGGCGCCGCCGATCGACCCGAGCTGGGCTTTCGGCCTGCTCGACCCGACGTCGGACCATGCCCTGGCGCGGGTCGCACCCTTCTGGGCGGACGTGTGGCGCGATGGATCGGTCGCCTGGTATCTCCAGTCCGGGCAGTACGAGATGACCCCGGACCGGCGTCCGTACCTCGGGCCTGCAGGGCCGCAGGGGTTCCACCTGAACGCCGGCTACTCCGGCCACGGGATCATGGCCTCGACCGGGGGCAGCCGGCGCGTCGTCGACCTGCTCACTGGCGCGGCGGAACCGGAAGCCAACGCATTTCGGGTCGACCGGCCGATGACGTCGCGCGAGCACGACATCCTGTAGGCGGCTAGCGGTACACCCCGTTGTGGCCGAGGCTGATGACGCCCGGCTGCGGGAAGTAGGTCAGGCCATGCGGGCTGTTGCCGACGCCGATCTGGGCAATCACGCCACCGGTGGCGGTGTCGACCACCGTGACCGTCGCGCCCGAGCGATTCGAGGTCCACAGCTGCTTGCCGTCGGCAGAGACCTGCAGCATGTCCGGGCTCCCGCCGATGCTCCAGGTCGCGGCCACCTTGCGCGATGCGAAGTCGATCTTCGAGATCGAGCCGTCGAGCCGGTTGCTGACGTAGAGCGAGCGGGTATCGCGGCTGATCGCCATGCCATGCGCGCCCTGGCCGGTGGTGAGGAATCCGATCTCGGTCATGCTGATCGGGTCGATGATCGAGACGCCGGCCCTGCCCTGGTTGGCGACATAGAAGACCGTGCCGTCCGGGGCCAGCTTGACGTCGATCGGGAGGCCGCCGACGTTGAGGTCGCCCACCAGCTGCATGCTCACGACGTCGACCTTCATCAGGTGTCCGCCGTACTCGCAGCTGGCGAGCAGGTAGCGGCCGCCGGCGGAGAAGTCGGCGTGATCGATTCCCGGCGATGGGATCGCGATGCTGCTCAGCAGCGCCCAGGTCTTGGAATCGTAGAAGTCGATCCGGTTGAGGGGCTCGGCCATGACGACCGCCTTCGTCCCGTCAGGGGTGAAGTAGAGGTTGTAGGGACTCGGGACGCTGATCCCGCCCGAGATCGACCCCGCTGCCGGATTGATCACGCTCAGCAGGTTCGAGTTCATGTTGTTGACGTACAGGGCGGACATGTCGTGTGCGGGCGTGATGTGCTGTGGAAGGACTCCCACCGGCAGGGTCCCGATGACGGCGAAGGTCGCGGGGTCGATGACCGTGACCGTCGCGGAGCCCTCGTTCGGCACGTACACGCGCGGCGCGATCTTGCGCAACGCAGGCGCGATCGGGCCGGTATCCGCCTTCCACACGTTGAACGCGCGCGATCGCTTGCTTCGCCCGTCGATGAGCCGGGGCTGGTCGGGTGGGCCCTCGGTCGCCCAGCCATCGAGCGAGCCGACAGACACGTGCCACCAGGTCTGCCCGCCACGCTGCACCGGGGCGCCGCCGACGGCCAGGATCTCTCCGCTCGTCACGCTGGCGAGGACCGCGGCCTTCGGATCCGCCTTGGCGCGGACCTCGACGGTGGCCGTCGCCACGCGGAGAGTCGCAACGTCCGTCGGCGCGGGGGTTGGCGCAGGGGTCGGCGTGGGAGAGCCGGTTGGGGCCGGAGTGGGGGTCGCCGTCGGGGTGGGGGCCGAGGTCGCTGAAGCCGTGAGCTGCGGGCTCGAAGGGATGCTGGGAGTCGAGCCGCAACCGACCACCAGCAGCGCCCCCAGCAGCAGGGCCCCGAATCGTCTGATCGGCAATGTGCCCGCATTGTGGCGACTCGCGGTTACCGGTGCCACTGTTCGCTGCCGGTTCGGCTGGCCGAGACGGCGAGATGGGTCGATACTGGGTCGCCTCCCCAACCGCCATCTGCGGAGAGCTAAGGATCGCGTGGTGAAGTTCGGCCTTCAGATCAACAGCTTCACCTGGCCCGGCGGGCCGGGAAATATCGGTCCCACTCTGGCGAGAGTCGTGCGGACGGCCGATCAGGTCGGCTTCGACTCGATCTGGGTGATGGACCACTTCTGGCAGATTCGCGGACTCGGCCCTCCCGAGGCGCCGATGCTCGAAGGGCAGACCGCCCTCGGCTTCGCGGCGGCGAACTCGGAGCGCGCGCGGCTCGGCCTGCTGGTGGGTGGGATTCATTACCGCCTGCCGGGGCTCTGGATCAAGGCGACCACCACGCTCGACGTCCTGTCCGGCGGCCGCGCCTGGCTGGGCCTCGGGGCGGCGTGGAACGAGCAGGAGTCGCGGGGGCTCGGCTTCCCGTTTCCGCCGCTCCGCGAGCGATTCGAGGCGCTCGAGGAGACGCTGCAGATGGCGCACGCAATGTGGTCGGGCGGAACGGGTAGCGGCGAGGCGTTCGCCGGCCCGCGCTTCAGCGCCGAGCGGCTTCTTAACTCGCCGCAGGCGATCAGCCGCCCGCGAGTCCCGATCATGATCGGCGGGGGCGGCGAGCGAAAGACGCTGCGTCTGGTGGCCCAGTACGCCGATGCCTGCAACATCTTCGGCCGCCCCGAGCTGCTGCGGCAGAAGCTGCCCATCCTGCGCGAGCATTGCGAGGCGGTCGGCCGTCCCTACGACGAGATCGAGAAGAGCACGCTCACCTCGGTCGACCTCGAGGCCGAGTCCCCGGACCAGATCGTCGAGCGCTTTGGCAGCCTGGTGGAGGCGGGCGCCCAGCACGTCATCTTCAGCGTTCGCGGCCTCGCCGACACGAGCAGGCTGGAGCGGATCGCGGCGGAGGTCTTTCCGCAGCTCGCCTAGGATCCCCCGGCCGCAGGGACTCCGAGCGACGCCCGCCCGGCTACCATGTCGACCTCCACCCGAGCCTTTTCCGCGCAGAGGAGCCGCGATGTCGCAGCCCCGCTTCGTCACCAGTATCGCCAGCCAGTCGGAGGACTTCCCCGGCTGGTACAACGACGTGGTCCGCAAGGCCGAGCTCGCCGACTACTCACCGGTGCGTGGCTGCATGATCATCCGGCCGTACGGCTACGCGATCTGGGAGTCGATGCGCGACGAGCTCGACCGCCACATCAAGGCGACCGGCCACAGCAACGTCTACTTCCCGCTCTTCGTGCCGCGCTCGCTCCTCGAGAAGGAGGCGGAGCACGTCGAGGGCTTCGACCCGCAGGTCGCCTGGGTCACGCACGCCGGCGGTGAGCCGCTGGCCGAGTGGCTCGCCATCCGCCCGACCAGCGAGGCGCTGATCGCCGAGGTGGTCAAGGACTGGATCCACTCCTACCGCGACCTGCCGCTGCTCATGAACCTATGGAACAACGTCGTGCGCTGGGAGCTGCGCACGCGCCTCTTCCTGCGGACGGCGGAGTTCCTGTGGCAGGAGGCGCACACCTTCCACGCCACCGAGGCGGAGGCCGCCGACGAGGTCGCCACCGGGCTGGAGTGCTACCGGGCTGTGTCGGAGGACTGGCTTGCGATCCCCGTGATCAAGGGTCGCAAGAGCGAGACCGAGAAGTTCCCCGGTGCGGTCTACAGCCACTCGATCGAGGCCATGATGCGCGACGGCAAGGCCCTGCAGGCGGGCACCAGCCACATGCTCGGCCAGAACTTCGCGCGCTCGGCGGGGATCGAGTTCCTCGACCGCGAGAACCAGCTCCAGGCGCCGTTCGGCACGTCGTGGGGCTTTTCGACCCGGATGGTGGGAGCGGTGATCATGGCTCACGGGGACGAGTCCGGCCTCGTCCTCCCGCCCCGCCTGGCGCCGGTGCAGGTTGTGGTGGTGCCGATCTTCCGGACCGATGAGGATCGGGCAGCAGTCACGGAGGCGGTCGAGCGCCTGACCTCGGAGCTTGCCGCGACCGACGAGGGCCGGGCGGTCCGCATCAAGGTCGACTGGCGCGAGGAGTCGCCCGGCTTCAAGTACAGCCACTGGGAGCTGCGCGGCGTTCCGTTTCGCATCGAGATCGGCCCGCGCGACGTGGCCGCTGGGCAGGCGGTGCTCGTGCGACGCGTCGATCGTGCGAAGGAGGTGCTGCCGATCTCGACCATCGTCGCCGAGCTCCCATCGCGCCTGGCCGCCTACCAGGACCACCTCTTCCAGCGTGCGCTGGACTTCCGCGCGGCCAACAGCCACGAGGTCGAGACGTACGACGAGTTCAAGGCGGTTCTCGAGGAGCGCGGGGGATTCCTATGGGCCCACTGGTGCGGGGACGCGGCTTGCGAGAAGCAGGTGGCCGCGGACACCGGAGCCACGCTGCGCGTCATCCCCTTCGACGGCCCGGCCGATCCCGGCAGCTGCCTCATCGACGGGCGCCCCTCGGAGCGCCGCGTGGTGTTCGCCCGCGCCTACTGAGCGCCGGGGCTCTCCGCGGGCCGTCCGCCAGGGGGCGGCATCGGTTCCGGCCTGACGCCGACCAGGTGCTCGTTCTCGCGCAGGGCGCGGACCGGCAGCAGGGCGACGAGAAGCATCCCCACACCGGCGGCGAGCAGCCCGTCGATGCCGGCCCACTGGGCCGCGCTGCCTCCGATCAGGCTTCCGCTGATCTGGCCGAGTGCCAGGAAGACCGAGTACAGGCCCATGATCGCGCCGCGATCGCTTGGGTGGCCCTCGCTGATATCGGCCAGCAGGCCCAGGGCCGCGGGCGTGGCGCCGGCCAGCACGAAGAGCCCTGCGGCCGCAACCAGGGCCAGTCCCACCTGCGCGGCGAGGCCCCAGCTGGTCGAATGGTTCAGCGCGTACAGCGCCGCCTGCTGGGCCAACCCGCCGCCGATCCCGATGACGATGATGGTCGTGCGCCGGTAGCGCTTGAACTTGTTGCCCCAGTACAGCAGGCCCGCGAAGAAGACGACCAGCCAGGCGGCCAGGCCGATGCTCACCTCCATCGGCGCGAAGCCGCCCATCAGCAGCTGTGCGTCGAATCCGGGGCGCGGCTTCTGGACGAGCTGAAAGATCGATTGGCTGGTCCAGACGCCGACGAAGGCGTTGACCGCGATCCAGGTCGGGGCCAGCAGCCAGACGCCCGGCGTCCGGATGATGCGGAGGTAGCGATCGAGGTCGAACCGGTCTCGGACGACGGCCGCGACGCCCTCGGCCGGCAGCTCGACAGCCGCCTCGGCAGGACCCTCCACCTTGCGGACGCCGTATCGGTAGATGACGAAGGAGACGAGATAGATGGCCGCGTTGACAAAGAACGCATTGCGACCGATCAGCGTGAAGAGGCCTCCGGCGGCGACGACGCCGCCGCCGAGACCTGCCAGCGTGGCTGCCTCGAAGCGGGCCACCGTCTTGCCTCGCAGTCCTTCGTCGTGGGAGGTCGCAACCGCGATGTAGCCCAGGATCGAGGGAATGCTGGCCGCCGCCGCGGCGCCCTCGATCCAGCGCGTCACCCCGAGCAGGAAGAGGTCCGTGGTGAGCGCGGTCATGACCACCGCGACCGCGCCGAAGATCGGACCCAGCTGCATGATCGGATGGGTGCCAACCCGATCCGAAAGGATCCCGAAGCCGGGCGAGAGGACCAGCTCCGCCACGAAGTAGAGAGCCGTGAGCAGGCCGACCTCGAATGCGCCGACCGGCCGGCCACCGGGCAGATCGCCGAGCGAGGCGAGGTAGTAGAGCAGCAGCCCACCGGTGAGCCCGGTGCTGAAGCGGAGCGTGAAGGTCCCGCCGACGACGGCGAGGAGCGAGCGTTTCACTGCGCGCACAGCCTAGCGGGCGCAGCGCAACGGCCGCGTACCGCCCCTGTCGACTGACGCTGGTCCCAATGCGCTCGACAGTCCCGTCAGGAGAGGGAAGGGGCTCTCACCGAGCGCTTACGTGCTTGGCCGGCGCATCAGCCCCGCAACGGTGCGCAGCTGAACATCACGCGCTCTCGGCGAGACCCGCCAGCTCGAATGCGAGCTCGAGCGCCTCGAGCGGACGGAACCCGACCGCAGCGCGCGGCGGCTCGCCGGGCTTGAAGTACGCGACGGTAGGGATGCTCATGATCCCGTACTTCATCGCGGTCTGCGGGTTGGCATCGACGTCCATCTTGACCACGTCGACCGATCCGGCGTACTTCTCCGCCAGCTTGTCGATCTCCGGGGCGACCAGGCGGCAGGGCCCGCACCACGTTGCCCAGAAGTCGACAACGGTCGGCTTGTCGTTCTGGAGCACGAGCTGATCAAAGGTGGCATCGGTCGCTTCGGTGACGTTCGACATCGGTATCGGTCCTTCCTGGAAAATGGATTTCGTGATTTATCGAGCAACCTGCTGCAGGAGCCGATAGATTTCGAGCACCTGCTGATCGGCAAGTCGGTAGAAGATCGTGTTTCCGTCGCGCCGCGAGGTGACGATCCCCGCCGTGCGCAGGATCGCCAGGTGCTGGCTCATGTTCGGGACCTGGCAGCCGACCTCGCGGGAGAGGTCACTCACCGAATGCTCCCCGTCTGCCAGCCGCTCAAGGACGCAGAGCCGTTTGGGGTCAGCGAGTGCGCGCGCGATGGCGGCGCTGCGCTCACGGTCTGTATCGGTGCTGGCTATGACGGGCATGCGGGGATTGTCTCATCGTTTGCGCAATAACGCAAGTAGAACGGAACGTGCCCCAGGGGGAAGAATTGCGACACACGAGTTGTCACGAGCCGTGCCGAGACTCGCGCCATGACTGTTCTGCTCACCTGCCCCTGGTGCGACGACGAGGTCGCCTTCCTGGTGGACGAGGCCGACGACGAGATCGTCTGCACCGCCTGCAACACCCGGATGGCCTTCGCGCCGGACCCCATCACCACGTTCGACCTGCTCTACCAGGCCGCCTGACACCACGCTGCCGAGCCGGCTGAGGCCGACTCGGCAGGGAGGCCGCCGCCCGGAATCAGGGCCGCTGGAGCGCTCGGGATGCGATGGTCCGCATGCCGCCGCGCAAGACGACGAGCGCGGCGAGGAGGAGCCCGGCGCCGACGGCGAGGATGAACGGCACGGCGGAGCCGCCGGCCTCGGGAGCCGCCGCTGCGGCCCGGACCTGAAGCGGCTCGAGGGCCGTCTGGACCTCCAGCTGGTCGGGCATGGTGACTGACCATTGCCAGCTGCCTGAGGTCGGGAGGGTCACGTCGACCACCCAATGACCCGGCTTCCCCTCGGTGCGCGCCTTGTAGGCGAGTACCTGCCCGTCAGGGCCGATCGCGTTGACGATCACAGTTCCCTGGCCAACGGGGGTCCTGCCGTGCTGGAGGACCGTGAAGCCGACGGTGGTGGTCTGGCCGGCCACCGGCCCAGCCGTGGCCGGGTCCGGGGTGACCGTTGCCCAGCCGCCGGCCATCGCCGCTCCAGCGCTGAGGAGCAGCGCAGCCGACGCGATAGATGATGCGAGAGTCACTCGCTGGCGCATGGTGTTTGCCTCTGCGGTATGTGCCTTATCTACCCATCTCCCCGGGCATCGGTTCCATCGCGGGGACCACTTCCGTTGACGGCGGGCCGGATCCCCGGCGCAGGCTTGAGCTCCGAGTCAGGAGCGTCCCAGCGCGCGCGAGGCGGCCGTTCGCAGGCTGCCGCGGAGCGCGATGCCGAATGCCGCCAGGAGCAGCGCCGCAAAGGCGGGAACCAGGATTGGCAGCGCGGAGCCGCCGCTGGTCGGGACGGGCGCGACTGCGGCGACCTGCAACGGCTGCAATGGCGTCGTCACCGGCAGCTGGTCCGGCATCGTGACTGCCCAGCTCCAGCGACCCGCCTTTGGCAGCGTCAGCTCGACGACCCAATGGCCGGCTGTTCCCTGAGCTCGCGCGGGGAATGAGAGGAGCTTGCCGTCCGGGCCGGTCGCTTCGACGATTACCTCTCCCTGGCTGATCGGGGCCGTGCCTCGCTGCAGAAGCGTGAAGCCGATGCTCACCGGGCCGCCGGCGGTTGGCTTCGGCACACCCGGATCGAGCTCGACGGTCGCCCAGCCGCCCGCCCCGACCGGGGGCTCTTTGGCCAGCGCCGCACCGGCGCCGAGCAGCAGGACGGCGGATGCGATCAGCGAGGCGAGCGAGAGACTCTGGCGCATGATGGGATGCCTCTGCGATTGTTCCAACGTCCGATCTACACCCCCGGCCGCCTGACGGTTCCGTCGCGGTGGCGGGAACCCGGTCGGTTCGGCAGGTGTATCGGGATCAGCTGGTGGAGGGCCGTCACTGACCGATACGGAGCTGGTCGAGCGGGCGCGGAATGGGGATGTGCCCGCCTACGAGGAGCTGATGCGTCGCCATGAATCGCTCGCCTTCCGCACGGCGTATCTGATCGTCGCCGATGCAGACGAGGCGCGCGATGCCGCGCAGGACGGATTTCTGCGGGCGTATGCGGCGCTGGGCCGCTTTCGGGCGGGTGCCGAGTTCCGACCGTGGCTGCTCCGCATCGTCGCCAACGCAGCGCGGAATCGACGGCGCGGCCGGACGCGACGAGCGGGCCTCGCGCTGCGCGCCGCGGCGGATCGACAGGACGATCTCGCAGCCCCTTCCCCGGAGGTTGCGGTGCTGGCCGCCGAGCGGCGGGCACTGCTGCTGGCAGCAATCGAGCGCCTCAGCCTGGAGGATCGCGACGTGATCGTGATGCGGTGGTTCGCGGAGCTGAACGAGGCCGAGATGGCGGCCGCCCTCGACTGCCCGCGTGGGACCGTCAAATCTCGTCTCTCGCGAGCCATGGCCCGCCTCCGCCATCAGCTGCCTGATCGCGAGCTGGAGGGTCCCCATGACTGAGCCGTTCGACTCTGCCCTCGACCGCGAGCTGTCGCAGCTGGCCGCCGAGATCGCACTCCCTCCGACGCCATCCCTTGCACTGGCGGTGGGAGCCACACTGCGCCAACCGCCGGCGCCATCCCGAATCGGGCTTCGCCTCTCACGCGGTCTCGTACTCGCCATCGTCGCGACGTTGCTGCTGGTCGGGATTGCGGCGGCGATCGGCATCGCGATCGGCGGGATCCGATTCGTCACCGGTTCGGGCACCCCGCCGCCGCTGCCCGCCGGCGTGGCAGCGCAGCGCGGACTGGGGAGGCTGGTCACCCTCGACGAGGCTCGGTCCGCGGTCGCATTCACGATCCGCCTCCCGAGCGACGCTGCCCTGTCCGAGCCGGATCATGTCTATCTCTCGGCGCTGGCGCCGATGGGCGGCCGGGTCGGGCTGGTCTACGGCGACCGGCCAGGGTTCCCTGCCGATCCGAAGAGCGGCATTGGGTTGCTGATCACCGAGTTCCGCGCCGACATCGGCCCAGACAGCTTCGAGAAGCTCATTCAGAAGGGCGTGCGCGTGGACGGAGTGACCGTCAACGGGCAGCCGGGCTACTGGGTCGCCGGCGGGAACCACTTCTTTTACTACCGCAACGCGGACGGCAGGGTTGTGGACGAGACGATGCGGCTGGTCGGGGACACGCTGATCTGGGCAGAGGGCGGCCTCACGCTTCGCATCGAAGGAGCGCCCTCGCTCGCGGCCGCCAGGGAGCTGGCAGCCTCGCTCCATTGAGCGTCGGAGTGCGTCAGCTGACGGTCGCGTCGATCCCCAGCTCTGCACACAGGAATTCGAGGGAGCGCCGCTCGCGCAGCATCAGCGCGGCCCGTCCGCGAGGACCGTGCCGCTCGCCGGCCAGCAGGAGCAGGTCGACGCTCCGCCCCAGCTCGCCGAGCCTGGTCAGCAGCCGGGCGGTATGCCGGAAATGCACGTTTTCGTCGAGCAGGCCATGGATGACGAGGACCGCTCCGCGCAGGTCGCCGGCGTGGGTCAGCACCGAGCTTGCGCGATACCCGTCAGGGTTGGCCGCCGGCGTGCCCATGTAGCGCTCGGTGTACGCCGTGTCATAGCCGTCCCAATCGACGACCGGCGCGCCCGCCACGCCCACCTTGAACAGGTTCGGCTCGCGCGCCATGCAGAGCAGCGTCATGTAGCCGCCGTACGACCACCCGTACAGGCCGATGCGCCCGGGGTCTGCGTCTCCGCGCCTGACCATCTCACGGACGGCCGCCGCCTGGTCATCGACTTCGACGCTGCCCATCCGCCCGGCGAGTGCCGCCTCGAAGGCCACGCCCCGCCCGTGGGTGCCGCGGTTGTCGACGATCAGCACCCCGATCCCACGCTGGCGGAGCCACTGCGCGCGAAGGTCGACGGTGAGCGCCCAGGCGTTTCGCGCGCGCTGGGAATGCGGCCCGCCATAGACGGATAGGACCAGCGGCGGCGGGCCCCACGTGTGGTCGGGTCGGTAGAAGGCGCCATGCAGCGCGGTCAGGCCGTCGGCCGCGATCAGCTCCACCAGATCCGGCGGAGCGAGGCCGATCCTCGCCGCGTCGGCGCTCGGCTGGTGGACGGTCAGCGACTGACCGCCATCTCGTCCGTGGACGCTGACGCGCGGCCCTCGCTCGACGCTCGAGCAGGTGTCGACCCAGCGCTGCCCATCGGCGCTGGCGACCACCTCGTGCCAGCCCGGCTCATCGGTCAGGCGGACCGGGTCGCCGCCATCGAGCGAGACCGAATAGAGGTGCTGCTCGAGGACTCCCTCGCGTCCCGCCACGAAAAGCACCTCGTGCGCCTCGACGTTAACCTGCACCACGCCGCCGACGGCCCACTCCCCGCTGGTGATGGGCCGAGCAGGTCCGTCGTCGCCCTCCCGCAGCTCGATGTGCCGGAAGCCGCTCGCCTCGGTCGTCCGCAGGATGCGACCATCGGTGAGGACGCGGGTGTCGTCGTCGAGGTTCAGCCACGGCTCCGACGTCTCGGTCCACAGTTCTTTGGCGACCCCATCCTGCGAGAGCACGCCCCAGCGCAGGGTGCGCTGGTCACGCGCCAGGATGGCGACCAGCCAGCCGCCGTCCGGTCGCGGTACGACGCGCGCCAGGTAGCCGTCGACCTCGATCCCGGCGCCGGCCTCGCCCTGTCCCGTGGCGGCCACGACGTGCAGGCTCACCCGCGCGTTCTCCTGCCCGGCGAAGGGGTAGCGATGCACCTCGACTTCGGACGCGTCCTCGCTCCAGTGCGGGATCACGAAGGCGGGCACCCGGCGCTCGTCGACCCGGGCGTAGGCCAGGAACGCCGAGTCCTCGCTCCACCACAGGCCGTCGGTACGGTCGAGCTCCTCGGCCGCGACGAACTCGGGCAGGCCTGAGAAGAGGCCATCCTCGGCATCGTGGGTGGCGCGGCTCGGTGAGCCACCCTCCACCAAGACCAGCCATACGTCGCCATCGACGACATAGGCGACCCGCCGGCCATCCGGAGCCAGCTTCGCGGCCTGGACGCCGCTGATGCCGGCGATCTCCCGAGCCGGCTCGCCGCCGACGACCACGAAGAGCCGGCCGGCCAGCGGAACCAGCACCGTGGCCCGCTCGGCGCGTGATGCCCACGCGTAGTCGGTCACGCCAAGCTCGACCGTGCGCTGCCGCTGGCGCCGAAGCTCTTCCTCGCGGGAGAGGCTCTCCTCGCTGCGCGCCTCGGCGATCGGACCCATCAGCAGGCGTCGCTCGCCGGTCGCCAGCTCGTGTCGCCACAGGGAGCGGACGAGCGAGCCGTCCGACGAGGCGAGGTAGCTGATCGCATCCTCGCCGGGGACGAACTCGATGCGACCCGGCGCGTCCATGCCGGGCAGTGGCTGTCGGACGAGGTCGTCGAGGGTCAGGCGGTCGGGCATCGCGGCCGATGGTAGCCGCCCACCGGACTCAGGAGGCTGGCTGGCTCTCCTCGATCTCGATCGTGTCGATGCGATCGCCGGGGGCCGGGTCGGGGCCTGGATCGCGCTCGCGGATCGAGCGCAGGACGTCCATCCCGCCGGTCACCCGCCCGAAGACGGTGTGCTTCCCGTCGAGATGCGGCGTCGGACCCAGCGTCAGAAAGAACTGCGAGCCGTTGGTGCCCGGGCCGGCGTTGGCCATCGACAGGGTGCCCGCCGCCTCATGCCGCAGCTCGGGACTGAACTCGTCGCGGAACTGGTAGCCGGGACCGCCGCGGCCGGTGCCGGTCGGATCTCCGCCCTGGGCCATGAACCCGCCGATGACGCGGTGAAAGGTCGTCCCGTCGTAGAAGCCCGACCGAGCGAGGTTGACGAAGTTCTCCACCGTGAGCGGAGCCTGTTCTGCGTACAGCTCGCACGTGATCTCGCCCTTCTCTGTCTTGAAGTGGGCGACATAGGACTTCGCGGTGTCGAGCGCGCCGGAGGGCGGCATCGGCCTATCGGACATCGGTTTCTCCTGTGGGTTGGACGGACCGATGCTACCCGAGCCGACGCTCCTTGGTACGCTCGCATCATGACCCGAACGCTCTTCGCCGGTGGCCTCCTCTTCGACGGCACCGGGGCCGATCCGGCGATCGCCGATATCACCGTCGAGGACGGGCGCGTCGTCGAGATCGGGCGTGGCCTGGATGGTGACGAGCAGGTCGACCTGGCCGGCAAGGCCGTGCTGCCGGGCCTGTTCGACTGCCATGTGCACGTCGTGTTCAGCACCATCGACGAGCTGCAGAACATCCACACCCCGTTCAGCTACCGCTTCTACCAGGCCGAGCAGAACCTGAAGGCCACCCTGCGAACCGGGATCACCACCGTACGTGACGCCGGAGGCGCCGACCTCGGCGTGAAGCAGGCCCAGGCCGATGGGCTGATCGCGGGCCCGAGGATGCAGATCAGCCTGCGGATGATCAGCCAGACCGGCGGCCACGGAGACCCGTGGACCGTTTCGGGGAGCGATGTCGAGGCGTTTCCCTCTCATCCGGGCATCCCGGACACCACGGTCGACGGTCCGGAAGAGATGCGGCAGGTGGTCCGGAGCCTCATCCGCCAGGGTGCCGACGTGATCAAGGTCGCCACCTCGGGCGGAGTCCTCTCGCCGCGCGACAACCCGCGCCATGCCCACTTCCGGCCCGATGAGCTGGAGATGCTGGTCCATGAGGCAACCGCGGCCGGAATCTGGGTCATGGCCCACGCCCAGGCGACCGACGGCATCAAGAACGGCATCCGAGCCGGGATCCGATCGATCGAGCACGGCATCTTCCTCGACGACGAAGCGATCGACATGATGCTGCAGCGCGGGACCTGGCTCGTCCCGACCCTCGTCGCCCCGCAGGGAGTGATCCGCGCCGCCGACGAGGGCGCAGCCATCCCCGAGCTCGCCCTCGCCAAGGCGCGCGAGGTCGTCTCGATCCACCGCGATGCGTTCCGCCGCGCGGTCGCGGCCGGGGTCAAGGTGGCGATGGGGACCGATTCGGGCGTCACACCGCACGGCCGCAACCTCGAGGAGCTGCAGCTCATGGTCGAGGGCGGCATGACGCCGACACAGGCGCTGGTCGCCACCACTCGAAGCGCCGCCGAGCTGATGGGTCTCGAAGGCGACCTCGGGACGCTGGAGGAGGGGAAGCGCGCCGACCTGGTGATCGTCGACGGCGATCCGCTCGAGGTCGCGGACCTCAGCTCACGGATCGCCGCCGTATATCAGGATGGCCGCCAGGTCGTCTAGCGACCAACGGCCTAGTGCTGGAGGTCGATCACCAGCCGGTCGGGCTCGGTGAGCGTCGAGACCCGCAGGCAGCTCGCCCGCGAGAGCCCCGCATACCAGTTGCTGACCGCCTCGAAATCGCCGCCTTCGACCAGGTTGACGAGCACCGGGAAGGTAAGGGCGAAGTTGCGCGGGCCGCTGTAGCTCGAACCGCCGGTGCCGGTCATCTTGGTGGCGCCATGCAGCGTGATGCGCAGGAACGCGCTCCCCTGGACGGTCAGCGGCTGGCCGCTGGGGTCCTGCGTGAATGGGGGACTCGCGGTCTCAATGCTGTACTGCGGGACGCCGCCGCGGAACTGGAAGACGATGCGGTCGTAGCCGTCATGGGTGCCGACCCGCACGTCGCTGATGTTGGTGTGCGTGACGGTTCCGCTTCCCTCGACCGGCAGGCCGCAGGCGAATCCGGCCGCGCCGCTGGGCTCGACCGTGGGAAGCGAGGTCGCTGACGGAGATGGACTGGTCGAGGTCGCAGAGGGGGAGGGCTCCTCGGAGGCGCTGACGCTCGTGATGACCGGCGACGCCGGGCCGCCGCCGGTCCGGGTCACCGCGCACGCTGCCAGCAGCAGCGTCAGGCTCAGGATGGCGGTTCGGGTCGCGAGAGTGGGCGGCATCTGGCTCCTCTTTGCCGGTTGATCCGGCGCGTTGCAATGATTTGCCCCTCTGACGGGCGGCGGGTGGGCTGCGTTACGGCCTAGACTCTCGCGACGATGAGCGAACGACCCTACTCGCCAGGCCTCGAAGGGGTCATCGCCGGCGAAACGTCGCTGGCGCTGATCGACGGGGCCGATGGCCGGCTGCTCTACCGCGGCTATCCGATCGGCGAGCTCGCCCAAAGTGGCAGTTACGCGCAGGTCTGCGAGCTGCTGTGGGGAGGTGAGTGGCCATCGCAGGCGAGCCTGTCCGTCGCTCGGCTCCCCGAGGAGGTGACCGCCGTGCTGCGGCTCCTCCCGGCCGGCACGAACGCGATGGACGCGCTGCGCACGGCGGTCTCGACCTGGGGAGCGTGCGAGCGGCTTGGCTGGCCGCCGACCGTCGAACAGGCACGCCAGCTCACCGCTATGGCGCCTTCGGCGCTGGCGGCATTCGCTCGCCTGCGCGACGGTCTCGAGCCGATCGAGCCGGACCCCGATCTGCCCCTCGCCGCGGGCTTCCTCTACCAGCTGCGCGGTGAGCGACCGGACGAGTCGGCCGCGCGGGCGCTGGATGCGTACTTCGTCGTCGCGGCCGAGCATGGCTTCAACGCCTCGACCTTCACCGCGCGCGTCATCACCGCCACGCGCTCGGATCTCGCCAGCGCGGTGGTCGGCGCGATCGGTGCCCTCAAAGGGCCGCTCCACGGCGGGGCGCCATCCGAGGTCGTGAACCAGCTGCACGAGATGGGCTCGGTCGAGGGAGCGGAAGCCTGGATGCGAGCCGCGCTTGCTCGCGGCGAGCGTCTGATGGGGTTCGGCCACCGCGTCTACCGCGCCTACGATCCGAGGGCCGCCGCGCTGCGCACGGTCGCCGAGCGCCTGACCGATGTCGCCGGCTGGCTCGAGATGGCGGTCCGCGTCGAGGAGGTCGCCCTGCGCCTGCTGGCCGAGGAGAAGCCGGGCCGCGTCATCAAGACCAACGTCGAGTACTACGCCGCGGCCGTGCTGCAGGGCGTTGGGCTGGCGCCGAACCTCTTCCCGGCCACCTTCGCGCTGGCGCGCCATGCTGGCTGGACGGCGCACTGCCTTGAGCAGGCGGCCGCGAATCGGCTGATTCGGCCCGATGTGCGTTACGTGGGACCGCCGGAGCGCTCGCTTCCCGACTGACCTCCCACGGGGCCGATCTCCTCGCCGAGGCGCTCCGCGAGGAGGCGCCGCTCGGCAGGGTTCTCGGTCAGGGAAAGGGCGCGGCGATCCGCCTCACGCGATTCCTCCGCCCGCCCGAGGCGACGCAGGAGCTCGCCGCGGGCGGCGTGGAACAGGTGGTAGCCGTCGAGGCGTGAGGCGAGCGGCTCGATCTCCGCCAGCGCGGGCGCCGGCCCGTCGCGCTCGGCCAGCGCCAGGGCCCGGTTGAGGGCGACGACCGGCGAGGGCAGCATCTCGAGCAGCTGGTCGTAGAGCGCCACGATCGCCGTCCAGTCGGTGGCCGCGTACGAAGGCGCCTGGGCGTGGACGCCGACGATCGCCGCCTGGAGCTGGTACGGGCCGGCGCGGTCCATCCGGCCTGCGCGCCGGACGAGCGCGAGGGCGTCGTTGATGGCAGGCCGCGTCCAGAGGGAGCGATCCTGGTCGGGGAGCAGGATGAGCGAGCCGTCGCTGGCGAACCGCGCCGCCGCGCGGGCCAGGTGCAGCCGCATGAGCGCGAGCAGGCCGATCGCCTCCGGCTCGTCCGGCATCAGCCGCACCAGCAGCGAGGCGAGCCACTCGGCGTCGGCGGCCAGCTCGCGGCGCTCTGCCGACTGACCGGCGGAGGCGAGATATCCCTCGTTGAAGATGAGATAGAGCACGCTCAGCACCTCGGTCAGCCGGCCGGGCAGCTCCGAGGCGTCGGGGACGCGATAAGGGATCGCGGCGTCGCGGATCTTACGCTTGGCGCGGACCAGCCGCTGCGCGATGGTGGCCTCCGAGACCAGGAAGGCGCGCGCCACCGCCGGCGTCTCTAGGCCCCCGATCGTGCGCAACGTGAGCGCCACCTGGGCCTCCCGCGAGAGCGCGGGGTGGCAGCAGGTGAAGATCAGGCGCAGCCGGTCATCGGCCGCCATCGGCCCGCCGGTCTCGATCGGTGTCTCCATCGCCGTCGCCTCCAAGCCGAGCTGAGCGAGGCGGTCGCGATAGCGGGCGTTCCGCCGCAGTCGGTCGACGGCCCGCCGACGAGCGGTGGTCATCAGCCACGCCCCGGGGTTCCGGGGGATCCCCTCGCCGGGCCAGTGCTCGAGCGCTGCGACGAGCGCGTCCTGGACGAGCTCCTCGGCGAGGTCCCAGTCCCCGAGGATGCGGACCAGCGCTGCGGTGAGCCTGCCGCGCTCCTCGCGCACGACGAGCTCGAGACGCGGATCCACCGCCTTGCGCGTCACCGGCCCATCGGATCGCTCATTGCTCTGTTCACCTCTGCTCATGACGACGAACGCGGAACCTCGGAATGGACATGCTCCGGTCGATTCTGCACGAGGTGAGGCTCACGCCCGCCGCCCGAAGGGCGTTTCAGCAGCGGATGAAGAAGCCGGGCAGAATGGGCACGTGAGCAGCTCGCCACAGCGACGCCGAGCTTCGACGCCGGCGATCGCGATCGCCCTCCTCATCGTGTACGTGGTCTGGGGCTCGACCTACCTCGGGATCGCGCTCATGATCGAGACGCTTCCGCCGCTCCTCGCCGCGGGCGTGCGCTACTTGGCCGCCGCGCTGCTACTGACCGGACTCGTGTATCTCTGGGCCCGGCTGCGATCCACGGATCCGCCCGAGTGGCCCACGCGCCGCCAATGGCGGTCCGCATTCATCATCGGAACGCTCCTGCTGCTGGGCGGAAACGGGTTCGTGGTGCTCGCCGAGCAGTTCATCCCGTCCGGCGTGGCGGCCGTCGTGATCGCCACTGTCCCCATCTGGCTGGCCGTCTTCGACGCGGTGCTGACCCGCCGCCGTCCCGGTCGCCTGGTCATCGGCGGCCTGGTGGCGGGCCTGCTTGGGGTGGCCATCCTGCTCGCCCCGGTCGAAGGGCTCGCCCGCATCAACCCGGTCGGCATCGGCCTGGTCTGCATTGCCGCCGTCAGCTGGGCCGCGGGCTCGCTCTACGCGCGCTCCGCCGAGATGCCGCGCTCGGGGCTTCTCGGCTCAGGAATCGAGATGTTCGCGGGCGGCGTGATGCTCGCGATCGTGGGCACGCTGCTTGGAGAGGTCGGCCAGTTCCACGCGGCCTCGGTCTCCCTCCGTTCGCTCGCCGCGCTCGCGTACCTGATCGTCTTCGGCTCGGTGATCGCCTTCAGCGCCTACATCTGGCTTCTCGGCAACGTGCCGGTTTCGACGGTCGGCACCTACGCCTACGTGAATCCGATCGTGGCCGTCGCCCTTGGCGCGATGGTGCTCCATGAGCCGATCACGCTGCGCACCGCCGTCGCCGCGGTGGTGATCATCGCGGCCGTGATCGCGATGGTGAGCGGCCGCCCGCGCCAGGCCGGCGCGACCGAGGCGGGCGAGCTTCCGGCACCGCGCGAGGTCGAGGGGCGCTCGGTGGCGCGGGCCGCGGATTAGGCGATGTCCGCAATCGAGCAGCCGCCGCTCAGCGTCGCGTGCATCGCCGAGCCCGACGGCTGGCGCTGCGAGGTGCGGGTCGGCGACGATGCGGCCGCCACCGACCACGTCGTCATCCTCGACCGCGATACCCTCCTCCAGCTCGCGCCCGGCGGCGCGTCGCCCGAGGATCTCGTCCTCGAGTCGTTTCGGTTCCTGATCGAGCGCGAGCCGCGCGAGGCGATCATGCGGAGCTTCGAGCTTCCGGTGATCAGCCGCTATTTCGCCGACTACGGATCGACAATTCGTCGCCGCCTCGGCGGCTGAGCGCGGACATCGGTCAGTAGGAGATGTCAGAGGCGTCGAAGACGCGCTGCAGGACGTAGTGGCCGTCGGTCGGCGGATCGGTCAGGGATGCCTGGGCCTGCTCCAGCATGATGTAAGGGTGCAGCCGCACCTGCACCAGCTGCGTGCCCCGGAAGGTGAGCTCCGGGACGACGCCCTCCTGGGTCTGCTGGCTCCACGACTGGCCGAACAGGAAGTTGCCGTGGCCCAGGATCGTGAAGTGCAGCCCGCCCGCGTTGCGGGTGAAGTCGATCGCGGCGGCCTCGTGCGGGCCGGAGCCGAGAATCTGGTCGCAGCCCGCGTCCAGGAAGAGCTTCTGCATGTCGAGCTCCGCCGGAATGAACTCGGTCCGATATTCGGGGTAGCCCCACTGCGGCATGCAGATCACGACGTCGGCCACCTTCCGTGCCCGGACCACCGACTCGCGCACGTTCGACTCGTTGATCCAGGCCACGCCCGCCTGGTTCGGACCTGCCGCCAGCACGCCATCCACGATGTTCCAGCCGACCACCGCGAACCGCAGCCCGTGCACGTTGACCACCGCGGGCTCGAGGGCCTGGTCGAGGTTGGCGCCCGCTCCGGCGTGCTTGATGCCCGCCTCGTCGAAGTACCGGATCGTCTCGAGGAGCCCATCGGCGCCCTGGTCGGTGACGTGGTTGGCGGCCAGCGTCACGACATCGGTCCCAAGTCGCTTCATGTATCCGAGGACGCGCGGATCGATCCCGAAGGAAACGCCCTCGTTGACCTTCCAGTTGTGGACCACCGGGCACTCGAAGTCCTGGACGGTGATGTCGGCGCCGCCGATCAGCTTCCAGACCGCCCCGTCATGGCCGGTCGGCCCGGCGTCGACGATATTGAAGCCGTCGCCCACCTGGCCCGGCCCAACGGGGTTGGGGTAGACCGCTCGATAGGCAGCGGTACCGCCCCCGAACACGTAGTCCCAGCCCTTTCCCAGCGTGATCGCCTGGTACGCGACCCCGCGGTCGGGGCAGCTCTCGCCGACCGATGTCAGGGTCCGGATCTCGGCGGGGTCGTATGCGGTCCATTTCACCCACTCGTCGCGCCGCTCCGGCGCCGTCACATGGAAGCTCAGCGGGTATGCCTTCCTGCGTGCTTCGGCGCTCCCGAACAGGTCGGCTCCGTCGACCGGCAGCACCTTGACCTTCGGTTCGACCAGGCCGGCGGGGAGGAGGGCCAGGCTCGTCGGCGCGGCCGCGACCGCATCCACGATCTGGTCGGCCGGCAGGCAGGGGGGCCCGCCGGTGATCGCCTTCCACTCATCGAGCCCGCACGGCACGGTGACCTTCCCGGCGTCGAGCGCGGCCCGATATTCCGCCATCGTGATCGAGGCCTTCAGGTTCTCGAAGCCGGTCACCACCGCTAGCGGAAACGCAAGGGTTGGCGGCGGGGTGGGGGCGGGCGTGGAGGTCGGTTCAGGGCTTGCCGATGCGATCGCTACCGGGGGCGTCGCGCTCGATGAGGCGGAGGGAACCGAAGGCCCGCTGCCGCACGCGGTCAGGACAGAGATGCCCGCCAGCAGGACAGGGCCGAGGCGGCGCGGCAGCATCAGCCCGATGGTAGCCGACCTGCCGAACCGGGGCCGTCGGGGCAGCCGCCATGACTGCGGCGTATGATCGTGCGCCCATGGCCACCAACGAACGAGCTGCCCTCGCCTTCGGAACGGGCATCTCCGACGACCACGACGACGGGATCCGCTGGGTCGACTACACGAACATCAGCTGGAACCCGGTCTTCTGCAAGCGCTGCGACATCTGCGTCGACATCTGCCCCAAGCAGACCCTCGTGCTGCGCAACGACGCGATCATCGAGGAGGAGAACTGCATCCTGTGCGGCCTCTGCGAGCGCTACTGCCCCGACCTCGCGATCGAGATGATCCCGTCTGCCGTTCGCGCGCATGCCGCCGGGGCCACGGGCGCCGGCGAGTAGGCCGATGCGGAAGCTGAGCCAGGGGAACGAGGCGATCTTTCGCGGTGCGCTGGCCGCCGGAGCCAGCTACTACGCGGGCTATCCGATCAGCCCCTCGACCGAGATCCTGAACGTGGCATCGGGCTGGGCGGCCGAGCATCCGGAGTTCCGCTTCCTGCAGGCCGAGGACGAGATCGCCTCCGCGAACGCCGTGATCGGGGCAAGCCTGGCGGGCGCGAAGGCGTTCACGGCCACCAGCGGGCCGGGCTTCAGCCTCATGCAGGAGGCGATCGGCTACGCCCAGAAGGTGGGCGTGCCCTCGGTCTTCGTCAACGTGCAGCGGGTCGGGCCGGCGACCGGGATGCCCACCATGCCGGGCCAGGGCGACGTGATGCAGGTTCGCTACGGCAGCACCGGCGACTACACACCCATCGCCTTCTACCCGAATGGCGTGGCCGAGTCATTCCAGATCGCGGTCGAGGCGTTCAACGCCGCCGAGGAGTCGCAGTCGCCGGTTGTCGTCCTGTCGGACACCTTTGTCGCGCACCTCAACGAGGTGGTCGACCTCGACGAGCTGGCGGAGTCGCTCGAGATCGTCCCGCGCGCGCTCGCTCCGCTCGGACGCCACGATCCGGGAGAGCCACGCTTCTTCGCCGGCGTGCTGATGTACGAGCACGGGCCGAACGCTGGCGAGCCGGCCACCGCCGATGCGGACGAGTACCTGCGCCAGTACTACGAGGCCAAGAATCGCCACATGGAGGTCGCGGCCCGCCACGCGCGCTTCGAGCACGGCTGGAACGTCGATGCGCCGGTCCTGATCGTCTGCTACGGGATCGTTTCGCGCGTAGCCGCGCCGCTCCGCGACGAGTACGCCCTCTTCCGGCCGATTCGCATCCACCCGATCCTCGGCGACGAGCTGCGCGCGGTCGCCGACCGCTACGAGCAGATCGTGGTGATCGAGGCCAACGATGGCCAGTACGCCGACATGGTCGAGCTTGCAGTCCACCGCGAGGTCAAGCGCGTGCCGCTGCTGGGCGGCCGCATCTCCCTCGAGGCGGTACGAGACGGGCTCGAGCGGGTGCTGGGCGGCGGCCCGTCCGAGCCCCCGGTGCCGCCCGCGCCCACCGAGCGCGCCGCGCCGTCCCCGCTGGGAATCGGCTGATGCCTGAAGCGCCGATGGCCGAGATGGCCTTCAAGAAGCACCTGAAGACCGACCTTTTCCCGACGATCTGGTGCCCGGGATGCGGGATCGGCACGATCATGATCATGCTCGCCATGGTCCTGGACGAGATGGGCCTGGACGAGACGAACACGATCATCGTGACGGGGATCGGCTGCACCGGGCGGATGGGCAGCTACATGAAGTACGAGAGCGTCTACACCCTGCACGGCCGGACGCTGCCAGTGGCCGAGGCGATCAAGGCGGTGCGCCCGGAGATGCACGTCATCGTGGTCGCCGGCGACGGCGACACGGCCAGCATCGGCGGCAACCACTTGATCCACTCGATCCGGCGCAATGCGCGCGTTACGGTGCTCTGCAACAACAACGAGATCTACGGGCTGACCGGCGGCCAGACCGGTCCCACCACCCCCACCGGCACGAAGACCCTGTCGAGCCCCGGCGGCAATCCGAACACGCCCATAAACCTCCAGGCGATCGTCCGCTCGTCGCCGCACGCGGTCTATGCCAAGACGACGGTCTACCACCAGCTCCACATGCGCAACGTGATCCGCGATGCGATCGAGCACGACGGCTTCAGCCTGGTCGACATTACGAGCCAGTGCATCGAGAACAACGGACGCAGGATCGGCTTCGCATCGGCCAACGAGATGCTCAGCTTCTATCGCAAGACCTACAAGCGCGCCGGCAAAGGGGCCACCAGCCTGAACCCATTCGAGATCGGGATCCTATATCCAACGACCGATGCCGCCGCCTCGAATGGCCATGCCACGGCCGCCGAGCCCGAGCGTCCGTCCGCACTACCGGAGCAACCTGCCGGACCGATGACATCCGCCACCGCGTCGCCCGGAGCTGCCGCCGCCAGCGACGACACCCGCGCGCTGCGCCGCGCGGAGTCGCAGCAGCGCGCCGCGCTGATGGGGCAGCTCGACCGGGAGACGAAGCTGCGCGTGGCGAAGGGCGATCTCACGCTGGCCGAGGCGTTCGCCCAGGCTGGGCTCGAGATGCCCGAGTCGCTGCGCACCGGGGCGAGTGCGCCGCAGGCCGCGCCGGCGCCGGCCAGTGCGCCGGCCGTGGCGTCGCCGGATGCCAAAGAGGCACGCCGAGCCGAGGCCCAGCGCAAGCTCGCGCTCATGCAGCGGCTCCCGTCTGAGCTGAAGCTGCGCGTCGCCAAGCGCGAGATCACCCTGGAGGAGGCGCTCGGCGAGGCGGGGATCGAGCCGGACGGGTCAGGCTGATGGTGACCAGGATCGCCCTCGACGGCGTCGGGGGCCAGGGCGTGCGCCTCATCGCCGGCGTCCTGGGAGCGCTGCTGGCGCGGATGGGCAAGGAGGTCACCATCCTCTTCGACTACGACTCCAGCGTGCGCGGCTCTATGTCCGACGCCTTCGTCATCTTCGATGACCTGCCGATCGAGAACCCGGTCGTCGAGGAGGCCGACATCATGCTGAAGCTGGCCGACAAGGGGCACCTGCGGATCCGCGGCCGGATGGTTGTGACCGATCTCGGTCTCGGCCTTCCCGGGCAGGAGCAGATCCCGTTCGCCAGCCTGGGGAGCCAGCATTTCGGCAAGGAGCTGTTCGGCAACATGATCGCGCTCGGCCGCCTCCTGCGGCTGGCCGAGGTCGAGTTCGACGAGACCGCCATTCGCGAGTCGCTGCCGCAGCGCTTCGTCGACGACAACGTCGCGGCCATCCGGTACGGCTATGAGCTGACACCTGCGGAGATCGCGCGGCTCGCCGCCGCGGCGCCGCCGTCGCGCTTCGAGATGAACGATGCGGCAGTCATCCAGGCGCAGGATCGGGTCGCGGCGGATCTCGAGGCCCCGGGCGCCGCTGGGGCGGCGGCGAGCCACTAGCGGGTGGTGTCGCGCTTCCAGGCGCTGATCGGCTCCGTTGCGTACGGCGTCGACAGAGCCGTCGCCACCCTGCTCTGGTTCGTGCCCTTCCGCGTGCCCGGCGCGCTCCTCCTAGCCGCAGTGTTCGGGTTCCTGGCATGGCAACAGGCGACCGCTGCCAACCACACGCTGGCAACCTACCCGACCCCGCGTCCCACGACGATCGGCGCGATCCTCGAGGGCGATGTGCTCGGTTGGCTGCGGATCGATGGGCTGGTCTCGGGCCCATTCCTCGCCAGTCCGCCCGACCAGAACGGGGTGATCCGCCACTACTACGTCATCCGCGCCCCTGCCGCCCCGGCACAGGCCCTGGTCGTCCGCTCTCCGCGCCAAGCCGCCGAGGTGGGGTCCGCCCGGACCCTGCTCGCTCGCATCGAGAAGCGGCCGCAGGCGGCGGCGTCGGCGGCCACGGCCCTGGCCACTCCCGGCATATCGGTCGACCCGGAGCGCTATCTGCTCGAGCTGCCTGCGGACCAGGCAGCCGCGACAGCCTCGCCGACGCCGCGGGCGGTGGATCCGTCCGACCTCCGCGCCGAGCAGGGCGAGGTCGCGCTCTTCAGCGGAGCGTTCGGCAGGTCGCGGAAGGTCAGCTGTGCCGCCGGCGAGCCCGCCTGCCGGAATGGGACCGCGTACGAGTACCTGGCCGCCGATGGCGTTCGCGGCGTGATCGTCCGCTCGCCGTACCCGCCCGATGCGCTCCCGGTGACGCTCTCCGGCGTCGTCACGCCCGACCCGTTCACCCTGAAGACCGTGCTGCAGAACGCCGACCTGGCCCGCGCTCTGGTCGGCACCAGGACCCTCGACGAGTCGCTCTTCGCTGATACCGTCACGCCTCCGCTGCCCGAGGTGACGTTCGCACCCGCGATCGTGCTGAGCGGGATCGCTGCCTTCCTCGCGATCAGCAAGCTCGTCGGCTACCCGATCTTCCGTCGCCGGCGCGTGCCGGTTGCCGACGACAGGCCGCTGGCCCCCGGCGAGGAGCTGCGCCTGGAGCTGAGCGGGCGGGTGCGGGGCGCCCATGGCACGGTTAGCCTCGATCGCGAGCCCGCGACGCTGGCGCGGCTCACGCTGGCGCAGATCGCCCGCCGCGAGTGGCAGTTCGGGGGTCGTCCGCTGGGCGAATCGGCGCCCGCCGCCGATGACCCCGATCCGACCTCGACCCAGCCCGTGCTCACCTCCGGCGGCGGCTCGCTCCTCCTGCCGCTCGACTCGCTTCGCACCGTCCTGCAGATGGCGGCCGGTCAGCTGGTCACGCTCGGGGCGGCCCATCCCTCGCTTCGGCTGCGCGGCCCGGGGATCGACGCGGTGCTCGGCTTCCGGGACGCCGCGACGCGGGCGCGCGCCCTCGCCGAGATCGACCCATCTCGCCCGCGGTCGGCGTCTGTCCCTACGGCGAGCGCGAATCTGCCGGCGCCCGGCGCGACCGAGGCCGGAGTCCCGGCGGCCGATCGACGGCCGTGGCAGCTCAGCATCGCCGGGCTCACCTTCGGGATCATCGGCGTGGGGCTGGTGGCCGCCGGCCTGCTCGGCCTGCTGCCGAGTGCGGAGCCGCGGCACCCGATCGCGGTATTGCTGCCGGCGGTCGTGCAGTCGGCGATCGGCGCGGGACTCGCATTCGTCGCGTCGGGACTCTGGCGCAGGCACGAGTGGGCGCGCGAGATGGGCGTCAACCTCGCAGCGGCCGGGATCGTGGGCTCCGTCCTGCTCGCCCTCGGGGAGACGACCTGCCTGCGGCCCCTGGGTCCGACGCTCATGCCATGCGAGGCGGGCGACCTGGTCGGCGCCTTCCTGGCGCTGGCCGCGCTCGCCGGCTTCGCGTTCAGCCTGTGGGCGATCGTCAAGCTCCGCCCGTACTTCCGCTAGGCGGTCGCGAACAGCCCGCGGACGATGCCCGCGACGAGGGCCGCCTCGTCAGTACGGAGCTGCCGGAGCGGCAGCCGAACGTCCGGGCGGATCGGTACTCCGCGCTCGGCCAGCGCGACCTTGATCGCGCTGACGAAGGGCTGCGCCTCGAGCGCGGTGCGCAGCTCCGTCAGGCGGGCCTCGCCGGCCGGCGTCGGATCCCGGACCACCGCGCGGACGACGTCGGGGAAGGCGGCCGCGATGCCCGACACGGCGCCGGTCGCGCCAGCGGCCAGGGCGCGGGGGATGAGCGGCTCGGAGCCGACGTAGACGGGGAGGCCAAGCCCGAGGTACGGCTCGACCGCGTCGAAGCTGCTCTCCGAGACCTTCATCCCGCCGAGGTTCTCGATGCGCGCCGAGACTGCAGTCACGACCTCGACCGGGAGCGGGTAGCCGCTGCGCGCGGTGAATGCGTAGAGGTAGACGGGCAGCGGGGCACAGGCCTGCGCGGCGGCCACGAAATGATCGGTCAGCGCATCCGCATCGAGCCGGTAGTAGGGCGGCGGGATGACACCGATCGCGTCGGCGCCGATCTCGCGCGCATGTCTCGCCAGCTCGACGGTGTCGGCCGTCGTCTGTGCCCCGCAGTGAACGATCAGGCGCCCGCGCAGCGCCGCCCGGAAGCCGACCGCGGCGCGGCGCCGCTCGTCGAGGGAGAGGAGCACGCCCTCGCCGGTCGTGCCGCAGGCAAAGATGCCGTCGGCGCCGTGTCCCTCCAGGAATTCGACGAGCGGCCGGATGGCCGCCTCGTCGAGCCGCCGGCCGGCATCGGCCAGGGGGGTGACGGCGGCGACAATCAGCTCGTGGGGCATGCCGCAACACTACCTGCAATCGGCACCGGCCAATCGGGCGGATCGGTGTAAACTCGTCGCTGCCGCATGCCCCCAATCGAGGGATTTGGACGCAATGACCTACGTCATCGTTGAGCCGTGCGTCGGCGTCAAGGACGCTTCGTGCGTCGACGTCTGCCCCGTCGACTGCATCCACGCCACCGACGACGACCCGCAGTTCTACATCGACCCGGCCGAGTGCATCGATTGCGGCGCGTGCGAGCCGGAATGCCCCGTGACCGCCATCTTCGCCGAGGATGCCGTGCCCGATCAGTACGCGAACTACATCCAGATCAACGCCGACTACTTCACCAAGTAGCCGCCACGAGACTGCCACCAGACCGATGGTTCGCCTGATCGCCCTGTACAATCAGCCCGAGGACCACGACGCCTTCGACGCCCACTATCGGGACGTCCACGCACCGATGGTCGAGCGCTATCCGAACCTGCGATCGCTTCGCCTCACGAAGCTCGACGGGGCCGGAGGCCGTCCCGCCCCGTACTACCTCATGGCGGAGATGACCTTCGACAGCCAGCGCGACCTGGCCGATGCGGTCGGCTCCGCGCCCAGCGCCGAGAGCGCGCGCGATCTGCGGAACTTCGCGCAGGCGGGGGTCACCGTCTTCGTTGCACCCGACGAGGCCGATGCCCGAGCCTGAGGCGCCGTTGCCGGTCGATCCGAGCACGCTCGGGTTCGAGCGCATCCGCTACGCCAAGGATCCGGCGACGGCGGTCGCCACGGTCACCATCGCGCGGCCGCAGGTGCTCAACTGCTTCGACTTCCGCACCCTGCGCGAGCTGGGGCGCGCATTCGAGGACGCCGGGTGGGACGACTCGGTGGCGGTGGTGGTGGTCACCGGAGACGGGGATCGAGCCTTCTGCACCGGCGCGGACCTCGACGAGCAGGCCGCCATGGGCGCGACCAGCGGCCAGTACTGGCGCTGGATGGGCGCTTTCGTGGAGATGCACGATCGGCTGCGCACAGTCGGCAAGCCGACCATCGCACGCATCAACGGGGTCTGCGTGGGAGGTGGCCAGGAGCTGCAGCTCGCGTGCGACCTGTCGGTGATGGTCGACGACACCTACATCCGGCATGTGGGGCCGGAGCACGGATCGGTACCGGCGGGCGGCGCGACCCAGTGGCTGCCGCTGGTGGTCGGCGACCGTCGCGCGCGGGAGATCGTGATGCTGTGCGAGCCGATCGCGCCGGCGAAGGCCCTCGAGTGGGGGCTCGTGTCGCGCGTCGTCCCGCGCGCCGCGCTCGACACGACCGTTGCCGGGCTGGCAGAGCAGCTCCGCAGCAAGCTCCCCGAGACGATGCGCTACACCAAGGCACAGCTGAACTGGTGGCGTGACCTGGTCTGGTCGTCGACGATCAGCCACGCCCGCGACTGGCTGGCGGTGCACTCCACCTCGGACGAGACGCGGGAAGCGGTCGCCGCTTTCGGCGAGAAGCGTCCGCCGCGCTTCGACGAGCTGCGCTCGATGCAGGCAGCGGGTGGCCGCTCCTGCAAGCGCTGCGGGGCGCGCGGACTTCCCGCGGCGCACGGGTTCTGCGGGGTCTGCGGCTCGCCGCTCGGATCGCCATGGGAGCCCGGCGACAGAGCAGAGGCGGCCGATGCCTGACGAAGCCCTGGTCCTGGTTGAGCGCCAGCCCGACCAGCGCACCGCGGTCGTCCGGCTGAACCGGCCGAAGCAGCTGAACGCGCTCAATGGCGCGGTCATGGACGCGCTGTGCGAGGCGCTCGAGGAGCTCGATCGTGACGAAGCGGTTCGCGCGATCGTGGTGACCGGCAACGAGCGCGCCTTCGCCGCGGGTGCGGACATCGGGGAGATGGCGCAGGCGAGCGCGGTCGAGATGCTGCGCAGCAATCGCATCGGCCAGTGGGATCGGGTCCGACGCATCAGCAAGCCGGTCATCGCGGCGGTGAACGGCTGGTGCCTGGGGGGCGGCTGTGAGCTCGCGATGACGCTCGACCTGATCGTGGCGGGGGACGGCGCCAAGTTCGGGCAGCCGGAGATCAAGATCGGGGTCATTCCGGGAGCGGGCGGGACACAGCGCCTGACCCGCGCGATCGGCAAGGCGAAGGCGATGGAGATGATCCTGACCGGCGACCCGATCTCCGCCACCGACGCCGAGCGTGCCGGCCTGGTGGCCCGGGTGGTGCCCGACGAGCTGGTCCTTGAGGACGCGCTCGCTCTCGCCGCGGCAATCGCGAAGCAGAGCCCGCTGGCATTGCGGCTGGCCAAGGAGGCGGTGAACGCGGCCTACGAGATGAGCTTGAGCGACGCGCTCACCCACGAGCGTCGCCTCTTCTATCTGCTCTTCGCCAGCGACGACCAGAAAGAAGGGATGGCCGCCTTCCTGGAGAAGCGCAGCCCCGACTTCACCGGCCGATGACGCTCGGCAATCCCGAGCGGGCCGTCGGCGGGCTGGCTGTCGCTCGCCCGCCGGGGGTCGAGCTCCGCCCGCTGGGGCGCGGCGACTTCGAGATTGCCCTGACCCTGGTCCGCGAGTTGTACGAGCTGCCGCGGACCGATGCGGCCGTGCATCGCCAGCGATTCGACGCACTCATCGCGGACGTCGATGCCGTGCCCTTCCTGACGCTCGCCGAGGGCCATCCGGCAGGCTTCATCGTATTTCGCCTCCGCCGACGCCTGGGGCGAGGCACGTACGAGGGTTGGGTGAGCGACCTGTACGTGCGTGCCGCGTTGCGCGGCCGCGGGATCGGGCGCGCCCTGCTGGCTGCCGCGATCGCCGAGTGGCGGCTGCGCGGTGGTCACCGGCTGGTGCTCGAGACCGGGCGCGCGAACGTGGCCGCTCGTGCCCTGTACGAGTCGTTCGGCTTCCGCGTCCGCGGGACGCACTTCCAGCAGCGGCCGCTCCAGGCGCGTGGCGCGCCCGCGGTCGCGCGGCGAGCTGCGTCGGCGGACGACTTCAAGGCAATCCAGGCGTTGCTGGGCCTGGCCTCCGCCGATGAGGAGCGGCAGGCGGCCCTGACCCGCGTCCTGGACGCTCACCTCGCACGGCCGGACGTCGTGACCTGGCTTGCCGAAACGGACGGCTCGGCCACCGGGCTAGCGGCGCTCGAGCTGCGAGATCCGTTCTTCACCGTCGCGCCGCAGGGCTGGATCTCCGACCTGGTCGTCGGCGAGCCGGCGCGCGGGCGAGGCCTGGGCCGCGCCCTGCTCGACGCGGCGCTGATGGAGGCGGCGCGGCGGGGCGCATACGCGGTCGTGCTGGAGTGCGAGGCGGAGGCGGCGGCCACCGCACTTCTCACGCATGCCGGGTTCGTTGACGTCGGCAGCAGCTACGTCCTCGAGCGGCAAGGCCCCGCGTGATGCGCATCTTCTAACGTGCTGTCCAGTCGCTCGCTGCCCCAATGTGCTGTCCAGTGACGTAGCGCGGACAGATCGCCACTAATGCGCCGCGGAGTTCCATTGACCTGCCCAAGGGCCAGTTAATGCACTACGGGGTCCCGTTGGGCTGCCAGCGGACCTGATCGGCGCAGCGAACGGGGCTGGTGGGAGCATTGGCCGCGCTCGTCGGAATCGAGATCGCCCGGACCGAAGCGCGGATGCCAGTCGCTAGAATCGGCCACATGGAGCCGTCCCCGCCGTTCGAGTCCATCCGCTACCAGGTGGCGGACCGCATCGCCACGATCACGCTCAACCGGCCCGACAGCCTGAACGCGCTCAATGCCGAGATGCGCCGGGAGCTGCTCGAGGCCGTCAAGGCGGTGCGCCGCGACGACGGGATCCGGGCGGTGATCATCACCGGGGCGGGACGCGGTTTCTGCTCGGGCGCGGACCTACGGGGAGGCGGCGGCGAGCGCGAGTTCCGGCGCGTTCTCGTCGCGGAGTACAACCCGCTGATCACCGCCCTGCGCGACCTCGAGAAGCCGGTCGTGGCCGCGGTCAACGGTGTGGCGGCCGGGGCGGGTGTCTCGCTGGCGCTGGCGGCGGACCTGGTCGTGGCCAGCATCGAGGCCCGATTCATTCTCGCCTTCGTGCGGATCGGCCTGGTGCCCGATTCGGGTGCCACGCGGACGCTGGTTCGCGCGCTCGGCCGCCACCGCGCGGCACAGCTCATCTTCACAGGGGATCCACTGAGCGCGGAAGACGCAGCGAGCCGTGGGCTAGTGGCGGCGGTGGTGGCCGCGGAGGAGCTGGCGGCCGCCGCGTGGCAGCTCGCCGCCCGGCTGGCGGAGGGACCGACCAGGGCGATCGGCTACGCCAAGCGGATGATCAACGCGGCCGAGGACGCGACACTGGGCGAGAGCCTCGCCCTCGAGGCCGCGCTGCAGGAGATGGCGGGCAGGACCGAGGATCACGCAGAGGGGGTGGCCGCCTTCGGCGAGAAGCGCGAGCCGCGCTTCGCCGGACGCTGAGCAGGTGGCCGAGATCTCCACCATCGGCGTGCTGGGAGCGGGGACCATGGGTGCCGGGATTGCGCAGGTCGCCGCCGAGTCCGGCTTCCAGGTGCTCGTCCACGAGGCACAGGAGGGCGGCTTCGACCGCGCTCGCCAGCGGATCGATGGCTTCCTCCGGCGCAAGGCGGAGAAGGGCGAGCTGAAGGGCGACGAGGTGGCGGACGCGCTGCGACGGATCACGGCCGTCGACGCGATCGAGAAGCTCGGGGCCGCGGACCTGGTGATCGAGGCCATTCCCGAGGACCTGGAGCTCAAGCGCGACGCGTTCGGGCGCCTGGACGCGGCCGCCGGCGACGAGACGATCCTCGCCACCAACACGAGCTCGCTCTCCGTCGCGCGCATCGCGGCCGCCACCGAGCACCCGGAGCGGGTGGTCGGGATGCACTTCTTCAACCCGGTGCCGCTCATGGCCCTCGTCGAGGTGATCGCCGGGCCGATGACCGGGCCCGCCTGCCTCGAGGCGACGGTGCGGGCGGCGACGCGGCTCGGCAAGACCCCGGTGATCGCGGCCGACACGCCCGGCTTCATCGTCAACCGGGTCGCCCGGCCGTACTACCTCGAAGCGCTGCGGATCGTGGGCGACGCGGCTGCGAGCGTGGAGGCGGTCGACGGCGCCATGCGGGGAATCGGCTTTCGGATGGGTCCGTTTGAGCTCATTGACGCCATCGGCGCCGACGTCAACCTCGCCGTCAGCCAGGCGGTCTTCGAGCAGTTCTTCTTCGACGCTCGATACCGCCCCCATCCCCTGCAGCGCACCCTGGTGGAGGCCGGACGCCTCGGGCGCAAGTCGGGTGGTGGCTTCTACGACTATGCCGAGGATGGATCGCCCCGCGGCGTCTGGGAGGGAGTCTCCCGGCACGTTTCGGGTCCCACCCTCGATACCCTCGAGGAGGGCGGCATCGTCGCGCGCATCCTTGCCACCATCGTCAACGAGGCCGCCTCGGCGGTGGCGGCGGGCGGCGCGACGCCGGAAGCCATCGACACCGCGATGAGGCTCGGCACGAACTACCCGTCGGGGCCGCTCGAGTGGGGTGAGCGGATCGGCCTCGGCCCGGTGGTCGGCACGCTCGACACGCTGCACGACCTGGTGCCTGACGGTCGCTACCGGGTGACCCCGCTTCTCCGTTCGCTGGCGGAGCGGAATGGCTCCTTC
Source organism: Chloroflexota bacterium (assembly GCA_040003165.1). GTDB lineage: Bacteria > Chloroflexota > Limnocylindria > QHBO01 > QHBO01 > JALYSK01. The sequence continues at coordinate 50,889 of JBDUDC010000001.1, forward strand.
TTTGAGCTGCGAGACTGAGCCGGGGTGCCCCTTCTCGGCCGGTTTCGGGCCGTCGTCTTCGACATGGACGGGCTCCTACTCGACACCGAGGTCCTCTGGCAGCAGGCGGAGGAGGAGCTCTTCCGGCGCCACGGGGACCGGTTCACGCACGCCGACAAGCTGGCGGTGATGGGCACCAGCTTCGCGATGACCGCGCGCTACTTCGCCGAGCGGCTTGGCGAGCCCGAGGACCGGGGCTCTGCGCTCGTCGATGAGCTGCGCGAGGTGATGCACGGGCTGCTGCAGGAGCAGGTCTCGAGCCGGCCCGGGGCGCTGGAGCTGATCGCTCGGCTCCGCGACGACGGGGTCCGCCTGGCCCTCGCCTCCAACTCGTCGCGCTTCCTGGTCGACACCGCGCTTGCGACCGCGGGCGTGACCGATGCGTTCGAGGCGATCGTCACTTCCGACGACGTCGACCACGCCAAGCCGGCACCCGACATCTACCTGCTCGCCTGCGCTCGCCTGGGCGTGCCACCGGCCGACGCGCTCGCGCTCGAGGATTCCGCCCCCGGCATCGAGGCCGCGAAGGCGGCGGGGATGGTCTGCATCGCGGTCCCGCAGTTCGCCGAGACCGATGTCTCGGCCGCGGACCGGGTCATCGACTCGCTGGAAGAGCTGCTCGTCTGACGCCGCGCTACCATGTTCGGCATGTGCCGAAGCATCAAGACCCTCCGGGTCGGAGCCATTCCCGCCAGCGAAGACGAGATCACCGCGGCCGCTCTGCAGTACGTCCGCAAGGTGAGCGGCTACCGCAAGCCCTCGGGCGCCAACGAGAGCGCCTTCAACAAAGCCGTGGCCGACGTGGCGGTGGCGTCGAAGCGGCTTCTCGACGCGGTGGCGGAGACCCACCCCGCTCGTCGGAGCGCGTAGTCAGCCCAGCCGGTAGCCGAGCAGGCGGGGCAGCCGGGCGAAGAAGCGGACGATCGCGCCCGGACGGCGGCCGGCGTCGGTCGCGTCGTCGTGCCGGATCAGGGCCTCACGGATGAGCCGCGCGCCGAGGTAGCGCATCGGCTCGGGCGGGAAGGCCCTGGCCCGATGGTTCACGATCGGCAGCCGGGCCAGGCGGTCGTCGCCCCCGTCGATCCGCGCCGCCAGGATGCGCCCCGCCAGGTACGAAGGACCAACCCCGTTGCCCGAGTAGCCGTGCGCGAAGTGCACCCGGCCGCCGGCGCGCGAGCCGATCGCCGGCAGCCGCTCCGAGGAGACATCGATCGGCCCTCCCCAGGCGTCGGTGAATCGGGCGTCGCTCAGCATTGGAAAGAGCCGCGCCAGCCCGGCGCGCGCTCGCTGCGAGGCGCGCTCGTCGTGGTCGAAGACGCTGCCGATCCGCCCGCCGAAGCCGGCAGCCCCGACCCCCGCACCGAACGCGATGCGGCCATCGGCCGTGGTGCGGAAGTAGTGGATCGTGAAGCGTGCGTCGCTGATCCCCTCGCCGCCGGTCCAGCCGATCGCCTCGAGCCGTTCGGGGATCGGCTCGGTCAGCACGATGTGGCTGCCCCACGTCACGAGCGAGGTGCGGAAGCCGGGCCAGCCGGCGGCCCACGCGTTCAGGGCGAGCACGACCTGGGGCGCCCTCACCTCGCCGCGCTCCGCGACGATTCGCATCGGGGAGCCGGTTACGACGCGCTGCACCCGGGTGGCCTCGTGGATCTTGACCCCGCGCTCGAGCAGGATCCGGCGCAGTCCGCGGGCGAGGCGCGCGGGCTGGACGGTCGCCGCACTCGGCATGAAGACGGCCCCCCGGAAGGCGGGAGAGTCGCAATGCCGCCGCGCCTCCTCGCCGCTCAGCTCGACGTACTGCTCGCCGACGCCCAGCCGGGCGCAGGTGCTGACCGCATGCTCCCAGTCGTGGTCCTGAGCCACCGACGCGCTCATCTGGAGGTAGCCCGCCTCCCGAAACCAGGCGTCTACCTCGTGCCGCGCGCAGAAGTCGCGGATCCCGGCCACCGACTCGTCCGCCGCCCACGCCAGCTCCAGCGCGCCCTCCGCCCCGTACAGCTCCTCAAGCAAGGGGAGCTGATCCCACCACCCGTGCAGGAAGCCGCCGTTGCGGCCGCTGGGGCCGCTACCGCAGATGTCCTGCTCGAACAGCACGATGCGAACGCCAGGAGCCCGCTCGGTGAGGGCGTAGGCGGTCCACATCCCCGTGTAGCCGCCGCCGATGATTGCCACGTCGCACTCGGCCGAACCCACGAGCGGAGGCGCCGGAGCCTCGTCGTCGGCACCTGCCTCGCGCAGCCAGTAGCTTCGGTCGCTGCTCATCGGGTAAGTATTGCCTCGCAGCGCGCACCGGCGGCACGTCAATGCGGTGCTAGCATCGGCCGCGATGCCGACGCAGACCGACCCTGCCCACACGCCCGTCATCGTGGATGGGATCCGCACCCCCTTCGGCCGGTATGGCGGCGCGTTGAAGGAGGTCCGGCCCGATGACCTCGCCGCCCACGTGGTGCGTGCCCTGGTCGAGCGGGCCGGGATCGCCGCCGAGCAGATCGACGACGTGATCCTCGGTGCGGCGAACCAGGCCGGCGAGGACAACCGGAACGTGGGCCGCATGGCCGCCCTGCTGGCCGGGCTGCCGGTCAGCGTCGCGGGCCAGACCGTCAACCGCCTCTGCGGCTCGGGCCTGCAGGCGATCGTCAGCGCGGCGCACGCGATCGCATACGGCGACGGATCGGTCTTCGTGGCGGGTGGCGTCGAGTCGATGACCCGGGCGCCATTCGTGGTCGCGAAGGCCTCCGCTGCCTTCCCGCGCGGTGAGCAGACGATGTACGACACCACCCTCGGCTGGCGCTTCACCAACCCCCGCCTGGCCGATGCCTACTACCCGTACTCGATGGGTGAGACGGCCGAGAACGTGGCTGAGCGCTGCGGTGTCGGGCGGGAGGAGCAGGACGCCTTCGCGCTCCAGTCCCAGCAGCGATGGGCGGCCGCTGACGCCGCCGGCCGCTTCGCCGATGAGCTCGTTGCCATCGAGGTTCCGGCCGGCCGTGGTCAGACCGCGAAGGTCGACCGCGACGAGCACCCGCGCCCGGAGACCACGATCGAGCAGCTTGCGGGGCTCAAGCCGGCCTTCAGCAAGAAGCCGGATGCCTCCGTCACGGCGGGCAATGCCTCGGGGATCAACGACGGCGCGGCGGCGCTGCTGCTGACCTCCGCCCAGCGGGCCTCGGAGCTCGGCCTTCGACCGCTCGGCCGCCTGGTTGCCTCCGCCGTTGCCGGCGTCGACCCCGCCACGATGGGGCTGGGCCCCATCCCGGCGACGCGTGCCGCGCTCGAGCGGGCGGGCATCACCGTTGCTGACCTGGATCTCGTCGAGCTCAACGAGGCCTTCGCCTCGCAGGCGCTCGCCTGCATCCGCGAGCTCGGCCTTGACCGCGACAAGGTGAACGTGAACGGTGGGGCGATCGCCATCGGCCACCCGCTCGGCGCGTCGGGCGCTCGGCTGGCGACCACGCTGCTGCACGAGATGCGCCGCCGCGGCGCCCGATACGGGCTGGCGACGATGTGCATCGGCGTCGGCCAGGGGATCGCGGCGGTGTTCGAGGCATCGGAGTAGAGCAGGTGGACCGCCCCGCTGACGAATCCGAACGCACTCCTGTCGCTGGACGACGCGCGGCGGCGGCTCCATGTGACCGGCCAGTCGGACGGCGGACTGCAGCAGCAGCGCGTCTTCCTCGAGGAGTCGGGACTCGGGCGCGCACGACCGGACGC
>JBDUDC010000089.1:0-5929 GCA_040003165.1 Chloroflexota bacterium
TCGTTCTCGTTCTCGTTCTTGATCTCGTCTTCCACTTGGTTCACGTGCTCCTTAGATCGAGGTCGTCGGCGGTTGCCTGCACGTCGTCCTCTGCGTCGGGTTCGACATCAGCTTCATCAAACAGCTCGTAGACCTGGATCTTTCCGAGCGCTTCCAATTGAAAGATGACTTTGACGCCCGCCAGGTTTACCCCCTGGCGTCGGGTGAGGAAGCGGATGATGCGCACCCGCTCGATATCGGCCTCCGAGTAGAGGCGCAGGTTGTTACGGCGATGGGGACAGAGGAGTCCCTCCTCCTCGTAGATCCGAAGCGTGCGCGGATGGACGCTCGCCAACTCGGCAGCGATGCTGATGAAGTACCGCGGCCGTTGGAGATCCCGACGGTCGGCGGCTCGCGTCGCCTCCCGGGTCCGCGCGACATCACGCATGCGGCGTTGCTGTCTCATGGGGCCGGCCGGTCGCGGGTCGCCTGCTCACGGGCTCGGTACGCAGGTTGCGTTGGACCATCGTTGTTTCCACTGAATCCGGGGGACCGCACCGGTTGGAGCGGTGCGTGCGATGACCATAAACATTGACAATAGCGTTGTCAAGAGGTCTGACACGCACCTATCCAGGTATGCCCCGAACGACCTCGGCGGCGCGCCAGCGTCCGGCGCCGACATCGAGGCCGAGCAGCGTCGGCCCAGGGTCCCGCCGGAGACGGATCGTGAGGACGTTGCCCTCCGCGATCGGGACCAGCTCGCTGCCGCTGAAGATCCCGAGGAACCGAGAGGGGCGCGAAACGTAGTGGACGCGCTCGGCGACGGCCGTCGCGTCGCTGCCGCTCTGCGCGGTCAGCCGCACGCGGATCGCGGAGAGGTCGGCGGTATCGGGGCAGCCGGCCGCCGGAGCGACCATCCGGCACAGGTCACCGCCTCTCACGAAGCGGTCGAGCGCGGCGTCGGGTGAGCTCGAGCTCGCTGCGATGAGCCAGAAGCCGGTCCCCCAGGCGAGCAGCGGCACGCCAAGCCAGGCGATCGCGGCGGCCGGCGAGCGGACCGGCGTCGGCGCGATGGCTCCCTGGCTGCGCTGCGCGCGTCGGTAGGCGCCGACCGCCTGGAACGCCCAGATCGCGATGAAGGCAAGGCCGGCGAGATACGGAACGAGGTACAGCGTCGTATCGGCCAGGCTCACCGTCAGCACGATGACCAGGAGCGCTGCGGCGAGCTCGGAGGCCAGCCAGGCCACCGCCGCCGCGCGTCGGTCCAGGACCAGATCGCCGAGCCCCCAGCCGATCAACGCAAGCCGGAGCGCGCGGCCGGGCGCGACCGGCGTCACGCGCCGATGAGCAGGGCCCGGAGCTCCGCCTCGCGCTCCGCCGAGGTGATCGCGAGAAGCTTGTCACCGCTCCTCAGGCGGGTGTCGGGTCGGGTCGTCAAGGCGTGCTCGTCGCGGATCAGGACCGCGATCGTGCTGCCCTCCGGGAGTTCCAGCTCACGCAGCTCCTTGCCGACCGCGGGCGAGTCGGCATCGATCTGCGCCTCAACGATCTGCAGCTCGCCACCCTCGAGCTCCGCGAGGTGGAGCAGATCGTGAATCGGGATGTCGTGCTCGATCACGCCCAGAATGCTCCGCGTCGGGCTGACCGTCTCGTCGATCGCCAGCTGCCGGAAGAGCTTCTCGTTCTTGGGGTCGTTGACGCGCGCGATGGCCCGCGGCACGTTGAAGCGCATCTTGGCGACCTGGCAGGCGGCGAGGTTGACCGCATCGTCGCCCGTGACCGCCGCAACGACATCGGCCCGCCCCATGCCGGCCTCCGCCTGGTAGCGGCCCTCGCAGCCGTCATTGGCGACCACGATGCTGCCCAGCTCGTCCGCGATCTGCCGGGCGCGCTTTGGCTCTTCCTCGATCATCACCACCTCGTGCCCCGCCACGAGCAGCTCCTTGGTGAGGTAGTAGCCGACGTTCCCTCCGCCGATCACGACGACGTACACGCCTATTCGGCCTCCGTGCCCGACTGCCCGCGCTCGGCGGCCATCGCCGCCTGGGCCTTGCCTTCGGCCTGGGTGCCGGGTGGCGGAGCGCCCCGCAACGGCTCCGCGGTGGCGGCCTGCACAAAGCTGTCGGCGGTCGCCTCGAAGCTGTGCTCGGCCGCCTCGACGAGCGCATCGGCCAGGATCACGGTGCGGCAGATCGTCTCCATCCCGAGGGCTCGATACGCTTCGGCGCGGAGAGGATCGTTGATCTTGGCGATCACGCGCGGCACGCCAAAGCTGTGCTTTCCCAGCTGCGCAGCGAGCGCGTTGCGATTGTCGCCCTCGGTGAGCGCCATCAGCAGGTCGGCCTGCTCGGTCTGGGCGCCACGAAGGACGTCCTCGTCGGTCCCGTTGCCCCGAACCGTCTCTCCGCCGAAGCTGGACGGGAGGCGGTTGAAGGCGTGCGGATCCACGTCGACCACGGTCACCTCGTGGCCGCGCGCATCGAGCTCGACGGCGGTGCGGGCACCAACGCGTCCGCAGCCGATGATGAGCACCCTCGTCATGGTGTCTGGGCCAGCTCCTTCGTTTCCGCGCGCAGGCACCAGACCGGCGCGGTGGAATTGCGCATCACGTATGGAACCGTCCGCCCGGCGTCCCACTGTCCGCCGAAGCGCTTCTTATAGCGTAGTCCCATCAGGATCAGGTCGGCGTCGAACTCATTCGCGTCGTCGACGATCGCGGCGCCCGCGACTCGCGCCTGGACGGTCGAGGTTCGCACCGCGATCTTCTGCGCCTCGAGGAAGAGCTCGGCCTCGCGCAGGATCGCCTCGGCCCGGGCGAGCGATGCATCGTCCTGGATATCGAGCTGCCGATCGAAGGGCACTTCGATGACGTGGAGCAGGGACGCCTCACCGGGATGACCGGCCAGCAGCATCGCGGCCAGCTTGAGCGCCGGAGCGTCGACCTCGTCGCCGGAGAGGGGCAGCAGGATCCGGTCGAAGGCGAGCAGTGCGCCCGACTTCTCAGGGCGACGGCGGAAGACCATACGGGCGGTATCCTACGCCGCCGTCATCGGCCGTAGGCCAGTCGCTCGGCCAGGCGCGGGGGCAGATCGGCCTCCTGGATCAGGCGCTGCGTGACCTCGACCTGGTAGGCGACGCGTCGAAACTCGACGCTGCCGGCATCCGGGTCGAGCAGCAGGTACGAAGCCGCGGGGTTGCCGTCGCGTGGCTGACCGACGCTCCCCGGATTGATCAGGCAGCGCCGCCCGCCGAGGGCGACCGGCTCACCCGGAGCCGCACGAATGGTCTCGACCCCGTCGCCGGCGCGGAAGACGATCGGCAGATGAGTGTGGCCGAAGAGGCAGATCCTCGTCTCGAACGCAGTCAGGTTCTCGGCCGCGACCGAAGCCGAGACGATGTACTCCCAGACCGGATCACGCGGAGACCCGTGGACCGCGGTGAGGTCCCCATCGCAGCGGACCTCGGGCAGAGTCGCCAGGTACGCGCGCGAGTTGGCATCGATCACCTCGGCGGTCCACGCGATGGCCCGCGCCGCCTCGGGGTTGAAGTCATGCGGATCGACAGTGCCGATTGCCGCACCGTCATGGTTGCCCAGCACCGAGCGCGCGCCCATCGCCTGGAGGCTGCGGATCACCTCGTTTGGCTGCGGCCCGTAGCCCACGATGTCCCCGAGGGCCCACACTTCGTCGATCGCCGGGAGGTCGTTCTGCACCGCTTCGAGCGCGGCGAGATTGCTATGGATGTCCGAAAGGACAGCGATGCGCATGGGCTGCCGAGTATACCGATGCTACCCGGGAGCCTCAGGCGAGAGGTCTGCGTGCCGGCTCGCCGGGGCGGCGCGGAAAGCGCTGCGCGGTGGGGGCGAGCTTCGTGGCGATCGCGAAACGATGGCCGCCGAGTGCCGCGTGTCCGGCATCGACGAGGCGCACCGGACCACCGCCGAGCATCGTGGAAACAGCGGTGCCCGCGCGCACCTCGGCGTCTGCCTGGCTCAGCGGGCCCTTCCAGGCCAGCAGCTGACCGCCGGCCCGCACCAGCGGCAGGGCGAGCTCGGCCAGCACCGGCAGGCGAGCGCAGGCGCGCGCGGTGACCACGTCGTAGCGCTCCCGGTGCGCGGGATCGCGGCCGATCGTCTCCGCACGCTCGGCGAGGATCGTCACGTTCGTGAGGCCTAGCTCATCGGCGAAGCCACGCAGGAGCTTCGCCTTCTTGCCCACCGAGTCGACCAGGGTCCAGGCCACGCCCGGCCGCGCCATTGCGAGGGGTATCCCCGGGATTCCACCGCCCGAGCCGAGGTCGACGGCACGAGCCGGATCGAGCGCGTCGAGCAACGGCAGCGCCGCCAGTGCGTCGAGCAGATGCAGGCGCGCCACGTCCTCGGGCTCGACCACTCGGGTCAGGTTGATCCGCTCGTTGGCGTCCAGCAGCAGGGCGACGTAGTGCTCCAGCGCGTCGAAGAACGGCTCGCTCGGCCAGAGGCGCTCGAGGGCCAGTCGCGCGGCACGAGCCGCACTGGCAGTTGACAAGAAGAATGCTCCCGCGGCGGCCTTTCGGTCTTCCCGATGACTGGCGGTGTCGCGGCCGGCTCTCGCATCGGCCCCGCGCAGTCAGCAGTTACCGTACTCGGTCGCCGGCAGAAGCAGGATCAGCACCGTAGCAGGACCGCGGACACCGGGCCAAGGCCCTTTATCCACCAAGTCTGCCGAAACGAAGCGACCTGTGGATAAGTCCCCTGTCTATACTCGTTTTCCATGGGACCGACCGCCCCACCCGGGCGTACGATCGAGGGCACGTGACGACGGTCATGACCGACTCGCCACGACGCTTCGCTCACGAAAGCGAGGCCGAGCTGGCAAGGATCCTCGACTACTACGGGGTCCCATGGCAATACGAACCCGACCTCTTCCCCATCTCCTGGAACGTCAGCGGCGCGGTCGTCGAGTCCTTCGCGCCCGACTTCTTCCTGCCCGAGGTGGGGCTGTACGTGGAGCTGACGACGCTGAAGCAGTCGCTGGTCCGCAAGAAGAACCGCAAGCTGCGCCTCCTGCGCCAGCTCTATCCCGAGGTCCACGTGAAGCTCTTCTACGCCCGTGACTTCAAGGCGCTTATGCTCAAGTACGGACGCCTCGACTTCCTGACCGATGTCGCCGCCTTCAACGGCGCCGGCGCGGGCCGATGACCGGCACGGCGAGCGCGGTGACGAGCTCGATCCACGAGGACGTCGAAGAGGTCCTTCTGAGCGGCGACCAGATCGCCGCCCGCGTCGCCGAGCTCGGGACGGAGCTCGCGGCCGACTACGCCGGACGCACCCCGGTACTGGTCAGTGTCCTGAAGGGCTCGATCGTCTTCCTCGCTGATCTCATACGCGCCATGGACGTCCCACTGAACGTCGACCTGATGGAGGTGAGCAGCTACGGCTCGGCCACCGAGTCGAGCGGACAGGTCCGCATCCTCAAGGACCTCAGCAGCTCGATCGAGGGACGTGATGTGGTGGTGGTCGAGGACATCATCGACACCGGCCTGACCTTGAACTATCTGCTGCGATACCTCGCGGAGCGCCACCCGGCCTCGGTGCGCGTGTGCTGCCTGCTCGACAAGCCGGCGCGCCGCTTGGCCGAGATCGAGATCGACTATCGCGGCTTCAGCATCCCGGATCGGTTCGTCATCGGCTATGGGCTCGACTACGACGAGCGATACCGAAACCTGCCGTATGTCGGGGTGCTGCGGCCCTCGATCTACGGAGCAGGCCCGGCCGCTTAAGCGCCGTGGGCGAGCGGTCCGGCCGCTTCCGCCTGCTCGTCATGCTGGGCAGTCTCGCGATGATCGGCGCCGGCTTCCTGCCGTGGTGGCGGGCCGGGGGCGAGTCGGTCGCCGGGGTGCCGGTTCCCGCGGCGAGTGGCATCGGGCTCGAGGGTCCGGGCGTGGTCATCTACGGGGCCGCGCTCGCCGC
>JBDUDC010000090.1:0-5917 GCA_040003165.1 Chloroflexota bacterium
TAGACAGGGCCGATAGACCCGCAGAGCTGCACGCATCGGGACCGTCCTGTGAAGGATGGCCGACCAATCTGGCGGTCCAGGCTGGCTTGGCCGGTGCGTGGCCGCGGATCACGATCGCCGTGGGCTCCGAGGGATCGGAACCGAATCCGCCGTATCATTGGGACGTACGAACTGCCAATCGGCAGCCATCTTGCGGAGCCAAGGTCTCGATGAACGATCCCCATCTGTGGCGCGAGCTCGGACAGCAGCTGCGCGTCGATTCGATTCGGTGCAGCAGCGCCGCCGGGTCGGGGCATCCGACCTCGTCGATGTCGGCCGCCGACCTGATGGCGGTCCTGATCACGAAGTACCTCCATTACGACTTCGATCGGCCCGAGAACCCGAACAACGACCACCTCATCTTCAGCAAAGGGCACGCGTCGCCGCTCCTGTACTCGATCTACAAGGCGGCGGGAGCGGTCAGCGATGAGGAGCTGCTGACCTTCCGCCGCCAGGGGAGCCGGCTGCAGGGCCATCCGACGCCCGTCCTGCCGTGGGTCGACGTCGCGACCGGCAGCCTCGGGCAGGGGCTCCCGATCGGCGTCGGGGTCGCGCTGGCGGGGAAGCGCCTTGATCGGCTGCCCTACCGCGTCTGGGTCCTGACCGGCGACAGCGAGATGGCCGAGGGGTCCATGTGGGAGGCGTTCGAGCATGCCGCGAAGGGACAGCTCGACAACCTGACAGCCATCATCGATGTCAACAGGCTGGGCCAGACCGGCGAGACGATGCATGGCTGGGATATTGACTACTACGCCGGACGCCTGCGCTCGTGTGGCTGGAACGCGATCGAGGTCGACGGCCACGATGTCGAGCAGGTCGACCGCGCATACGCAGAGGCAGTCGCGACCACCGGCGGTCCGACCGCGATCGTGGCGCGGACGGTGAAGGGCAAGGGGGTCGAGGAGGTCGCCAACAAGAACGGGATGCACGGCAAGCCGCTCGCGCATCCGGACGAGGCGATCGCCGAGCTCGGCGGGATCCGCAACATCCACGTCGACGTCCCGAAGCCGGAGGGGAGCGGCGAGCCGCACCGTTTCGAGCGCGGAGAGCTGCGGCTCCCCACCTACGAGCTGGGGAGCGTCGAGGCGACCCGCAAGGCGTATGGCGACGCCCTCGCCGCGGTGGGCGGCTCGCGCGGCGAGGTCGTGGCGCTCGACGGCGAGGTCAGCAACTCGACCTACGCCGAGATCTTCGCCAAGGCGCATCCGGATCGCTACTTCGAGATGTACATCGCCGAGCAGCAGCTGGCCGCAGCGGCGGTCGGCCTCCAGGTCCGCGGCTGGTATCCGTTCGCGAGCACCTTCGCGGCCTTCTGGTCGCGCGCCTACGACTTCGTGCGGATGGCCGCCATCAGCCAGGCAGACATGACGCTGGTCGGCTCACACGCCGGGGTCAGCATCGGGGAGGACGGTCCCTCGCAGATGGCGCTGGAGGACATCGCCAGCCTGCGTGCCGTGCACGGCAGCACGGTGCTCTATCCGTCCGACCCGAACCAGACCGCCCAGCTCATCGCGCAGCTCCCGGATCGGAAGGGAATCGTCTTCGTGCGGACGACGCGCGAGAAGACGCCGGTCATCTACGCTCCCGGCGAGGAGTTCCCGATCGGTGGCAGCCGCGTCGTGCGCCAGACCGATGCCGACCAGGTGACGCTGATCGGGGCAGGGATCACCCTTCACGAGGCGATGAAGGCAGCCGACCTGCTCGCCGCCGATGGGGTGAGCGCGCGCGTCATCGACCTCTACAGCGTGAAACCGATCGACGAGGGAACCCTGCGCGAGGCCGCGCGAGCCACCGGCCACATCCTCACCATCGAGGACCATTGGCCGGAGGGCGGGATCGGCGAGGCCGTCCTGAGCGCGTTTGGAGATACCGACGAGCGGCCACGGATCGCGAAGCTCGCGGTACAGGAGCTCCCCGGATCCGCGACGCCGGCGCAGCAGCTGGCCACCGCCGGGATTGACGCAGAGCACATCGCCGACGCCGCGCGCCGGCTCGTCGCCGGCGAGCTGGTTGGTGTCGGCGCCGGACAGGAGGGCGGGAGATGAACACGCTGCAACGCCTGCACGCCGAGCAGGACCAGAGTCCATGGATCGACTTCATCGACCGCAAGGTGATCGATGAGGGCTCCCTGGCCGAGATGGTGCGCAAGGGGATCCGCGGCCTCACCAGCAATCCGACCATCTTCGCGAAGGCGGTCGCCACCGGGCAGTACGACGACCTCGTGCAGCGGATGCTCGACAAGGGAGCCAGCAACCAGGAGATCTACGAGGAGATCGCGGTCACGACCTGCAGCGACGCGGCCGATCTGCTTCGTTCCGTGTTCGACGAGGAGCCCGGCGCCGGGGACGGCCACATCTCGATCGAGGTGGAGCCCGGGCTGGCCAACGATGGCGACCGGACGCTGAACCGCGCGCGTGAGCTGTGGACGCGTATGGCCAGGCCCAACGTCTTCGTGAAGATCCCGGCCACGGCCGAGGGCCTGCCGGCGATCGAGCAGGCCACCGCGGACGGGATCAACGTCAACATCACGCTCATGTTCAGTGTCGAGGTGTATCGGTCGGTGGCGCGCGCGTACATCGCCGGGCTACGGCGACGCCTCGAGCGCGGCGAGGACATCTCGCAGATCGCATCGGTCGCCAGCTTCTTCGTCAGCCGCGTCGACACCAACGTCGACAAGAAGCTGGAGGAGGTCGGCACCGCGAGCGCCCTGGCGGCGCGCGGTAAGGCGGCCATCGCAAATGCGAAGATGGCGTACGCCGCATACCAGGAGATCTTCGGCGGCGACGAGTTCGCGGACCTGCGCGCGGCCGGCGCGCGCGTGCAGCGTTGCCTGTGGGCATCGACCTCGACCAAGAACCCCGAGTACCGCGACGTGCTGTACGTGGAGGAGCTGATCGGTCCGCAGACGGTGAACACCATGCCGACAGAGACGATCGAGGCCTTCGTCGACCACGGCCGCGTCGAGCGACGCCTGGATGCTGACCTCGATCGGGCGCGCGACGAGCTGCGGGCGGTCGAGGCCGAGGGGATCAGCATGGAGACCGTCACCCACGAGCTGATCGTCGAGGGGGTTGCGTCCTTCGCGAAGTCGTTCGACGAGCTGATCGCCGCCATCGAGAGCCAACGCAAGGCGCTGGCCCCGGCATGACCGCCGCCGGCGCGGCTGCGGAGATTGACGCCGCCGTCGCGGCCCGCCTGCAGGACTGGGAGCGCGAGCGGGTCGCCGAGCGGCTGTGGGCCAAGGACGGCTCGCTGTGGGCGGCCTCCGGCAAGGCGCCGCAGGAGGTTGCAGCCTGGCTGGGTTGGCTCGACGCGCCGGCGTTGATGGCCGGCCGCGTCGACGAGCTCCGACACTTCGCGCGCAGCGTCCGGGAGGACGGCTACCGCCGTGCGGCGGTGCTCGGGATGGGCGGCTCGAGCCTCGCGCCGGAGCTCTTCAGCCGGGTCTTCGGCTGGGCGGGCGGCGAGGGTCCGGATGGGGCAGCAGCCGCTGACGGGCTCGAGCTGCGCATCCTCGACTCGACGCATCCCGACGTGGTGCGCGGCTTCCGGGAGTGGGCCGCCGGATCGCGGACTCTCCTCTGCGTCAGCTCGAAGTCCGGCGGAACGACGGAGCCGAACGCCTTTCACGCCGTCATGGCGGCCCAGGCTCCGGCGCTCGACTTCGTGGCGATCACCGACCCCGGCAGCTCGCTGGCGGAGCTTGCCCGCGCGCAGGAGTTCCGAACCATCTTCGAGGGGCCGCCGGATGTCGGAGGCCGCTACTCGGCGCTGACCGTCTTTGGCCTGGTGCCGGCCGCGCTGCACGGCGTCGATCTCGCGGGCCTGCTCGAGCGCGCCCAAGCCATGGCCGATGCCTGCCGCCGACCGGGAGCCGACAATCCGGGGCTGGCCCTGGGGGCAGCGCTCGGAGAGGCCGCCCGTGCCGGACGTGACAAGCTCACCGTGATGACCTCGCCGCGCCTCGCCGCCTTCGGCGACTGGGCCGAGCAGCTGATCGCCGAGAGCACGGGCAAGCAGGGGATCGGGATCGTCCCAGTGGTCGGCGAGCCAGTGGGCAACCCGACCGCCTACGGCGACGATCGCTGCTTCGCGATGCTCACGCTGGCTGGCGACGTCGACCCGGGCTGGCGGCAGCTTGGCGCGGCCCTCGAGCGGCTCGGCCACCCGGTGATCGGGATCGAGCTCGGCGGACCGCTCGACGTGGGCGGCGAGTTCGTGCGCTGGGAGGTCGCGGTCGCTGCCGCGGGGATCGTGCTCGGGATCGACCCGTTCGACCAGCCGAACGTCCAGGAGAGCAAGGACGCGACCCGCGCCCTGCTCGACACGTTCCGCGCCAGGGGCACCCTTCCCGCCCCGATGCCGATCGTCTCGGATTCCGGAATCGCCGCCTACGCCGACCCAGAGGCGATCGGGGATACCCCGGTCACCGTAGACGGCGCGCTCGAGCAGCTGCTCGAGATCGCGCAGCCGGGCGACTACTTCGCGATCCTCGCCTACCTGCCGCCCGACCGGGAGATCGAGGCCAGGCTGCAGCGTATTCGCGCCGGAGTGCGGGATGCTTTGGGCCTCGCGACGACCCTCGGCTTCGGGCCGCGCTTCCTGCACTCGACCGGGCAGCTGCACAAGGGCGGCCCGGCCAGCGGGCTCTTCCTGCAGCTCACCGCCGAGCCCTCGCGCGACCTTCCGATTCCCGGCTGGGAGGAGACCTTCGGTACGTTGATCGCGGCGCAGGCGCTCGGCGACCTCGAGTCGCTCCAGCGTCGCGGCCGGCGCGTCGTGCGCCTGCACCTGGCTGAGCTGGAGGCGGGGCTCGCGCGACTCGAGACGATGGTCGGCGACGCACTGCCGGCGCTGGTGCGCGGCTAGAGAGAAGGACGGTCTGACCTTGGACGTGGCGATCTGCGGATTGGGGCGCATGGGTGCCGGCATGGCGCGACGGCTGGCCCGCGGCGGTCATGGCGTTGTGGCCTGGAACCGGACCGAGCAGGTTGCCATCGACCTCGCCGCGGAGCCGGAGAACGAGGGCCGAATCAACGTCGCCGAGCCGCTGTCGCGGCTGGCGGAGATGATGGAGGGTCCGCGCTACGTGGTGATCAGCGTGCCCTCGGGCGCGGCCACCGACGCGATGATCGAGCAGCTCGTCGGTGTGCTCGCGAAGGGCGACGTCGTGGTCGACGCCGGTAACTCGAACTTCCACGACTCGGTGCGGCGCGCCGCCGACCTCGAGGCGCGCGGCCTCGAGTTCCTCGACATGGGCGTGAGCGGCGGGATCTGGGGCTTGGAGGTCGGCTTCTGCGCCATGCTCGGCGGCAGGCGCGACGTCTTCGAGCGCTTCGAGCCGGCGGTCCGCACTCTCGCACCGGCCGATGGCTATCTGTACTGCGGGCCCGCCGGCGCGGGCCACTACGTCAAGATGGTCCATAACGGGATCGAGTACGGGATCATGCAGGCCTACGGCGAGGGCTTCGACGTCCTGCACGCCTCCGATTACGACCTCGACCTCGCCGCGGTCGCGAACATGTGGAACCACGGCAGCGTCATCCGTTCCTGGCTGCTCGAGCTGGCCGCCGCCGCGTTCGAGCAGGACGGCAGCGATCTGCAGCCGATCCGGGGCTGGGTCAACGACTCAGGCGAGGGGCGCTGGACCGTCCAGGAGGCGATCGACCACGACGTGCCGACCCCCATCATCACGCTCAGCCTTCTGCAGCGCTTCCGCAGCCGTCGCGAGCCGGACAGCTACGCGGACAAGGTGATCTCCGCCCTGCGCAACCAATTCGGCGGCCATGCCATCACGCCGGCCGACGCGACCGAGACCGCCGGCGAACGCCGCCCGGCCGAGGCCGCGGTCAAGGGACCCTGAGCGCGTGGCCACGAC
>JBDUDC010000091.1:0-5903 GCA_040003165.1 Chloroflexota bacterium
CGCGCGCGCGCTGCCGGCCATCAGGAAGCGCGTCGCCGCGGACCTGGGCCGCGACGGGCTGCCGCGCGAGAAGGTGCTGGCCGCGGTGGTCAGCCTCCTGGAGCGCACGCGCATTCGGGTGGGTAATGAGGAGTATGCCCGTGAGAATCGGTCCTTCGGGCTCACCACGCTCCGCAACCGCCACGCGAAGGTCACGGGGCCTCGGGTCATCTTCACGTTCCAGGGAAAGTCCGGGCGCGAGCACACCGTGCCCCTCACCGATCGGCGGCTGGCGCGGATCGTGAAGCGCTGCCAGGCGCTGCCCGGCCAGTCCTGTTCCAGTACCTCGACGACGGCGAGCGGCGCAGCGTGACCTCCGACGACGTCAACGGCTATCTCAAGGAGATCACCGGCGAGGACTTCACGGCGAAGGACTTCCGGACCTGGGCAGGGACCGTCGTCGCCGCGCGGGAGCTGGCCGAGCTCGCCGCGTCAAAGGGAGAGCGTCACGGCAGGAAGATGGTGGTACTGGCTATCCAGCGCGTCGGCGAGGTGCTCGGCAATACGCCCACGGTGAGCCGCAACAGCTACGTCCATCCGGCCGTCACCGACGCCTACCTGGATGGCGACGTCATTCGCGTCGCCCACGGTGGCACGCGCCGCCCGCGCTTCGCCCTGACGCGCGAGGAGGCCGCGCTGCTCGTGCTCCTGCGGCGCCGGGCGAGCGTGTCCCGAGCGCCCGGGCGCCGGGCAAGCAGGCTCAGGCGGCCTCGAGCCGCTCGAGCGCGCGGCGGTAGTCCTCGTTCTCGGGCTTGAGCGCCACGGCGAGCTTCAGGTGGCGCCGTGCGGCTTCCGCATCGCCCAGCCGGCTCGCGGCGAGCCCGAGGCCGAAATGCGCGTAATGCGCGATCGGGTCGCGCTCGACGATCGCGCGGAAGCGCTCCGCCGCCAGCGCTGGCTGGCCCTGGCTGTAGTAGGCGCGTCCGAGGGCCTCGAGGATCGACGCCTTCTCGGGCTCCAGCTGCAAGGCGCGCTCGAGAAGGACGGCCGCCGCTCCGGGATGACCGAGCGCCAGCAGTCGCGAGCCGCGCTGAAAGAGGTCATACGCGGAATCACGCTCGGCCGGGTCCATCGGCGTCAGGCGCGGAGGTCGATCCGTTGCAGCCGCGGGTTGGAAGTCAGACCCGGAATCCGACCGCGCTTGGCCACTGCCCGCCCGTCGATCTCCTTGAGGTCGCCGGTGAAGTCGATCGGGCTGGCGTCGCTAATGGCCGATCCGACAGCAAACGAATCGACCGGCGCATCGGCATCCTTGAAGTAGGCGATGCGCTCTACGTCGAGGCCTCCCGACACGACGATCTTCACCACCGGATGGCCCGCCAGGTCGAGGCGAGCGCGCACCTCCTTGACCAGGTCCGCAGTCACGCGGCCGCGCTCCGAGGGCGTGTCGAGCCGCACTCCCCAGAGCCGGTCGCCGAGCGCGTTGGCGACCCGGACCGATTCCTCGGCCTCATCGGTGAACGTGTCGACCAGCGCGACGCGCGGGACGCCCGGATCGATGTGGCGATCGAAGGCCTCGAGCGCCCGCACCGTATCCCCGAAGATGAGGATCAGGGCGTGCGGCATGGTCCCGGTCGGCGCGAGGCCCGCCAGGCGTGCCCCGGCAGGGGTCGACGCACCGATGCAGCCCCCCACCACGCTGGCGTAGTCCATTTGGTCGGCGACGCTGGGGTGGACGTGGCGTGCGCCGAAGCCGATCACCGGGATCGGATCCGCCACCTCGACGATGCGACGCGCGGCGGTCGCCCAGCCGGTCGACTGGGAGAGGATGCCGAGCAGGGCGGTCTCGTACAGGCCGAAGGCGGAGTAGCGCGCCGTGATGCGCATCACCACCTCCTTGCGCGCGACCGCGTCTCCGTCGTGCAACGACTCGACGAGCGGCGCCGGGTCGTCCGGCCCCTCGGCAAAGATCTGCCTCAGGTAGGCGAGCGACTCCTCGGCGCCGCACAGGATCGCATCGGCCCGCGGGAAGATCTCCATGCTGACGACCGGATCGAGCCCCTCGGCAGCGAGGATCGTCCGAGCCCGCTCAAAATAGACGTCTGCTGTGTCGCCGGAGAGGACGTCCGCAGCCGGCTCGAAGTGCGGGGCCGGGACCGCGGGACGACGGGCCGGGGTGTCGGTCGTCATGGCGCTGCAGTGTAGCAGCGGGCTCAGGCCGCTCCCTGCGCGGGATCTTCGCCCCTGCGCCCTCGCGAGGCCAGGACGATGAGCAGCGCCACGACGCCGACGAGGGCGATGAGCGCGCTGGCGACCCGCAGCCAACCGGCGGTGGACGCGCCGTCCAGCGAGCGCTGCGCCTCGGCGATTGCATCGGCCGCACCGGTCAGGTCGCCGGCGGCAAACAGGGCGTTGGCGGCCGCGAGACGGGCCGACGGATCCGGTCCGGCCGCCAGCCCGATGCGCTCGATCAGCGATCGGCCGCGATTCGCGCGCTCGAGCCCGGCCGAGTAGGCGGTCGCCACCGCGCCCTCCGCATCGAGCTCGGCCTTCGATGCGGCGGCGCCACCGCTCTCGACGTAGCGGTCCTGCAGCCGGCGTGGAGCCGTCAGCCCGGCGGCCTCGACCCGTGCCACCAGCGCATCGCGTTCGCGAAGCCACGCGCTCGCCTCGGCGATCATCGGCATCGCGCCGGCGAAATCCCAGGTCCCCAGCCGCTGCCGAATCGGCGCGGGGGTTCCCCAGTCGCCGGCCGCGACCACGAGCTTGCCGAATGCGGCGCGCGCAGCGGTCCGCTTCGGCAGCAGCGCGAGATCTGTCGCGGCCAGGACGCTGGCCGCGGACAGCTCGCCGGGCGCCTTGCCGCTGACCGCCTCCAGCTGATCGAAGAAGCGACGAGAGTCGAGCGGCACGATCGCGCCGCGCGGCTGGCCGGAGAGCGCTCCGCCGGCGACCGGCTGGTAGGCATCCACGCCGGCGGCCGTGCGCTCCAGGACCTTCGAGACCGCGTCGGCCCCGACCCCCGTGGCGACCTCGTTGACCAGTGCCCACGAGGCGGCGTAGCCGAATCGCTCACGCGGCGGAGTCTCGCCCGCCTGCCATCCGGACAACGCGAAGGCGTCGGCCTTCAGCTTCGTCCGTTGGGCAGCCGGGTCGTAGGGCAGCTTGACCTTGAGCTGACCGGCGATCCGCTCGGCGTAATGGGAGGCCAGGCCCTCGCGGATCCAGCGATCGGCGGCGAACTGCGGCGTGAGCCAGACGTGCGCGATCTGATGGAGGGTCGTGAAGGCGGGCTCGTCGAAGATGACGCCGATCCCCTGGTCTGTCGTGCCGGCGGGCTCGCCGATGCCCGCAGGCGCCACCGCGGCGGACTCCGACACGACCACTGGACCGGCGCCGGGGTAGGCCACGCCGGTCGCCGCCTCGAGCCGCGGCAGGGCATTGGCCACCAGGTCCAGCGTCCGGGCTCCCCACTCGGGGTCGTCCTGCCAGGTGCGGACCTGAAGGGCGACGCTGCCACTCTTCATCGGCACGCTGCGCGAAACGATCACGAAGGCGCTGGGGCGTGTCGCCGTAAGCGTGGCGAGCCAGCTCGCCGGGTCGCTGATCGCGCCGCTCTGCAGCACCGTGGTGCCTCCGTTGTGCGAGGCCGTCAGGCGATCGCCGGCGGCCGCGACGTCATAGGCCGAGGGCACTTCGATCCGCACCTCCCCGGCGGTTCCGAACGACCACGCGGGGAAGACGACCGCCGATGAGCGCACCCGCAGCGACGGGGCGCCGCCGTCGCGGAGCATGTACGTGAGGGTGAAGACGGTCGACTTGTTGTAGCGCAGCGGGACGCGCAGTGAGACGGTCGCCACGTTGACGTCGTTGGCCTTGTCGCGCGCCAGGACGACCTTCAGGCCGCCCTTGGCATCCCGGGCGGCGGGCGATGCAGCGCCGTCCTGCAGCGCCAACGGCACCGTTTCGAAAACGCTGAACTTGCCC
Source organism: Chloroflexota bacterium (assembly GCA_040003165.1). Classification (GTDB taxonomy): domain Bacteria; phylum Chloroflexota; class Limnocylindria; order QHBO01; family QHBO01; genus JALYSK01. Next base: position 3,967 of record JBDUDC010000091.1, read on the forward strand.
GCCGGATCGGGCGTGGTGTTCACGAATGTCACCTTGACGCTTACCGCCACGGCCCGCTTCTCCGGCTGCACGAGGTAGGTCGCCTGCGTCTGCATGCGGTACTCGGCCCCCGCTGCCAGGGCGGGGCGCGGCAGGACCAGGATCGACACGAGCAACGCCAGCGCGGCACCCGCGTGCACGACCCGACGGGTCATCGAGGCGGTCCGAAGAGCCAGGTCATGAGGCCGCGCCGCCGGCGTCGGGGCTCGGGCGGCTCCCAGGCCGGCATCGCCGCTTCGACGTCGCCCCGGTACGACGCCAGGAGCCGCGGATTCCGGCCCTTGCGACCGCCCCAGGCAGGAAGGACGCCGCGGTCGGCCACGGCCGCCGCGGTCTCCTCGAGGAGGCGATCGGCGACGATGATCAGGCGTACCAGGCCGCGGCCGAGCTCGTCGCGGTCGACCGCCAAGGAGGGCAGCTCGGTGAGGAGCATCGGACGGTCGTCCTCGGTGAGGGCGAACTTCACGTACGCGTATTCGAAGTTCGCCCGCAGCATCCGATAGAAGGTCCGCTTGGGAATCTCCATCTCCTCGAGGCCGTAGTACGCCCACAGGGCACAGCCAACTCCTGCCACCCAGGCCACGGTCACGCGCAGGTCGAAGCGTCGTTCGCCGTCGAGCACGACGTCGCGTGTGATTGCGGCATCGTTCGGGTTCCCGGCGGAGCCCACCACCGCGACGCCGAGCTCTGCGAGCCACATATCGAAGGGCGGGGCGAGCTCAGCGGGGCCGGTCTCCCGCACGCCGGCTGCCGGATCAACCAGCGTTCGTCACCGTCTCGCCCGAGCCGATGACGCGGCGGCGTCCAAAGTCAGCCTCGGTCACGCCGGGGTCGATCCGACAGTTCCGTCCGATGCGGACCTTGCCGGGTACGCGCGCGAGCTTGCCGACCAGGGTGATCCCAGCGTAGAGCCGCTCGGGTTCATCGCGGTTCGGCCTCAGGTCTTCCCCGTGGCCGAGGACCGCACCCGCCCCGATCCGGCAGTCCTTGTCGACGATCACCCGATCCAGGATCGCGCCGCTCTCGACCACGGTGTCGAACATCACGATCGAGTCGCGCACGACTGCACCCGGGCCGACCCGCACCCCGGGCGACAGCACGCTGTGCTCGACCGTACCGTCGATGACGCAGCCATGGCTCACCATGCTTCGCCGCACGACCGCCTCCGCGCCGATCTGGGCCGGTGGCCGCTCCTCGCTCCTGGTGTAGATGAGCCAACCCAGGTCGTTGAGGTCAATCCCGGGCTCGTCGCTGAGCAGGTCGAGGTTGGTGCGCCAGTAGCTCTCGACCGTCCCGACATCCTCCCAGTAGCCGCCAAACTCGTAGGCGTAGACCCGTCGCCCATCGTTGACCATCGCCGGCAGGATGTCGCGCCCGAAGTCGATCCGGTCGGGCCGGAGGACCTCGCGCAGGGCGGACCACGAGAAGACGTAGACGCCCATGCTCACCAGGTTGGAGGGCGGCTCGGCGGGCTTCTCGATGAAGGCGGTCACGCGCCCATCGACGTCGACGTCGAGGATCCCGAACCGGTGGGCATCTTCGATCGGGACGGTGCGGACCGCGACGGTGATCTCCGCCTGGCGGGATCGATGGAGCTCGATGAAGGGCCGGTAGTCCATCTTGTAGATGTGATCGCCGGCCAGGACCAACACCAGCTCGGGATCGCGATCCCGCACGAAGTCGAGGTTCTGCAGGACAGCGTCGGCCGTGCCTCGATACCAGTCGCGAGCGCGACCCCTCCCTATGAAGGGCTGCAGCAGGCTGACGCCACCCCGGCTGCGGTCGAGGTCCCAGGGCCGACCCAGTCCGATATGGCCGATCAGCGAGCGCGGCGCGTACTGGGTCAGCACCGCGACGTCCGTCAGCCCCGAGTTCACCGCGTTCGAGAGCGCGAAGTC
>JBDUDC010000092.1:0-5857 GCA_040003165.1 Chloroflexota bacterium
CCTAGACGCGCCGGATCTGGTCCGCCTCGCCCGGCTCCACGGCGCGCACGCAGGTCGGGCAGAAGAAGCGCGCCTCGACCGGGGTGCCGCACGCTTCGTGGCGCATCGGCTCCGCGTCGCGCGCGACACGGGAACCCCAGTCCGCGAGCAGCCGCAGCGCGCTGGCGAGCTCGAGCCCCTCGCCGGTGAGCTGATAGACGCTGCGCGGAGGGCGATCGCTGTACGGCTGCGAGCTGACGACTCGCTCCCCTTCTAGGCGGCGCAGGCGCTCGGCCAGGATGTTCGGCGCGATCCCTGTCACGCTGGCCTGCAGCTCGTTGAAGCGCAGCGGTCCGGAGAGGAGCGACTCGATCAGCAGGAGGCTCCATTTGTCGCCGACCCGCTCCAGGGCGGCGGCGAGCGGCGAGTCTGCGACGGCCATGCGCGGATCGTACGGCATCGGCCTTGACAGCGGCTGGCGGAGGAGTAACTTGCGCATTGCAAGTCACAAGATACCAGCAAGCAACCAGCAAGCAACCAGCAGGAGTGAACAGATGGGATCCCTCGAGGATCTGGGCAAGTCAATCGCGGGCGTGGCGGAGAAGGTCGGGCCGTCGACGGTGGGGCTCGGCAACCGTTGGCGCGGGGGCTCGGGCGTGGTGATCGACAACGGGCGCGTGCTCACCAACGCGCACAACCTGCATGGCGACGACCCGAAGGTCTACTTCGCCGACGGTCGCGAGGCGGATGGCAAGGTGCTCGGCGTCGACCTCGACGGCGACCTCGCGGTAGTCGAGGTGACGACCGACGGCACGTCTCCGATCGCCTGGGGAGACGGCACGGCGCTGGCGATCGGCTCTCCGGTCGTGGCGCTCGGCAACCCGGCCGGGCGCGGCCCGCGGGTCACGTTCGGCTTCGTCTCCGGGGTGGGCCGCACCTTCCGTGGACCGCGCGGACGGCGGATCGGCGGATCGGTCGAGCACACCGCACCCCTGATGCCTGGCTCGAGCGGTGGACCGATCGTGGATGCGGACGGTCGCCTGCTTGGCATCAACACGAACCGGTTGGAGAGCGGGTTCTACCTCGCGATTGCGGCAGACGGAGCGCTGAAGGACCGCGTCGCTGCTCTCGGCCGCGGCGAGGCGCCGCAGCGCCGGCGCCTGGGCGTCGGGCTGGCACCCTCCCACGTCGCACGGCAGCTGCGCCGGGCGGTGGGCCTCCCCGAGCGTGACGGGCTGCTGGTCCGCGACGTGGAGGACGACTCGCCGGCGGCCAAGGCCGGGATCCAGGAGGGCGACCTGATCGTGGCGGTTGCCGGACGAGACGTGGCGAGCGCCGACGACCTGTTCGAGGCCCTCGGCTCGCTGGCGGCGGACGCACCGCTCGAGCTGACGCTGCTGCGCGGCGCGGAGGAGCGAAGTGTCAGCATCGCTGCCTAGGACGATCGAGATGGATGACCGCGTGCGCCGCGCCCTGTCGCGCGGCCATCTCATCGACATCACCACCACCGGGCGGCGCAGCGGGCAGCCGCGCCGGGTGGAGCTCGTCTTCCACAACATCGGCGGACGGATCTACATCAGCGGCCGACCCGGACGTCGCGGCTGGTTGGCCAACCTGGTCGCGAATCCGCGGTTCACCTTCCACCTGAAAGGGCCGATTCGCGCCGATCTCCCTGCAACCGCTCGCCCCATCACCGACCCGGCCGAGCGCCGCGCGGTGCTGGCCGGAGTGGCCCGGGCGTGGAACATGGACGTCGGCCTGCTGCTGCGTGGCGCGCCGCTGGTCGAGGTCGAGATCGAGCCGGACGGAGCGACCGAAGGCTAGACTCCGGTGCATGTTCGACTCGGTGCGCGTCATCGGCACTGGGCGTGCGGGCGGCGCCATCGCAGCCCGTCTCGCTGACCGAGGACTGCGGGTTGCTACCGGACGGGAGGCAACCGCCGATGCCGACCTCGTCATCCTGGCCGTCCCCGACGGTGCCATCGCCCAGGTGGCGCGGGCCCTCCCGATCGGTCCATGGGTGGCACATGTCAGCGGCGCCACCAGCCTCGCCGCACTGGATCCGCACACTAAGCGCTTCAGTGTCCATCCGCTCCAGACGCTGAGCCGGGATCGCGGGCCGGAGCAGCTCGACGGCGCGTGGGGTGCCGTCACGGCCGAGGGCCCCGCCGCGCACGAGCGGGCCACCTGGCTCGCGGAGACGCTGGGACTGCGGCCATTCGATCTCGCCGATGAGCAGAAGCCGCTCTACCACGCCGGAGCCGCCATGGCGAGCAACTTCCTGGTGACCCTGTATCGCACCGCCGCGCACCTGCTCGATGAGAGCCACGCGCCGCCGGAGGCGCTCGTCCCGCTCATGCGGCGGACGATCGAGAACGGCTTCGCCCTCACCGGACCGATCGCGCGCGGCGACTGGTCGACCGTGGAGGCGCACCTCAAGGCGCTGCACGAGCGGGCGCCGGAGGTCGAGCCGCTATACCGGGCGCTGGCCGAGGCTACGCGGCCGTGAAGGTGACGCACAACGTCGCCGAGACGCGAGAAGCGCTGGAACCCGCATGGCAGGCTGGCGAGCGGATCGGCCTGGTGCCGACCATGGGGGCCTTTCACGCGGGTCATCTCTCGCTGCTGCGCGCCGCTCGGACGGAATGCGATCGGGTCGTGGTCAGCCTCTTCGTCAATCCGACCCAGTTCGGCCCGGCGGAGGACCTCGCGCGCTATCCGCGCGACCCGGGGCGCGACGCCGAGCTGGCCGAGGCCGAGGGCGCGGACCTCCTGTTCGCGCCGAGTGCCGACGAGATCTATCCGCCCGGATTCGACACCTGGATCGAGGTCGGCGAGCTGGGGCAGATCCTGGAAGGGGTGGCGCGGCCGGGCCACTTTCGGGGCGTGGCCACGGTGTGCTGCAAGCTGTTCGAGATCGTCCGCCCGGAGCAGGCCTACTTCGGGCGCAAGGACGCGCAGCAGGTCGCCGTCGTGAAGCAGATGGTGCGCGACCTGGACCTCCCGCTTTCGATCCGCGCCATGCCGACCGTGCGCGACGCCGATGGCCTCGCCCTCTCGAGCCGCAACGCGTACCTGTCGAACGACGAGCGGCAGGAGGCGTTGAAGCTGCCTCGCGCGTTGGCCGCTGGCCTTGAGGCGTATCGTGATGGCGGTGACGCGGTCAGCGTCGCCTGTGAGCTGTTGAAGGGAGTCGATGTCGACTATGTCACCATCGCGGACCTCGACGGGCCGACGCTGGCGGCGGCGGTCCGCATCGGCTCCGTCCGGTTGATCGACAATCTCCGCCTCGAGGAGGCAACATGAGCTCCGAACCCAAGAACCCGAGCCTGCGCATGCCGCTCACCGACCTGGGCCAGATGAAGCGGCGCGCCGACCGGATCGTGATGATCACCGCCTACGACGCGCCGAGCGCGCGCATGGCGGATGCCGCGGGCGTCGACCTGATCCTGGTCGGCGACTCGGCCGGCAACACGCTGCTGGGCTACGACACCACCGTCCCCGCCACCCTCGACGAGATGCTGATGCTGAGCGCCGCGGCGGCGCGCGGCCGCAAGCGGGCGCTGCTCATCGCGGATATGCCGTTCGGCTCGTTCCAGGTGAGCGACGAGGAGGCGGTTCGCAACGCCGTCGCGTTCACCAAGGCCGATGCCGACGCGGTCAAGCTCGAAGGCGCAGGACCGATGCTGCCGCGCGTGCGCGCGATCGTCGGGGCCGGCATTCCGGTGATGGGCCATATCGGCCTCACCCCGCAGTCGGCGACGATGCTCGGTGGCTTCAAGGCGCAGGGTCGAACGGGCGCCAAGGCGCGCGCCCTCTTCGCCGATGCGCTGGCGCTCCAGGCGGCCGGCTGCTTCGCAATCGTGCTCGAGGCGGTCCCGGCCCGCGTGGCGGAGCGCATCACCGCCGGGCTGCGGATCCCGACCATAGGGATCGGCGCGGGGGTGGGTTGCGATGGCCAGGTGCTCGTCTGGCACGACCTGCTGGGGATCGGGAAGGGCCGCGCGCCGCGCTTCGTGAAGCGCTACGCCGAGGTCGGGGCCGAGATCCAGACCGCCATCGAGACCTATGCGCTCGAGGTGCGGTCGGGGACCTTCCCGGGGCCAGAGCACACTTACAACATCCCCGACGAGGAGTTCGAGATCTTCAGCTCGGAGTTCGAGCCGGCGGTGCCGGCCGGCGAGGATTGGCTCTGACCTGACCCGTCAGGTGCTCGCCGCGATACTCTGCGGCGAGCATGGACGCAGCACCCGTCGTCGAGACGATCGGCCTCACCAAGCGCTACCGCGGCAAGCTGGCGCTCGACGGAGTCGACCTGAGCGTGGGCAGCGGGGAGGTCTTCGGGCTGCTCGGCCCCAACGGCGCCGGCAAGACGACCGCGGTCAAGCTGCTGCTGGGCCTCGTGCGGGCCAGCTCCGGGCAGGCGCGGCTGCTGGGAGTCCCCGCGGGAGAGCCGGAAGCCCGCCGACACGTCGGCTACCTGCCGGAGCTGTTCCGTTATCCGCGCTGGCTGACCGGACGCGAGGTGCTTCGGCTGCACGCGCGGCTGGCGGGCCTCGAGGTGAGGGATTGGGACGAGATGGTGGCCGCCGCGCTGGCGACCGCAGATCTCGCCGAACGCGCCGATGATCGGGTGGCCACCTACTCGAAGGGGATGCAGCAGCGCCTTGGCCTGGCGGTCGCGTTGCTCGGCAACCCGCGGCTGGTGATCCTCGACGAGCCGACCACCGCGCTCGATCCGCTGGGCCGCCACGAGCTGCGCGGCATCGTCCGCGGCCTGCGCGAGCGGGGCACCAGCGTCCTGCTCAACTCGCACCAGCTCAGCGAGGTGGAGCAGGTCTGTGACCGGGTCGCGATTCTCCACCACGGCAAGGTGCTGGCCGTCGGCTCGCTAAACGACCTGCTGAGCCCGGGCGGCGTCCGGATCCGGGCGACCGGCGTCGGGGTCGAAGCGCTGCAAAGCTTCGGCGAGGTGAGCGCCGACGGCCCGTGGCTCCTGGTTCGCGACCTGGAAGAGCAGCGAATCCCCGAGCTGGTCGAGGCGGTGATCGGCGCGGGCGGTCGGGTCTACGGCGTCGAGATGCTGCAGCCGAGCCTCGAAGAGCGCTTCCGCGCCATCGTGGGGAGTCCGTGAGGTGATCCGGACGTTCGCCTGGCTCACGCTGCACGAGGCCCTGCGCCGGCGCCTGCTCCAGGCGCTCTTCGGCCTCTCGCTGGTGGCGGTGGCGCTCACCGCGTGGGGCTACGACCAGCTCAACCGCCTGCCGCCGGGCCGCAACGGCACGCTCAGCCCCGACGAAGTGCAGCTCATCGCGTCCCAGGTCCTGATCCTGGTCATGTTCATGTTCAGCTTCGTGCTGGCCCTCGCCGCCGTCTTTGCGGCCGCGCCCTCGATCGCCGGGGAGCTGGAGAGCGGCGAGGCGCTGGCGGTGATGGCGCGCCCCATCCGGCGCAGCTCGATGGTCCTCGGCAAGTGGCTGGGCCTGGTGATCGTGGTGGTTGGCTACGCGATCGTGGCCAGCGCCCTCGAGTTCGGCGCTGCATTCCTCACGACCGGCTACGTTCCGCCGCACCCGATCGAGGCGCTGCTCTACCTCGCGGCGCAGGCGATCGTGCTGCTCACCTTGGCGCTTGTGCTCAGCACGCGCACCTCATCGGTCGTGGCCGGGGTCGTCTCGATGCTCCTCTTCGGGCTGGCGTGGCTGGCCGGCGTGATCGGCGGGATCGGCACCGCCTTCGGTGATCCGGTCATCGGCCGGGCGGGCCTGATCGGCCAGATCCTGCTGCCCAGCGACGGGCTGTGGCGCGGCACGCTGTTCAGCCTCGAGCCGCCGCTGGTGCTGATCGGCGGCGCGGCGGCGGGACCGCAGTTCGCGGC
>JBDUDC010000093.1:0-5694 GCA_040003165.1 Chloroflexota bacterium
GGATCGGTCCCGCCGAGGGGCTCGGCGGCTCCCGCCACGTGGTCGCCGAGGTAGTCGGCGAGGCGGCGCATGTAGCGCGGATCGACCCGCACGGTGACCTCGACCCGCGGCGCCTCGCGCTCGTAGGTGGCGATCGACTCGGCCCAGAATCCGGCCAGGTCGAAATCGCGGGGCCGCTCGAAGTGCTGGTCGAGCGGCATCGCCGCCGCGACTCGCGAGATCCGGTATGTGCGCACCTGGCCCTCGGCCGATGCCACCAGGTACCAGATGCCTCCCTTGAGGACGAGCCCGAGCGGGTCGAGCAGCCGCTCTACGGTTTCGTCGCCGCGCGGGTAGGTGACCTTGACGCGCTGTTCCTCCCACACGGCATCGGCCAGGGCAGGGAGGTGGGGGACCGGGTCGCCGGTGCGGAACCATCCGGCGGCGTCGAGGTGGAAGCGCTCGACGAGGCGCGAGGCCCTGGCTCGCAGCTCCACCGGCAGCGCGGCGAGCACCTTCAGGCGCGCCGCGGTCATCACCGTCCCGAGCCCCAGCTCCGCCGCGGGGCCGGGAAGACCGGCCAGAAAGACCGCGTCCGCCTCGTGAGCGGTCATGCCGGTCAGCCGAGTGCGATAGCCATCGACCAGCTGCACGCCACCGTAAGGTCCGCGTTCGGCGTAGATCGGGACGCCGGCCGCGCTCAGCGCGTCGACGTCGCGGTGGATGGTGCGCTCAGATACCTCCAGCTCGTTCGCGAGCTGGGCAGCGGTCATCCGGCCGCGAGTCTGGAGCAGCAGAAGCAGGCTGACTAGGCGCGAGGCACGCATCGGACATCAAGGATAGCCCGATTCCTGCCAGAAGTTGTCTTGTTAGTGGCGCTTGGCCTTCTGGCGGGGCTTTTCGGGTGCCGCGGTGAGGGCCTCGTTGATCGCACGGCGCGCCCGGAAGGCGGACGGGTACGACTCCCGCGATCGGACGCCGTCAGCGTCGCGGTAGTACCAGCTGCGCTCGACGGCCACGAAGAAGATCTCGTGACCCTGATATTCCTCGGACGGCTGCTCCGGCACGACGGCCTTGGCGGACTGGCGTGCGGTCGCGGCGGCGGCGCATCGGCCGCAGCGGGAGGTCGTGATGCCGTGTGGACACGTGCGGCAGGCGGCACAGTGCTCGGGGACGAAGCCGTGGATGCATTCCGGGGTCATCGATGGTCCTGCTGGGGTCACCAATGTACAGCATCGGGCGACGGTCCATACTCAGCCGTTTGGCTAAATGTTCCCGCTGAACGTGTCGCAAGCGGCCGGATCACCGCTGTTGAGGCCGACGCCGAACCAGTGCCGCCGCTGCTCTGACGAGCCGTGGGTCCAGGTCTCCGGATTCACCTGCCCCTGGACCTGCTGCTGGATCCGGTCGTCACCCACCGCCGCGGCCGCGTCGAGCGCCTGGTTGACCTGGTCCTGGGTGATCGGCTCCAGGAAGCCGGTCTCGACCGCGTGCTTGGCCCAGATGCCCGCGTAGCAATCGGCCTGCAGCTCGGTGCGCACCGACGCGCTCTGCGCGCCGGTCTCGGTTCCCGGCTGGAGGGTGCCCATCAGGTCCTGGGCGTGGTGACCGTACTCGTGCGCGATCACGTAGGCCTCGGCGAACGGGCCGCCCTGCGCGCCAAAGCGGGTGCGCAGCTGGTCGAAGAAGCCCAGATCGATGTAGACCGACTTGTCGTTCGGGCAGTAGAACGGCCCGACATCGCTGGTCGCGTTGCCGCAGCCGGTGCTGATCGCCTGGGTGTAGAAGGTCGTCGGCGCCTCCTGGTAGTTGGGGAGTGCCTTGACCCAGTACGCCTGCACGCTGTTCACATAGCCGATGATGCGGCAGTCCTCGCGAGCATTGGCGTCCGCCCCGGTCTTGCACTCCTGGGTGGCGCCGTTCGACGCTCCCGGTCCAACCGTGATGTTGTTCAGCTGGTCGAGTGGCAGCTGGGATGGGTCGCCGCCGAGCAGGGTGATCACCAGGTAGGCGATCAGCGCCACGCCTCCGAGCCCGCCCCCGACTGCCGCGGCGCTGCTCCCCCTCATGTCGCGAACCTGCCGGGGATCGAGGCGCGCGCCCCTTCTGAATGTCATCGTTGCTGCTCCTGGCTACTCGCGCCGCGGTGAGCGGCCAAGCGATCGAACGCAAGTCTCGGGCCAGCGTGGAATGCCACCAGCCGCGGACTATAGGCTTCGCTGGCCCGACCGACTACGGGCTCGTCGAATAATCTGTTCCGCGGCGGCAGCCTTTCTGCTGGAAGCTTGGCTTCGAGGAGGGAGTAAGCGCGCTCGCGCAAGGAGGCATTCCATGGACACAGGCAAGACCGTCGGGAAGATCGGCAGAGGGGTTGGCAAGCGGGCCGGCAAGGTCGCTTCGACCGTGGCCGATGCGGCCGCCAACGTCATCGACGCCGGCAAGAACCTGATTCCCGGCCTCGGCGACGGGAAGCCGAAGTCTCGGAGCCGGCGATCGAGCTCGGCATCGTCCACCACCAAGAGTGCGACCTCTGCGAAGGGAGCCGGCAGCTCAGCGGTGGCAAAGCGCCCGACCACGAAGCCCACCGCCGCGAAGAGCGCCAGCAGCAAGCCGGCCGTATCGAAGGCGTCGACATCGGCCCCAAAGCGCGCGCCGTCGGCGAAGCGCACGCGCAAGCGAAGCGGCTGACGCCGGGACGTCCACAAGAGGACCCGACGCTACGAGGTGAGCGCCTCGGTCAGCGAGGGTATGGCGAGCACCGCAAGGAGCGCCCCGGCGAGGACCAGTCCGATCACGAAGGATGGCTGCCACCCACCCGCCAGGGTGGCGATGAAGATCGAGACGACCACCAGCAGCTGCAGCACCGCGGTGAGCGTATGCACCGATCGGCGGCGCCGATACGCCTTCCGCGCGGCGACGTAGGCGGCAATCGCGAACAGGAGGAGCCCGCCCGCTGCGAACTGGAGCGCGACGGTCGTTCCGCCGCCGGCCGTGGGGGCGAGCATGCTGAGGAAGACGCAGGCGCCGAGGGCGACCGCGCTCTCCAGCCCCAACAGGGCAGTGAGCAGCACGACCGGGAGCGGTCGCCGAGGCTCGGTGGGCGGCAGGTAGGCGGCCTTCATGCGCGGTAGTCTCGGCGAGCGCCGCTGCCGGCGCAAGTGACAAAAACCTCGCAATCCTGCTGCATCACCGGCTCCGACGATAGGTAGTGATCTCCCAGAACCCGGCCCGTTGGCGGCCCAGGGATGCGAATCCGGCCTCAGTCAGGAGCCCGTCGACCAGAGCCCGGCGGTGGACGTAGAACCGCATCCGTCGTCGGGTCACCCACATCAGCCAGTTCAGCGCTCGTGCGCCGCCCCTCGTCCACCAGGCGTCGACCGGTGCGACGATCCCATAGAGCTGCCGGGCGCGGGCCGCCGAGAGCCCGATAAGGGCTCGCGCGTTCGGATAGCAGCAGATGACCCGGTCGAGGGTCACGACATCGGCTGCCTCGATCCCCGGAGCGAGCTGCACGAAATCGCCGAAGCGAAACTCAACCCGGTCTGCGTGCCCGCGCCTTGCCGATTCTTCGCGCGCTGCCTCGATGAACGCCGCCGAGTAATCGACGTCGAGCGCCCGGGCGGCGCCGGCATCGAGCAGCCCATTGAAGATCGCTCCCACCCCGGCGCCGATATCGATCAGCTCGGCGTCCTCCACTCCGGCATCGGTCAGGGCGCCGATCAGCTGCCGCGTGGCCGCCGCAGGCCCGCTCTTTCGGTACGCCTCGAGATCGTGACGGGCCTCGCGCTCGTCGAACAGCTCGGCGAAGGCCGGGCCGCAGCAGGGGAGTCGGCCCGGATCCACTCAGCGAGCCTCCGCAACGGCAACCATTGCAGCAGCGGCGGTCTCGCAGTCGTCCAGGCTCACGTCGAGATGGGTGACCGCTCGGACGAGGGTCGGGGTGAACGCGTTGACCAGCACTCCGCGCTCCCGACAGGCGGCCACGAAGCTCGAGGCATCGGAGACGGTGAAGACCACGATGTTGGTCTCGACGCGGTCGAGCTCGAGGCCGATCGCGCCACTCTCTGCCAGCCGCTCTGCTAGCGCACGGGCGTTGGCATGATCCTCGGCCAGGCGCTCGACGTTGTGCGACAGGGCATAGCTGCCCGCCGCCGCCAGGATGCCGACCTGGCGCATGGCTCCTCCCTGCATGCGGCGATAGCGCACCGAGCGCGCGATCTGCTCCCGCGACCCGGCGAGCATCGAGCCACCCGGCGCGCCGAGTCCCTTGGAGAGAGACAGGCCGACCAGGTCGAAGGGCTCCGCGAGCTCGCTCGCCGGTCGGCCGAGCGCGACCGCCGCGTTCAGGAGGCGCGCGCCATCCAGGTAGCAGGCCACTTCTCGCTGATGAGCGGAGCGGCAGATCGCGTCCGCAGCGGCCTGTGGGAAGACGATCCCGCCGCCGCGATTGTGCGTGTTCTCGACGATCACCACCGCCGTCGGTGGATACAGGATGTGACCGTCAGGCTTGTAGGCGGCCTCGAAGTCATCGGCCGTGAAGAGGCCGTCGCTGCCGACCGGGCTGAACTGGACCCCGGTGTTGGCGGCCGCGGCCCCGGTCTCGTGGAGGACGATGTGGGCTTCCTGGGGGACGATCACATCGTCGCCGGCGCGAGCCAGCGCGCGCAGCGCAACCTGGTTGGTCATCGTGCCGGTCGGCAGGAAGAGCGCGGCCTCCTTGCCGAGCAGCTCGGCAACCTCGTCCTGGAGCCGATTGACGCTCGGGTCCTCGCCGTACTGATCGTCGCCGACCTCCGCGTCCGCCATCACGCGCCGCATGGCGGCGGAGGGGAGCGTGACGGTGTCCGAGCGCAGGTCAATCCGCATCACCGATGCACCCTAGCCTAGGGGAGGACGAATTCGGGCTGCCACGCCGCAGGGCTGGCGCCGGAAGAGGACGAGACGGCCGCCACTGACGCGACCTCGCCGCCGTCGATGGGCGCGCGCATGAGCTGGGCGCGACCGTTCGACGGGCGCACGATGAGGACCTGGCGCCCATCCGGCGACCAGCCCGCGAAGGCGCCCGCCACGGCCATGAGCTCGACCGAGGGATCGGCCGCGGCCACGACGTGCGTGCGCGCCGCCGCCGTGCCGTCGCTGCCATGTTCGCCGTAGGCGATCAGCCGACCATCCGGTGACCAGGTCGCGACGTCTCCGATCGCAATCCGCCGCGGGTTCGCACCATCGGCTCCCATCAGCCGCACCTCGTTGCCGCCTGCACCGCCCAGGAAGAGGAGCTGGCTGCCATCGGCCGACCAGACTGGATCGTGCCCTTCGGCCAGCGCCTGCTGCTGCCCTCCGTCGGAGGCGGCGACGAGAATCGCGGACTTGACCTCCACGCTGTTGAGCTGAAGGCCGGAGTAGGCGATCCGGGTCCCGTCCGGGGACCAGGTTGCCCGTCCAGCCTGGAACCAGGGACCGTTGAGCGTAACGGAGCTGACCCGGCCGCCGATGCGAGGGACCGCCTGAACTTCCCACGGGCCGGACGGCCCACAGGGAGTGCAGGGCTGGTATGGGCGGTCTGGGCTGAACGTGAGCTGCGAGGAATCGGGCGACCAGGCCGGGGCGGAGCCGTCAGCCAGCCGCAGCACGCTCCCGTTGAGGCTGGCGACATAGAGGACCGTCTCGCAACCCCCGAGGGTGAATGCCAGCGACCGGCCATCTGGCGACCACACC
>JBDUDC010000094.1:0-5644 GCA_040003165.1 Chloroflexota bacterium
TGGAGCCCTCCGAGCCTGTCGACGCGGTCGTTAGAGTCGCCCAGGACCCGCAGGCCCAAGACCATGACTACGACCATGAGGACGACGGTCCCCACGAACGCGACCAGCAGCTTGGCATGGACCGTGGCCGGGATGCGCCCCACGGCTCGCACCAGCGGATCGGTCGCCCGGCTCAGCATCTGATGCGTCTCGATTGTCTGCCCGATCTCACAGGTGAGCTCCGGCTGCGGCCGAGGTCACGAGCTCAAGGTAGGCGAGGTGGAAGTCAGCTCCTTGATCAGCCACTTGCCGCCGATGCGGGCGACCTGCTGCTGGGCGCCCACGGTGACGACCACGACCTTGTTGCCGACGTCGATGTAGTGACACTCGAAATAGAGAGTCCCCGTGTCGCCGCTGACCGTGGCCTTGAGCTTGTACGCGGGCGTATCCGAGAGCCAGTGGTTCTCCGGCTTGAACGGCGCGACCTTGGTCGCGAACAGGTTTCGGATCTGGTCCTTGCCGGTGTAGGTCTGCCCACCGACGGTCGCCACGGCGTCGTCGGCCCAGAGCGTCATCATCAGATCGATGTCATGGGTCGAGGCTGCCTTGTGAAAGGTCACCTCGATATGCTCGATCGCGTACAGGTCCGCCTGCTTTTGGAGCGCGGCGTCCGCAGTAGGGGTCGCGGCCCCTGCTCCGCCGCATCCGCCGAGGACCGCCGCCAGAAGGATCAGATACGCACCGATCGTCCGCGTCATGTCGCCTCCTCCGTATGCATCTTCTTCGCTCGCTCGCTCGCCCGAGCGGTCCACCCCCCGGGCATGCGGGTCGTGGGCACGCTGGACCTGCCCCCTCTTGGCGCTCATCATCGTCAAGATGCAACGGAATGCAATCGTCCCGGCGACAGAAAGCGCGTCTTCCTCTCACGCCGGTTCACCATGCCGCTGAGGTTGGCATCGCCAGTGCTTGAGCATTCGGTGGAACGTCGCCGGAACCATGCCAAAGGAAGGAGTACCGCTGTGTACATCGGTGGAGGAATCGTCGGGCTGATCCTGCTGATCCTGCTGATCCTGTGGCTGACCGGGAATCTCTAGCTCGGCCGCTCAGGCATCTTGAGCGCATAGAGAAGGCCCCGCCGAAGCGGGGCCTTCATTGCTGCCGGATTCGCTCATCGCAAGGGCATCTTTCACGCACGGTTTCCCGTACTACCCTTACCCAAACCTACCCATGACCTTGCGACCAGTGGTGAATCGCTGCGTAACAGCAACCGTAGATTAGCCTCAGGGTCGCCGTTTGTCTACGCTCTGGAAACTAAGATTCCTTTACATTTTGAAGTGCTTCACGCGGTCGGACTGGCGGCCGGCGGTGCCTCGATCCGGATCGTGTTGATGATCACCGGGTCGAGCGGGAGGCCGTTCGGGCCGTTGGTCGGCACCTTGCCGATGGTGTCCAGCACGTCGGTCCCGGCGATCACCTTGCCGAAGATCGTGTAGAGGCGGTCGAGGCGCCCGTTGAGGTCGGCCAGGTCGATGAAGAACTGGCTCCCGTTCGTCCGCTTGTCGTTCGCCATGACAACAGCGTACGGGTCGTAGTTGAGGCCGTCGGCGGGCGGCTCGATATCGAACCCGTAGCCCGGATCGCCGCCGCCCAGCCCCTGGAAGTCGCCGTGGTTCTGCTTCGTCTGCGGGTCGCCGGCCTGAGCAACGAAGCCCGCCAGGACGCGATGGAAGCTGATCCCGTCGTAGAAGCCGCATCGCGCCAGCGCGACGAAGTTCGCGCTGGCCAGCGGGGCCTGGTCGCGGTACAGCTCGATGGTGAACGAGCCCTTGTTGGTGTCGAGCACGGCGCGCGCCGCATCGGCCAAGGTGGCCTGCGCGTCGGCCGTCGTCGGCCCCTGGGTCGGGCACGGCGGCTTGGGCGCGGGGGTGGGTGATGCACACGCCGCCAGGGCGATCACCACACCGAGGATGGCGCGTTTCATCGGTCGGGGGCGAACCGCGTCTCGAACAGGCGGCGGGCGTAGCTGACCGGCATCGTGCCGCCGTAGAGCAGCGTGTCGTGGAAGAACTTCAGGTTGAAGGCGGGCCCCATGCGAGCCTGAACCTCGCCCTTCAGCTGTTCGATCATGTGGCGCCCGTAGAGATAGCTGAGCTGGTAGGTGGGCGTGCTCGTGTAGCGCTTCACCTCCGCGAGGGCTGCCGGCCGCTCGAAGCCGGTCTGAGCGACCAGGTAGTCGACCGCCTCGTCGAACCCGATCTGGCCGCGATGCAGCTTCACGTCGAGGATGATGCGGGTGGCGCGCCAGATGGCGTCGGTGTGGACGATGTACCAGTTGGCGGGGGTGTCGTCGAATCCCTGCTCCTTCATCATCCGCTCGCAGTAGAAGGCCCATCCCTCCGCGAACTCCGGGGCGAAGCTGAAGAGGCGGACGAGCGAGGGGTTGGTCACGGCGGCGCTGAGCTGGAGGTGATGCCCCGGGTACGCCTCGTGGACGCCGGTGTTGCTGATCCCGGCATAGCTGTGCTCCCGCATCATCTCGGGGGTCGATGGCGGGGTCACGACGTAGACCCCCAGCGGTACGCGGTCGAACTTTGCCGGCTCGTAGTAGGCGGCGAACGGGATCAGGTGGCGGACGAACGACGGCGTTTCGATGACGACCAGGTGGTCCTCCTCGGGGAGCGTCGCGAGGTCGTGCTCGGCGATGAATCGGCGCGCCCTATCCATCCCGCTCCGATAGTCCTCGAGCGCCTCCGCGAACGTTGCGGGATGGTCGTCCTTGACGAGGTCGGCCACCTCCGCCGGCGAGAGCGAGGGATCGATCTCGGCACAGACCGCATCGCGAGCTGCCTTGGACTCGGCCAGCATCTGCTCCCCGACGGCAAGAATCTCGTCCCCACTGGCGTCCAGCTCGCGGAGCTGTACCAGGGTCTCGAAACGATCCGCCCCCGCGGCCCACTCGTCCTGCGCGTCGGGAAGCGCCTTCTCGCGAAGCCATGCGGCGTGCTCGTCAAGGGCGGCCTTCGCCGCCGCCACCGCCTGCTCGAGGCGGGCGGCGAGCGCCTGATCGCGGCTCTCGGTGCGCGCTGCCGCGATGATCGTGCCGAGGAAGCCGGGCAGCGCTGCCGTGGTCTCGAGGTCGATCTGGACCCACAGCCGGACCGGGTCGGTCAGCCGCTCGCGGGTCTCGCGGAGATAGCGCGGCGCGGCCTCGAGCCGGCCGGCCGTGCTCGCCAGCCGCTCGTCGAGCGGGGCGAAGTCGCGCGTGAAGAGCGGAAAGAGCGCATCACCGATGTGCGCCGCGGCGTCGGTGCTGCGCGCCCAGGGTCGGAGCTCGGTGAGCCGAAACAGCTCGAGCCGCGACTCGTGGACGAGCAGGTCGCGATCGAGCGCGCGATCCGGCGAGAGCTGGTCGCCGCCGAACGGCTCCATCTCCGCCACGATGCTGCGCAGGCGCTCGATCTCGCGATCGATCTGCTCATGCGATCCGTCGCGCAGCTCAGCGTCGTAGTCGTGAATGCCGAGGAAGGTGGCGAACTCCGGGTAGGTGGCCAGCTGGTCGCGGAACCAGCGCTCGACGGTCCGGTCAAAACGCGCGTCGGCATCGGTCGTGACGGTCATCGGGTGCTCCTAGGCGGTTGGCACGGGACGCCGGATCGGTCAGGCCAGGGGCGTAGCCAGCGCGTGCGCCAGAAAGCCTAGCACCCAGCCGCGGGTATCGGCCGGGCAGGCCTCGAGCATCTGGTCCTGGCCGGCGGCCGCACAGCGCTGGAGCTGCGCGTTTATCCCCGCCGCGCGAGCCGCGTCGAGAATCTCCTGCGCGTCGTTGCGGCCGACCGAGCGGTCGGCCCCGCCGGCGAGGACCAGCACTGGCCGCTTGCCGAGGCGCGCGATCGCCTGGACCGGGTCTACGGCGCTCATGTCCTGCCCGGTCCGGATCAGGCCTCCGAGCAGAACCGCCCACGCGCCGGCCATCGAGAGCGGATAACCGGAGGTGTCGAGGCGCGCCTGCGCGGCGTTCGCCAGCGTCGCGTGCATCGATCCGAGGACCAGCGCGTTGACCCGCTTGTCGGTCGTCGCTTCGTTGACCGCCGTGGCTGCACCGAGGGAGAGGCCGAGCACTGCGACCTTCGCGGGCTTCTTGGCCTTCATCAGCCAGTCGAGGACGGCCTTAAGGTCAAGCTGCTCGAGCGCGCCCTGCGTCGTCTGGTTACCGGAGCTCTGGCCATGGTTTCGGAGGTCAAAGGCGACGAGGTTGAAGCGGTCGTGCAGCACCGAGCCCCACGCCAGCATCTCGCTCTTGGTCTGCTGTGAGCCGTGGATCAGCACCACAGTGTTGCCCGCGGGACCGATTCCGCCTGCGGCCGGGATGTACCAGCCCGCGATCCGGACCCCGTCGTCGGTGACGACCATTTTCCCGGCGGCCGCGTTCCGCGCGGGGCAGTGCTCGGGATCCGGTAGCGTCGCGATCTCGTCGTCGGCCCGGACGTCGTAGTTGATCGCCTCGTACGCCCAGCCCATGGCGGCCGGAGTGCGACAGTCGGCCAATCCGCCGGGCCGCTCGACCAGCTCCTCGGACCCTCGGTAGCCGACGAAGGCGAAGTAGGCCAGCATCGCGACCAGGGCCAGCGTGAGGCCGATGCTCAGCCGGTGGGAGACGCGTGTTCGCCGCGTCAGACGCGGGTCCGGCGGCAGCTGGAAGGACATCGCGCGGGCGAGTATGGCGATGGTATGGGTCCCTCCGCTCCCGTACAATCGGCCCCCGTGACCACCAAAAGGGCCCCCCTCCGCACCGCCAGGCCGCCGGCTCCGCGCCACCGCGGCCACTCGCTCGCGCCGGAGCACGTGGGCGAGGGAGGCAGCGTGGCGATCCTGGCACTCGCGGTGGGTGGGGCCGCGGTCTTCATCACGGCGCTCTCGCTCCTTGTCGGCGGCTTCACCATGGGCGCCCGCTATGCCACCAATCCGCCGCCCGACGTAGGCCGGCTCGGGATCGGCCTGATCATTGGCGGGGTCGGCCTGTTGGTCCTCGCCGCCGCGATGATGGGCTCGGCGCTGGCGGTCTTTGCCGAAGTGCGAGGCTCGCGGATCGTGGCGACCATCGTCGCCGGGCTCGTGGCGCTCCTGGCGGCCGGCGGCGCGGTGATCGCCATGGGTGGTGTCGTGACCGAGCCGGTGCTGGCGACGATGCTGGCCATCGCGACCCTGGTCTTCGGAGTGTCGGCCATCCTGCTCTCGCGCCGACCCGCCTGAAGAGCTGCGCCGTGGCGCGCCTCGCCCTCCTGATCGCGGGTCTCATCTTTGCCGTCGGCGGGATCGTCGCGGTCGCGCTCGGCTGGCTCGCGGCCGACTGGCTGCTTGCCCGGCTCCCGGCCGTATCGGCGGGTCCCGACGCGGTGGGTGGCGCCGCGGTTGCGATCGGCGGGGCGCTCCTCGCCGTTGCTGCCGCTCATCTCGCCGTCGTGGCGGGACTGCGGCGCGGCGCGCGGATCGCCGACGCGGCGGGCGTGCTGCTGGGCGGCACGATGGCCGCAATTCTCGCGGCCGACGCGATCGCCGCCGCAGTGCAGGGCTGGCTGGTCGTGGCCATCGGGCTCGGGATCGTTGGGGCCGGCTACGGGGCCGCCGCGTTTCGGCTCGTCGAACCTCGCAGGTGATGGGCACAGGC
>JBDUDC010000095.1:0-5624 GCA_040003165.1 Chloroflexota bacterium
GACGAGTCCGTCTGGGCCGAGCTGCGGCGCATCCCGTACGGCGAGACGGTCAGCTACGAAGGGCTCGCGACGCGCGTCGGTCGGCCGGGCGCCCAGCGCGCGGTGGGCAGCGCGAACGGTCGGAACCGGGTCGCGATCCTGATCCCCTGCCACCGGGTCATCGAGAAGCACGGCGGCCTCGGTGGCTACGGCGGCAAGACCTGGCGCAAGCAGCGCCTGCTCGCCCTCGAGGGCGGGTCGTCAGCCGGCGCGGATGTCGGTCCCCATGGCGTGATAGCCGCCGTCGACGTGGATCAGCTCGCCGGAGGTCATGGGCGCCATGTCGCTCAACAGGAAGCAGACCATCTGGCCGACCGGGGTCGCATCGGTGAAGGACCAGCCCAGCGGAGCGCGGTTGAGCCATTTGTCGGCGATCTGGTCGAAGCCAGGGATCGACTTGCCGGCCATGGTGCGAATCGGTCCAGCTGAGACGGTGTTGACGCGAATGCCGAACTCGCCCAGGTCACGAGCCAGGTAGCGGGTGACTGACTCGAGCCCGGCCTTCGATACGCCCATCCAGTCGTAGATCGGCCACGCGTACCGGCCATCGAAGTCGAGGCTCACGACCGACGCCGCACCGGCGGCCTTCATCGGCTGCAGCATCCCGACGCTGAGGGCCTTGAGCGAGTAGGCGGAGGTCTGGAAGGCGGTCGCCACACTCTCCCAGGGCGTGTTGAGGAAGTTGCCGCCCAGGGCATCTGACGGGGCGAAGGCGATGGCATGCACCAGCCCGTCGAGGCGGCCCCATCGGTCCATCACGTCGGCCCGCACGCGCTCCACCGCCTCGGGATCGTTGACGTCCATGTCGAGGACCTCGGGCGTGGTCGGCAGCCGTTTCGCGACCCGCTGGGTCAGGCTCATGCCGCGCCCCACGCCGGTGAGCAGGATCTCGGCGCCCGCCTCCTGCGCCACGCGCGCGACGGAGAACGCGATGCTGTCGTCGGTCAGCACCCCGGTGATGAGCAGCTTCTTGCCTTCGAGCAGCATGCGGTGGGAATCCTCGCTGAGCGTCGCGGCGATTGTAGCGGCGGCCGGGATCGGTCTACGCTACCCCGCGCCATGATGCTTCACCTGTACGAGTACGAGGTGCCGGTCCCCGGAGAGGGGGTGCCGAACCTGCGCGATTCGGTCGCCCAGCTGCCGACCGACGATCGCAAGGCGCTGCTGACCGGGCTCTTCAAGCCGGAACGCATCCCGGGCACAATGGAGCGGCTGAGCACGCTGGTGGCGGACGTCGACGTCGCATACACGGACCTGCTGACCCTGCTCGACAACGGGGGGCGAGCACGCCGGTTCGTGGCAATCGACGAGGCGAAGGACATCCTGGACCGATACCTCCCGGCGTCGGCGATCGCCGGAACCCACGACTGGGACGTGGCCCGGCTGCTCGAGCCGTACGGCGACGGCTCCTACCACGGCAAGCTCCTGAAACGGACCCGCAAGCAGCTGCGCTCGGTGAGCAACCGCGAGGCGCTGACCACGCCGTTTCTCTTCCGGCGCCAATGGTGATCGCTTGACGCGCCGTCGCGCCGCCCGCCGCGGCGGCCGCCCTTACCAGCCGCTGCCGCCGCGCCGCAGCCACTGGGTCGCGCGCCTGCTGATCCTGGCCGTGGGCCTCTTCCTGCTGCTCGGCGCGCTGGCGTTCGCCATCGGCCGCTGAGCTAGCCGGCGGGCTCGGTGGCGAGCGGGCGCCGATAGGCCAGCGCGAGCACGCCAATCCCGACCGCCGTCACTACCCCGGCGACAGGGTAGATCGCGGCGAGGCCGATCGGCGTCTGCGTCACCAGGCTGCCGAGCGCGGGGCCAAGCGCAAAGCCGACGTTGACGGGCAGGAAGGCAAACGTCATCACCCGGCCACGTGTCTCCTCCAGCGCCGAGCTGGAGAGGACGTTGAACGAGAGCGAGAAGACGCTCGACGTGACCCCGTTGAGGATCGCCCACAGGACCGTGAAGGTGAGCAGGTCGCGGGTCAGCGCGGGCAACGGCCAGAGCACCACGGCCACCGCCGCGACGGCGAAGAGGATGCGCCAGTGCCCGAATCGGTCCGCGGTCGCGCCCAGCGCCGGGGCGATCAGGATGGTGACCAGGCCGCTCGCGCCGAAGACCCAGCCGATGGTGGTGCCGAGCTGCTCCGGATCGCCGGTGTACAGAGCCTCGACCACCAGCGAGGTGTAGGTGTAGGCCAGCATCCAGCCCGCGAAGAGGAGGAATAGGGCCGGGAAGAGCAGCCGCAGGCGCGGCGATCGCAGGATGATGCGGACCGATTCCGCCGCCACGCCGAGCAGCGGGCCACGCGCGGTGCCGCGGAAGGTGTCGCGGTAGCCGAATGTCATGGCGACGATCACCGCGAGCATCACCGCCGCGTCGATCCCCATCAGCGTCCGGAAGCCGAGCGCGTCCACGATCGGGCCGCCCACCAGGGGACCGATCACCGCGCCGAATGGGGAGGCGCCGGCCATCACCGCGAACGCGAGTCCGGTCCGGCCTGGCGGCACGCGCTCCTGGAGCGTGGTCATCATCAGGCCGCTGTTGCCCAGCGAGAAGCTGCTGATCGAGCGGGCAATCACGAACAGCCACACGGTTCCGGAGAGCATCGCCAGAGCCCCCGCCAGGAAGTGCGCCACGAACGAGCGCACGATCACCGGCTGACGCGAGTAGCGATCCGCGAGCGCGCCCCAGAAGGGCAGCAGCGGCAGGCCCACCAGCATCGAGACCGAGGCGATCACGCCGGTCAGCGTCTCGATATCGGCCTGGCCGCTGATACCGAGCTCGCGCAGGAAGAGCGGCGTGAACGCCACCATCTGGCTCCAGAACGAGGCCTCGATCAGCCCCGCGACCGTGAACAGGGCGAGGAGCCAGAGCCACGAGGAGCCTCCGGTGCGGTCCGCCGTGCGCGTCACAATGTCGCCGCCATCAGCTGGTCGACGTGCCGGAGCAGCTTCCACAGCTCCGGGGCCGCGGCGACGATGTCGAGCTTGTCGGGCTGCACGTGGTCGAAGAGACGGAACTCGGTGTGGGCAGCCAGATGCCCTCTGGCGCGTAGCGCGGCCGCCAGGGTGCGCGACTCGACGAACGGGACATGGTGGTCGGTGATCTCGTGCATGAGGTAGACGCGCGCCCGCAGTCCGTCGAGGTGCTCGAGCGGCGAGATCACGTGGATGAGGGCGCGGACCGGGGCAGGGAGCGCGGCGATCGCGCGGCGCGCATCGGCCAGGGAGCTCGCAGTCAGGAGGTCATACACCGCGCGGCTGCCGTCCGCGAGGCTCGCACGCAGCCTGGCATCCGGCGAAGTGCGTCCGCTGCCGTGAATCTCCGCGGCGTAGCGCTTCTGCAGGGCGGCCCGGTCCCCGCCGTCAGCGACGGCGTCGAGCAGCAGGCGCGCGAAGACGTCCCGGGCGAGCTGCGTCGGCTCCCACGGGACAATCCGGCCCGAGGGATCGACGTAGGCGTGGGCCGCCACGCTGGCGAGGTAGGTCGCGGCGTCGCCAAACGCACCGAACGCATTGACCCAGGCCACCTGCGACGCGATGCGCGGGTCCCCGGCCGCGATTAGGGAGAGGGAGCCTCCGACGCTGAAGCCCACCATCCCGACCCGCGCCGGATCCACCTCCGGCCGCGCAGCGAGGAGCTGGAATGCCTCAACCACCTTGTCGAGGTCGTCCGCCCGCAGCCGCCCCTCGAGCATGGAACGCGAGTCGGGCACCAGCACGGCCACGCCGGTGCGGGCAAGCCCCTCGGCCACGCGCACGATCGCAGGGTGGTTGCGGCCGACGTTGTTGACGCCGAAGACCAGGAGCATCGCCCCCGCGCGCTGCTGCTTCGACGCCCACGCCGGCAGCCACAGCTCGGCCAGCTCCGGCTCACGCCCGGCTGATCCGTACGGCACCGTTGAGCGCAACGGCGCGGCGCTGAACAGGTCGAGGGGCCTGACCGGCGCGCCGAGGAGGTTGGGCAGCATGACGGCGGTCTGGATGGCGACCCGGGAGGGTTCCCACGCCACCAGCCCGACGATCAGCAGCGCCAGCAGGAGACCGGCGCGGCGGAGGCGGGACATCGGCGCATCCTAGCGCCGGGCTGCGCGGACGGCCTCCTGCGCCAGCTGGAGCCGCAGCCGGTCCAGCACGTTCCATTCGTCGCTGGTGATCGGCGCGGCATCGATTCGCTCCCGGAGCCGGTCGAGCTGCTTGGCGAGCGAGGCCCGGTCCCCTCGGGCTGCGTGGATCCGGATCAGCTCATCCTCCAGCGCCTGCGACTGCTGGCTCCAGGTCAGGTATGCGCCGCCCAGGGCGAGCTCCCGCTCGATCGCCGCCCGGGCGGGGTAGGCAGCCTCCTCCTTCCCGAGGACGGCCACATCTGTGCCGTAGGCAAAGAGCTCGAGGCCATCGGCTCGCAGGTGGACCGGGTCGCCTCGTACGACCGCCCCCAGCAGGTTGCGCGCCGCGTACCCGACCGTGCGCAGCGGCCAGGCCAGCGGACCCTCGACCCGGCCTCGCTCGACTTTGCCGGCGTGCAGGCCGCGCAGCGCCGCGGCGACCGCCTCGCTCAGCTTCTCCTGGGATCCGCCGGGGCGCAGCAGGAGCGGAACCTGGAGCACGACGCGGCCCTGGCGCAGGCGGACGAGCATGATCACCGGCGCGAGCAGCAGCATCTGGAGCACCGAGACGCCCAACGAGGCGACCGCCGAATAGCTCACCGGGACGCGCCGCAGCCAGCGCATTGCCGAGCGTTGACCCTCGAAGCCCGCCAGCTCGGCAACGCCGGCCACCACGGGCGGTACCAGCCCGATCGCCAGTCCGATGCCGAGCGCGTGCTCCGACCGCACATCGAAGTTGCGAGAGACGACGCCCAGCGCATCCGCGACGGCGCCGACCAGGAGCGGAACGGCGAAGCCGGCGACAAGTGCCACCCAGGCAACCGATATCAGCGAGATGACTGAGACCATTCGCCCCTTGTTGCCGGGGATCTGCCCGAAAAAGAGCGCAGTCGCCCAGCCCAGCGCGAACGAGGCAGAGCGGCTGAGCGCCTGCCCGACGAGCAGGAGGACCAGCGGGAGGAACGGCACGCAGGCCTACCGAAGCAAGGCCGATGCCGCCAGGTCCTGCCGGCTCTGGGGACAGCGAGCAGGAGCCGGAAGAGCTAGGGCAGGCCCAGCTTGACTCGGCAGGTAGGCCAGGGCTGGAAGCCGCGCCGCGCGTAGAGCGCCTCGGCGACACTGATCTGCTCCTCCCGAGTGGCGAGGTCAGGACGCGCCGCGTATTTCGTGCCCCCGTAGGCTGACCAGGTGGCCAGGTCGAACTGGAGGCCGCCGTAGTAGCCATTTCCGCTGTTGATCGCCCAATTCCCGGCCGATTCGCACTTGGCGAGCCGATCCCAGATGCTGCCGCTGACCACGAACGCTGTCGTGGGGGCGGCGCGGGTCGGGCTGCCGGTCGCTGTGGTCGGCAGGTAGTAGAGCGTGGCCTCGAGCGCCACGTTGGGGTGGGCCGCGGTCGAGGCGACGAGTCGCGCGTCAATGGCCTCGGGTGCGCCAGTGCGCGCCGAGGATGCGGCGCTGAGCGCAAGGGACCGTCCGCGACCTGCGAGCG
>JBDUDC010000096.1:0-5564 GCA_040003165.1 Chloroflexota bacterium
CTGCTGCGCGACATCGCCGAGCAGCGCGACCTCGGCGACGTCACCACCCTGGCCGATTCGAACATCGTGTCGACCATCCGCGAGCAGTCGGGGACCGGCGAGGACTAGCCCGGCGCTCCGGTCAGGGGACCGGCCTCCAGACGGGCGCGTATCCGTTCGCGATCTGCAGCGCGCCGCCGGTGCCGAGCCGCAGCACGAAGATGCGGCCATCCCGCTCGGCGACCGCTCGCGCATCGTCCGGCGCCCAGCGTGCAATGCCCAAGCCCGGCACCCGCAGGACCGGCGTGGCCTCGGCGTCGCCGAGCCGGAGGAGAGCCACGTCGTCCTGGGCTGTGGACGCGAAGGCCCGCGAGAAGAGGACGCGTGTCCCATCGGCGGACAGCTGTGCGCCGTCCTCGGAGCTGGGCATGGATATCGCGGCCGGCGAGCTACCGTCGACGTTGACGGTGTAGAGGCCCGGTGAGCCGGCGTTGAATCCGACGAAGAGGATCCGGTCCTCAGTGGGGAACCAGTTGAGGAAGCGCACGTTGCTGCTCATGGTCGCGATCGTGAAGGTGTGTGCGGTTACCGAGTCGTAGGCCAGGATGGTTCCGCCGCTGACCCATGCGAGATATCGGCCGGTAGGTGACCAGGCCAGCCACCGTGTGCCGGTTCCGATATCGAGCCGATCGCCGCTCGAAACGTCGATGATCGAAATGTCACCGCTCACGAAGGCGATCGCCAGGCGATCCGTATCGGGCGCCCACGCCAGCGAGTCGGTGAAGTAGCTTGCGTTCCGCGCGAAGCCCGCGGCCACCCGGCGCCGGCCAGTCCCGTCGGCATTGATGACCTCGACGCCGCCGCCATCGGCCCACGACTGGAAGGCCAGCTGCGCACCGTCGGCGGACCAGGCCGCGTTCGCCTCCTCGATCCCGGCCGTCCGAGTCAGGTTCGTCAGGCCGCTGCCGTCCGCGTGGATCGTCCAGACGTCGTCGTTGGCGTGAAAGGCGATCGTGCCGCCGCCGGCGACGGGGGTCGGCGTTGGTACCGCCGTGGGTGCGGCGGTTGCGGCTGCGGTGGGCTGAGCTGTCGCCGCGGGTGTGGGCGACGGCGAAGATGTCTCGATGACCGTGGGCGTGGCGGTTGGGGCATCGGTCGGCGAGGGCGACGACACGACCGAGGCGCTTGGCGAGGCGCTGCCCGCCGCAACGGGCGCACTGGGGCCGGCCTGGCTGCGGGGTCCCAGGACGATCCCGAGTGCGGACCCTGTGACAACTGCCACGAGGGCCACGGCAGCCACCACGAGAGGACGCCTTCCACGCGTCAGCCAGGCCCTGAGATCGAATCGGCCGCCGGGGTTCTTCACCACCACTTTCCGACGCCTGAGCGGTCAGTTCTGTTGCACGAAGCTCCACCTTGGGCGCCGCAAGCTCAGTGGTCAAGCGGTCTTTCACTCGCAAGGAGCCCGGACTGGGCGCCGCCAGCCTGACCGCGCCGCCTCGACGGCCCCAGTCATTACCCGGAGTTATGAGTTGGGGCCGGATTGGGGTCGGTAGCCCGCGAACAGCTCCGATCGATAACCGACGGTGATCGTTTGAAGCCGATTTGGCCACCGGGCGCAAAAAACGTCGCCAACGTATAGCCAGGTGTAATACCGGCTAGCGGGCCTCCACCTTCCGGCCGATGTAAGCCACCACGCTTAGAATCGGGTCATGGCCAGCGACGTGACGGATAGCTCTCCGCGGCGGACGCTCCCGACCGGGACGGTGACATTCATGTTCACCGACATCGAGGGCTCGACCGCGCTGCTGCAGCGCCTGGGCGATGCGTACGCCACCGTCCTCGCGGATCACCATCGGCTGCTGCGCCAGGCGTTCGCCGACGGGGGAGGGGTCGAGGTCGACTCGGCCGGGGATGGGCTCTACGTGGCCTTCCCGAGCGCGCGATCGGCGCTGACGGCCGGGATCGCGGCGCAGCGGGCCGTCGCTGCTCACGAGTGGAGCGCTGGAGCCGCGGTGGCGGTCCGGATGGGGCTGCACACCGGGGAAGCGATGAGCGGCGAGGACGGATACGTCGGGCTCGACGTGCACCGCGCCGCGCGCATCTGCGCTGCCGGGCATGGGGGCCAGCTGTTGCTGTCGCAGACGACGCACGACCTGGTCGTCCGCGAGCTGCCGCCGGAGGTCGCGCTGCGCGACCTCGGAGAGCATCGGCTGCGCGACCTGGCGGGTCAGCAGCGCATCTTCCAGGCGGTCGTCGGGGACCTGCCGTCTGAGTTCCCGCCGCTCCACAGCGTCGACTCCCATCCGAACAACCTGCCGCGGCAGCTGACCAGCTTCGTCGGCCGTGAGCCGCAGCTCGGGGAGGCGAAACGACTTCTTGCGTCTTCGCCCCTCCTGACGCTCACCGGTCCCGGAGGCGTGGGCAAGACCCGCATCGCGCTGCGGCTGGCGGAGGAGCTCCTCGGGGAGCTGCCGGACGGCGCATGGCTGGTCGACTTCGGCGTCATCTCGGATCCCGATTTTCTGGCGCCGGCGGTCGCCTCGGCCCTTGGTCTGGCCGAGCAGCCCGGGCGCCCGCTGCTGGCCACCGTTCACGACCACCTGCGCGGGCGAGAGCTGCTCCTGGTGCTCGACAACTGTGAGCACGTTGTGGCGGCGGCCGCCGAGCTGGCGGACAGCCTGCTGCGCGGGGCGTCCTCGGTGCGCATCGTGGCCACCAGCCGAGAGGCGCTGGGAATCTCCGGCGAGGCACTCTTCCCGGTGCCGTCGCTCGCCCTGCCCGAGCTTGATCACCATCTGCCGCTCGAGGAGCTGACCGGCTTCGAGGCGATCCGCCTCTTCGCCGACCGTGCATCGGCCGTGATGCCGAGCTTCGAGCTCACCGCGTCGAGCGCAGCCGCGGTGGCCCAGATCTGTCGCCGGCTGGACGGGATCCCGCTCGCTCTCGAGCTCGCCGCGGCGCGGGTCAGGACCCTGTCGGTGGAGCAGATCGCGGCCCGGCTGGACGATCGATTCCGCCTGCTGGCGGGCGGGAGCCGGGCGGCGGTTCCGCGTCACCAGGCCCTTCGGGCAACCGTCGACTGGAGCTTCGACCTCCTCTCGGACCCCGAGCGCGCGACGTGGCGGCGCCTCTCGGTCTTCGCTGGCGGGTTCAGCCTGGAGGCGGCCGAGGCAATCTGCTCAGGCGAAACGGTTGACGAGGTCGATGTCCTCGACCTGCTCTCCCGCCTGGTCGAGAAGTCGCTGGTCGTCTCCGAATCGATGCCGGGCGAGGCGCGCTTCCGACTGCTCGAGACGATCCGGCAGTACGCGCGCGAAAAGCTGATGGACTCCGCGGAGGCGGGCGATGCGCTGCGCCGGCATCGCGACTGGTACCTCGGCGTCGTTACCCGCATCGAGCCGCAGTTCTTCGGCCCCCGCCAGGGAAGTGGGCTCGCTGAGCTCGACCGCGAGCACGACAACGTGCGGGCCGCACTCGAGTGGTCGGCCGACGAGCCGGGCGAGGCCGCCACGGGCCTGCGGCTGGCCGCTGCGCTGTGGCGATTCTGGGAGATCCGCGGCCACGTCGAGGAGGGCCGGGCCTGGCTGGAGCGGATGCTGGCGGCATCGAGCGGCGAGTCGCTCGCGGCTCGGTCGAGTGCCCTCACCGGCGCCGGGGTCCTCGCCTTCATGCAGGGCGACTACGACGCCGCGTTCGCCTTCCACGAGGAGAGCCTGATCCTGCATCGCCAGCTCGGCAATCCGCAGAGCCAGGCGTACGCGGCCAACAACCTCGCCAATGCGGCGGTGCAGCAGGGCGACTACGCGCGCGCCCGCAGCCTCTCCGAGGAGTCGCTCGAGCTCGTTCGCGGCGCCGGCGACGTCCCCGGAACGGCCGTCGCGCTCATCAACCTGGCCGACGTCGTCGCGCGCCAGGGCGACTTCGAGGCGTCCCGCTCGCTCTTTGAGGAGGGCATCGCGACCTTCAAGGCGCAGGGCGACGGCTGGGGGATGGCCTTTGCGCTCGACAGCTTCGGGCTCGTCGCGCGGCGGCATGGCGATTACCCCTCCGCGCGGACGTTTCTGGGAGAGGCGATGGAGATCTCGCAGCGGCTCGGCGACGAGCGAGGCGTAGCTCGCGCGCTCGCCCACCTCGCCGAGGTGGCCGCGGCCGAGGGCGACACGGCGGAGGCCTCGAAG
Source organism: Chloroflexota bacterium (assembly GCA_040003165.1). GTDB lineage: Bacteria > Chloroflexota > Limnocylindria > QHBO01 > QHBO01 > JALYSK01. Next base: position 4,161 of record JBDUDC010000096.1, read on the forward strand.
CTGTACGGAAAGAGCCTCGCCATTCGGCAGCGCCTGGGCGACCTGCCCGGGATCGCGACCGGCCTCGAGAAGTTGGCGGCGGTGCTGAGCGATGAGGCGCCGGCGACGGCCGGTCAGCTGCTCGGCCGGGCGGAGGCGCTCCGTCAGCTGATTCGCGCACCCACTCCGGCCGATGCCCGGGCCGACAACGAGCGCTGCATCGGTCAGCTCGCGGCCGCCCTTGGCCCGGAGCGACTGGAGGCGGCCCGCAGCGAGGGCCGGATGATGGGAACCGAGGATCTGCTGGCTAGCCTCCCTCAGTCACCTGCGTGATCTCGTCGGCAAGCAGGCCGTGCGCTTCGCGGTGGACGCGCTCGCAGAGCTCCGGATCGGGCGCTTCCGCCAGGCAGTAGACCTTGCCGGTCGTCTCGTCGAACCAATACTTCAGGTACTTCACGCCGTACTTCTCCCCGACCTCGACGTCCTTGGCGTGGGCGTCGGCCAGGCCGGCGGCCGTCAGTCCGGGGATGAATTTGTGGGTATCGAGGTAGGTGGGCATCGTCAACTCTCGTTCACTGGGAGTGTGGGCAGATGCTACCCCACTGAGCACGGCTGCGCCGTCGCTAGAATCGGTCCATGGCGGGCCAGCAGACCGAGACGACCGAGGCGGCAGCGGACTATCTGATGACCGTCCGCTACATGCACGCCGAGGGGCAGCCGGTGATCGCCGCACGCCTCGCGGAGCGGCTGCGAGTCAGCGCGGCGACCGTCAGCGAGATGGTGACCCGCCTCGTGCGCGAGGGCCTGATCACAGTCGACGAGCAGACGCGAGCCCTGAACCTGACCGATGCCGGCCGGGGGGCGGCCGAGCGCACGTTCCGCCGCCACGCCCTCGCCGAGTGGCTGCTCACCGAGGTCGTCGGCCTGGGCTGGGCGGAGGCCGATGAGGAGGCGCATCACCTTCAGCACGCCCTCAGCGAGCGGGTGACCGATCGCATCGACGAGCTGATCGGCTTTCCGGCGACCTGCCCGCACGGCAACCCGATCCCGCGCGACGGCGTCACGCCGGACCGGCCCCCCGGAATGGCGATGAGCGACGCGCCGCCGGGCACCGAGATCACCGTCCTGCGCGTCACCGAGGAAGCGGAGGAGGACGCGCGGCTGCTCACCTTCCTGCAGGAGAACGAGGTACGCCCCGGTGCCCTGTTCGCCGTGCGCGAGGTCGCGGGCCACATCGGCACCATGACCCTCCAGCGCGATGGGCGAGAGGTCACCCTGGGACTGGTGGCGGCGGCCAAGATCCGGGTGCTTCACGGACGGGCCGATGCGGGCCTCTTTCATCGGGTGCCGGCCCGGCTCCCCGCCGCGGCGGTCTCCTGAGCGGCGATGCTAGGATGCTGACGGCAGACCCCAGACGCACCCTCA
>JBDUDC010000097.1:0-5547 GCA_040003165.1 Chloroflexota bacterium
TCGGTCAGCCTGCAGCAGGGCTCGCTCGGCACCGGCTACGAGCTCACCTGGAACTTCGGGATCTACCCCGAGGCAATCGCGCATTGGGCGCCGCAGTTCGTGCGATCTATTGTCTACGCCCTGATCGTGACCGTCCTCACGATCGCGATCGGCTACCCGATGGCCTACACCATCGCGTTCCTTGGCGGCAGGCTCAAGAACGTGCTCCTGCTGCTCGTCATCCTGCCGTTCTTCACCAGCTTCCTGATCCGGACCCTGAGCTGGAAGCTGATCCTCGCCGACAACGGCATCGTGCTCGGGACGCTCAAAGATGCCGGCCTGCTGGCGGATTCGTTCCGCCTCATCGCGACCCCGATCGCCGTCATCAGCGGCCTGACCTACAACTTCCTGCCGTTCATGGTGCTTCCCCTCTACGTCGCGCTCGAGAAGGTCGACCCACGGCTGGTGGAGGCTGCCACCGACCTCTACGCCAGCCGGCTGCAGGCGTTCCTGCGCGTGACGTTGCCGCTCTCGATGCCGGGTGTCTTTGCCGGCTCCCTGCTCACCTTCATCCCGGCGGTCGGTGACTTCATCAACGCCGCGATCCTGGGCAGCCGCGACACCACCATGATCGGCAACGTCATCCAGCGCCTCTTCCTCAACACCAACGACTATCCGCAGGCGGCGGCGCTCGGCTTCATGCTGATGGCCGCGATCCTCGCCATGGTGATCGCATATGCGCGCCTGGTCGGCGGAGAGGAGCTGACCCAGGGATGAGCGCGCCCGCCCTGCCGATCCGCGGCGAGGCCCGCACGCTGCTGCCACAGCGCAGCACCCCGGTCGGCGTGCGCGTCCGGCGGCTGATCCTGCCGGTCTATACCGGGCTGGCGGTCGCGTACCTCTTCCTCCCGATCGCGGTGATGATCGCCTTCAGCTTCAACGACCCTCGCGGCCGGCAGAACATCACGTGGCAGGGCTTCACCTTCGGAAACTATCTCGACATCTGGAGCCGTCCGGATATCACCGGGCCGATGATCACCAGCCTCACCGTCGCGGTGGTGTCGACCCTCATCGCTACGGCGCTCGGCACGCTGATCGCCCTTGCGCTGACGCGGTACCAGTTCGCCGGACGCGGCACCCTGAACCTGCTGATCTTCCTGCCGATGGCGACTCCCGAGATCATCATGGGTGCGTCGCTGCTCTCGCTGTTTGTCTCGGTCGGCCAGGACCGCGATATCACGACCATCGTGATCGCCCACGTCGCGTTCAACATCAGCTACGTGGTGGTCACCGTCCGCGCCCGACTGACGGGCTTCAATCGGACCCTGGAAGAGGCAGCGATGGACCTCGGGGCCGACGAATGGACCACCTTCCGCAAGGTCACCTTCCCGCTCATCTTTCCCGGAATCCTGGCCGCGGCCCTGCTGGCCTTCGCGCTCTCGATCGACGACTACGTGATCACCTCGTTCGTGTCGGGACGCACGATCACGTTCCCGCTCTGGGTCTACGGAGTCAGCCGGCTCGGCGTGCCGCCCGAGGTGAACGTGATCGGAACCCTGATCTTCGTCACCGCGCTGGTCTTCATCGCCCTCCAGATCTGGACGCAACGGCGCGACCTCGCGAGGCTGCGACCGGTGGTCGGCCGATGACGAACCTCCCTCCGCATCCGCATACGACAGCTGCCGCCGAATCGCCCCCTGGCGCGGCGACGCGCTATCGCATCGGCGAGGTTGCGCGGCGGGTGGGAGTCTCGGCATCCGCGCTCCGACTGTGGGAGCGGCAGGGCCTCGTACGGCCCGCCCGGAGCTCGGGCCGCTATCGACTCTACAGCGAGGCTGATCTCAGCCGGCTGCGCCGCGTGCGCCGGATGCGCGAGGAGGAGCGCGTCAATGCGCCGGGAATCCGCCACATCCTGGCGGCAGGCCCGGTCCCCGAGCAGGGGGTCGACGGGAGCCGGCTGCGGGCTCTCCGACGGGATCGCGGCCTCTCGCTGGCTGAGGCGGGCCGCCGATCGGGGCTCTCGAGGAGCCTGATCAGCGGCATCGAGCGCGCGGCCATCGGAGCGAGCGTATCGGCGCTGCAGCGTCTCACCGCGGCCTATGGCACGACCATGCTCGAGCTCTTCGCGGGCGAGGCGCCGCGTGGCCGTCTGGTGAGACCGGGGCAGCGCGCGGTCCTGCAGGTGGCGGGGGCCGACGTGCGCATCGAGCAGCTGGCCGTCGGCGCCACGCACCTCGAGCCGCAGCTCTTCGTGCTGAAGCCCGGCGCCACCAGCGACGGCGCCTACGCGCACGAAGGCGAAGAGTTCCTGTTTCTGCTCTCGGGGGCACTGACCGTCTGGCTCGGGGCGTCCGAGCGCTATGACTTGAGCGAGGGGGATGCGCTCAGCTTCCCATCGACGCTGCTGCATCGCTGGCGCAACGAGGCCAGCGGGGAGACCCGACTGCTATGGATCAACACGCCACCAACGTTCTGAGCGACACCGCCCGCTGGCTCGAGCGGCGCGACGGCATCCCGTCGGTCTGGGCCCGCTATACGGACCTCGTGGTCGAGCGCGGCTCCGGCTCGTGGCTGGAGACGATCGACGGCGATCGCTACCTCGACTACACCTCGGGGATCGGCGTCACCAACACCGGCCACGCCCACCCACGGGTTGCGGCGGCCATCGCCGACCAGGCCTCGCGGGTCATCCACGCCCAGCAGAACATCGTCTATCACCAGCCGGGCCTGGTCCTGCACGAGCGCCTGCCGCGCTACTTTCCCGGCGGGGCGGAGGCCGGCCTCTTCCTCTCGAACTCGGGGGCGGAGGCGGTCGAGGCCGCGGTCAAGCTGGCCAAGGCCGCGACCCGACGCCCGGCCGTGGTCGCCTTCCGCGGCGGGTTCCACGGGCGGACCCACGGGACGATGGCGCTCACCAGCTCCGGCATCAAGAACCGCGGCCATTTCGAGCCGCTGCTCGGGGGCGTCCACTTCGTCCCCTACCCGTACCCGCTGCGGCTCGGTCCGGACGCCCTGCAGGTGACCCTCGACGCGCTCGACGAGCTGTTCGCGACGATGGTCTACCCCGACGACGTTGCCGCGTTCGTGGTCGAGCCGCTGCTCGGCGAGGGTGGATACGTCGTTCCGCCCCAGGGCTTCCTCGCGGCCCTTCGCGAGCTGGCCGACCGCCACGGGATCCTGCTCGTCGTCGACGAGGTCCAGAGCGGCTTCGGCAGGACGGGGCGCTTCTTCGCCACCGAATGGACCGATACCTCGCCCGACATCGTCGTGATGGCCAAGGGGATCGCGTCCGGGCTGCCGCTCTCCGGGATCCTCGCCCGACGCCCGCTGCTCGACGCGTTCGCGCCGGGCAGCCACGGCGGCACCTACGGCGGCAACGCGGTTGCCTGCGCCGCCGGCGTCGCGACCCTCGACGTGATCGAGGACGAGGGCCTGGTCGCCAACGCCCAGCGCCAGGGCGAGCGGCTGCTGACCGGCGTGCGCGCCGCCGCGGCCGGACACCCCGCCGTGGCCGAGGTCCGCGGCCGGGGGCTGATGGTTGGCATCGAGCTCGCCGACCCGGAAACCCTGGCGCCGCGTCCCGACCTGGTCAAGGGGATCCTGCACGCTACGCTCGAGCGCCGGCTGCTGCTGCTGAGCTGCGGCACGCGCGCCCAGGTCGTGCGGATCATCCCGCCGCTGGTGACGACCGAGGACGAGATCGATCTCGCGGTGCGGGTGATCGGCGAGGCGCTGGACGAGGTCGGCGCCTAGCCGGCCCTGCGTCAGTCTTCGGCGAACGCGGCCAGCACCGAGGCGGGCACCGGCACGAGCGGCGGTCGGGCGCGCACCTGCGCTCGCGGGTCGTCGGCCGAGAGCTCCAGCCGCTCGGCGAGCCAGGGCACGCAGCGCCGACCCTGGCATTCGCCAAAGGCGATGCGGCTCGAGCGCTTCAGCTGGTCGACCGTGCTCCAGCCGGCGCCGATCGCGCGGTACACAGCATCGGCGCTGATGCCGCGGCAGGCGCACGCCAGCCGCTCCAGCTCGCCGGCAGATGCGACCACCGATTCGCGGCCGAGCAGCGCCTCGAGGCGGCCGTCGGAGCCGACGATCTCGAGCCGCGTGGCACGCACGAGGTAGGGGCTCGCGTCGGCATCGGTCAGGAGGGCAGCCCGCAGAGCGTAGCCGGCGGGATCGGTCCAGGCGTCAAACACGGTCGCGCCATCGAGGTCGGGAAGGTCGCCGTCGACGACGCGCAGCAGCTCCAGCTCGATGCGCCGCAGCGGAGCGACCCGCAGCGGGCGGCGGTCAGGCGCCCGCAGCCGCTCCCAGACCGGGACGCTCATTGGAGTCCCGCCGGGGCCAGCAGCCGATACTGCGAGCCGAACCAGATGAGCGGCTCGGCGTCCTCCCGGTAGCCGGCCGCCGCGATCTCGCCGATGAAGATGGTGTGGTCGCCGCCGTCGTGCCGGGCGGTCAGGCGGCAGTCGAAGTAGGCGAGCGCTCCCTCGAGAATCGGTGACCCGGTCTCCGCCTCGTGCCACTCGGCGTCACAGAAGCGCTGCAGCTTGGTCGCGGTCGTCGGCTGCGCGAAGCACTCCGCCAGCGCGCGCTGCTCGACGGCCAGGACGCTGACCGCGAACGAATGCGAGCCGATGATGGCGACATGCGTCTCGCTCTTGCGGCTGATGCTGGCCATCAGCAGCGGCGGGTCGACGCTGATGGTCGCGATCGCGTTCGCTGTCATGCCCGCCAGGAGCGGCCCATGGCGCGCGGCCACCACGCTCACGCCCGTGCTGAAGCGGGCCATCATCCCCCGCAGGCGCGCCTGCTCATCGGGGTCGGCCACGATCAGACCGCTGGTACGCCGGCGAGGCGGAGGGCCGCCACGAACCAACGGAAGAGGGTCTCGCCGTCATCGGCCTCGAAGGCCACCGTTCTCGGGCCGACACGCTCGATCACCGGCAGGACCGACACGTAGTCCGCCATCACCGGCTGGCGCAGGTCGATCTCGCAGCGAATCGGCCCTTGCCTGCGGTAGAGCTGCATCTCTCCGAGGCGCGCCAGGGCACGCCCCATCGCGTCGCGGATCTCCGATTGGGCGCGCTCCGGCGAGAGCGACTCGGCCACGTGCGCGCCGAGTGCGCGCTTGACCACGACCCGCTCCGCCCAGGGCAGCAGCTGCTCGATCTCACCCGCCAGCGCGTCGTCGCCCGCCACCAGCACCACCGGCACGCCGTGCTCCGCCAGCCGCAGCGCGTTGATCCCGGCCTCGTTGTGCGGCACGCCGTCGATCCGAACCCCCATGATCGCCACCGATGAGTAGGTGTGACCGATCACGCCGACCGGATGGCCGGCGCCCGCGTGATATCCGATGAAGGCCGCGGCGTCGAAGCGGCCGATCCCCTCGGTCATGCTGTACGGCTTGTCGCCGATGATCAGCTTCGCGGCAGGATGCAGATCCTCGGCGCGCAGGTTGCGCATCTGCCAGTGGCTGTCATTGACCACCACCTCGTCGGCGCCAGCCGCCAGCGCGGCTTCGATGGCGGCATTCGCCTCGCCGGCCATCAGGCCGCGGCTGCGCTCGTA
>JBDUDC010000014.1:0-18544 GCA_040003165.1 Chloroflexota bacterium
GCGCAGGAGCTCGGACTCCCGCTTCCGCATGAGGCCGTGGTCGACATAGATGCAGGTCAGCTGGTCCCCGACGGCGCGATGGACGAGCGTCGCCGCCACGGCCGAGTCGACGCCTCCCGAGAGGGCGCAGATGACGTGCCCCTCCCCAACCCGGGCCCGGATCTCAGCGATCGTGGTCTCGACGAAGCTCGACGCGGTCCAGTCGCCGCGCGCGCCGGCGATGGCGAGCACGAAGTTGGACAGGATCTGCCGGCCGGCGGGCGTGTGGACCACCTCCGGATGGAACTGCAGCCCCATCAGTCCGTCGCCGTTCGCCATGCCGGCAACGGTGGAGGAGTCGCTGTAGGCGATGGCCCGAAAGCCGGGCGGTGGCTCGAGGATCGAGTCGCCGTGGCTCATCCAGACCGAGGCCGATCTCCCGACGCCCTCCAGGAGGCGGCTCTCGCCGGCTGCACGGACTGTCGCAGGCCCGTACTCGCGCTTGTTGGCAGGCTCAACGCGACCGCCGAGCTGCTGCGCCATCAGCTGCATCCCGTAGCAGATGCCGAGGACGGGGACCTCGCCGTCCCAGATGCGCGGATCGGGCCGCGGGCTCCCGTCGTCATGGACCGATGCAGGACCGCCGGAGAGGATGATCCCGATCGGATTGCGGCTCGTGATCTCGTCCCACGTCGCGTCGTGCGGAAGCAGCTCGGAGTACACGTTCAGCTCGCGGACGCGCCGGGCGATCAGCTGCGCGTACTGGCTGCCGAAATCGAGCACCACCACCGTCTGCGGACGGCCGATTCCCTCTTCTGCGCGCGGCGGCGAGGGGGCCTTGAGGGCGGTCTCGAGGTAGGCCTCGACCTCCGCATCGTCAGGCGCCAGGACGCGGTGCCCGGCATTCGCAGCCTCGCCATGGACCGTGCGGCCGCGATCTGCGGGCCGCGTCTCGTGGGTCTCGGGCTGCTGCTCCGGGCTGTCGCTCAATGCCGCTCCGACGTGCCTGAGGTGATTGCGCTCAGTGTAGTGCCCGACCCGGCGTCATCGGGTCAGCCAGTGCGTGGCGGGCTCCGCCAGAAATTCCTCGAGCTCGACGCCACGGCGCCCGATCAGCAGCTCCCGCGCCCCCGGGTTGCGCAGCGCAAACGTCGAAAACCCGGAGCTCCCGGCCGATGGGCCAAGCTCGACGTCGAAGGCGAGCGGGGCCGCCCCAGGCCGCGTCACGACGAAGTCGACCTGCTCCGCTCCCTTGCGCCAATAGCCGAGCTCGAAGCCGCGGACTCGGTCGTTTGCCAGGTGGGCGCCGATCGCGGTCTCGGCGAGCCGCGCCCAGAGGCCCGGATCGGCGCGGGCCGCGGCGAACGAGAGCCCGGACGAGGCGCCGATCAGCGCGGTGTTGAGGACGAGCAGCTTTGGGCTCGAGCCGCGCTGGCGAATGACGTCGCCGGTGTACTTCGGCAGACCGGTGAGCAGCCCCGATCCCGAGAGCAGGTCGAGGTAGTGGGCAAGGGTTGTCGTGTTCCCTGCGCCCGGCAGCCGGCCGAGCATGGCGGTGTACGAGACGACCTCGCCCGACCGGTCACAGCCGAGGCGGAAGAGCTGGCGCAGGAGGGCCGGCTTGTCGACGCGCGTGAGGAGCAGGATGTCGCGCGAGAGGGTGGTCTCGACCAGCGAGTCGAGGATGTAGCGCGCCCAGCGCTCCTCATCGCCGACCAGGTCGGCGGAGCCGGGGTAGCCGCCGAAAAAGAGGTACTGATCGAGCGACCAGCCGAACGCATCCCGCATCTCGGCGTAGCTCCAGTGCGATACCCCGATCAGCTCGAATCGCCCGGCCAGGCTCTCAGTGAGGCCCTTCTGCACGAGCAACGGGGCCGATCCGAGCAGCATCACCCGCAGCGGCAGCCCCGTCCCGCCGTCCTCGTCCCACAGCCGCTTGACCGATTCGGCCCAGCTCGGGACCTTCTGGATCTCGTCCATCACCAGCAGCCCGCCGGCGCGTCCACCGTTGCGCGCCCGCAGGCGGCCGATCTCCCACTGCGTCTCGAGCCAGCCGGGCTCACGCAGGGCAGGGTCATCGGCGCTGGCGAAGTGGGCGGGCACGCCGACCGCGTCCATCACCTGCCGCGCCAGCGTCGTCTTGCCGACCTGGCGGGGCCCGACGAGCACCTGCAGGAAGCGGCGCGGCTCGTGCGCGCGGCCGAGGATCACATCGTAGATCGGGCGTCGGTAGGGCGCCCGCGAGCGTCGGGCTGGCATGGTGCTCAGGGACTACTCAGCATCTTGAGTAAATTTACTCAATGTCCTGAGTAGTTTGTGGCGATCTCCTGCCGAGCGCGCCTCAGCGCCAGAACGGTGGTCTCCGCGGGAAAGGGCGAGCGGCGCACTGCCTCGTCGTGCTCCAGCGCTCCGTCGACCGAGGCTCGACACAGGTCGGCCAGGACGCCGATCGCTGCGACCTGCTGCGTGGCGAAGCGCCGATCGGCAACCTCGCCGTGCCCCGGCGCGACCGCGCCCTCGACCAGGTCGAGCAGACGAGCCCCCGTCTCGGGCCAGGCGAGCGGATACGCATCACCGAAGGACGGTGGCGCGCCATTCTCCAGCAGGTCGCCGGCGAACAGCACGGCGGCATCGGGGACAAGCGCGACGATGTCGTTGTCGGTGTGCCCGCGACCCAGGTACCGCAGCTCGACCTCCCGGTCGCCGAGGTCGAGCAGCCCCGCCTTGTCAATTACGCGATCCGGTGGAACGATCTCGACCTCGGCCAGCTCGTCGGCCAGATCGGGATGCTGGGCCATCACCCGCCGGCGGGTGGCCTTCCCGTCCTCGCGCATCCGCGCGGCACAGCGCACGTGACCCCAGATCGGGGCCGGCCGAAAGCGCGCGTTGCCGAACGTGTGGTCGTAGTGCATGTGGGTGTTGACCACGAAGGCGATCGGGGCGCGGGTCAGGCCCCGCAGGTCGGCGATGAGCTCGTCTGCGCGCCGATGCGAGGTGCGAGTGTCGATGACGGCAACGCCCTCCGCGCCGACGACGGCGCCGATCGTCTGGTCGAAGAGCTCGTAGCGACGCACGAAGACCCGGTCCCCGATCTCCTGCCAGCCCGCGCCTCTGCCGCTCATCCGTGGAAGGCGGCCAGGCGCTCGCCTTCGGCCTCGAGCTCGGCGCGATCGGCTGCGGCCAGGTGCTCGAACGGCGAGAGCTCGACTCGGCCGTTTTCGTAGCGCCACGTCCCGGCGACCTGGCCGTCGACCAGGAAGGTGTTGACCGAGTGCGGCGTCCTGGTGTTGAAGATTCTCGCCCGGTACTCCTCCGGCAGGATCTGCGTGCGCCGGGCATGGACCAGCAGCGTCGCATCCCAGACCGGGAGGAAGCGAGCAGGGGCCGGCGCGTCCGGATCCGGCAATCTCGCGTCCGGCAGGTCGAGCAGCGGCTTACCGCTCTCGTCGGACAGGCGACGGAGATCCATCGCGTCGGCGATGGGACGGATCTGCCCCACCTTGTGCCCCATCCAGCTCGCGATCTCCTTCAGCCCGGCAGGCCCGAAGGCGCCGAGGTAGCGGCGGATCAGGAGCTCGATCCCCTCGCCCTCGGTCACCTCGACCGGCGGGATCCAGCTGTCCGCGAGGCCGTAGAGATCGGCGCGACGCCGCTCCCAGGTGCCCGATGGCGGGACACGCACGAGGTCGACCCACATTCCCGCCCAGCGGGCCGCCGTGGCGGGGAGCCCGCGGGCCACGACGCGATCGGTCAGCTCCTTCATCAGCAGCGGGCCGTCCGCGAGCTCGTCGCGGATCGCCCCAGCGGCGGCCTGGGTATCCAGCGTCCCGACGGCGCCGCGGGTCGCGCTCTCGAACCATTCCCGTCGCACGCGGCGGATGCCCGCCGTGATCGGCCAGTAGTCGGCGGCCGAGACGGTGTGGATCGTGGCTCGCATCAGGGTCGCCTGCACCGCACGCCGATCCTCGAGCGCGCGCGTGAGCATCGGCCGTTCGAAGCCCTCCAGCCTCGACCAGAGGCCGATGTAGCCGGCCGGGGCGTACTGGGTCTGCAGCCCGCCGAGCTGCTCGAGCGCATCGGTCAGGCTCAGGCGTCGCCGGTCGAGCAGCAGCTGGCGTTGCAGCAGGGCCCGGTTGAGCTGCCGGGTCGTGACGACCGGATACCTCAGGGGCTCAGTCCCCGGAGAGCTGCCAGGACTTGCCCTCGGTTGCGATCGAGGGCGCAACCACCATCTCGACGGCGTGCATCTCACGGATCGTGCGGGCCCCAAGCGCGGCCATCGACTGGCGCAGCGCCCCGACCAGGTTCTGCGTGCCGTGGCTGGTGGTCGAGGGGCCGAACAGGATCTGCTCGAGCGGCAGCCGCTCCTTCAGGCGGATGCGAGTACCCCGTGGCAGGGTTGGCGAGGGCGCGGCCATGCCCCAGTTGAACCCGCGGCCGGGCGCCTCGAGCGCCGCTGCAAACGGTGAGCCGAGCATGACCGCATCCGCGCCCGAGGCGATCGCCTTGGCGATGTCTCCCCCCGTCCGCATCCCCCCGTCGGTGACGATCGGCACGTAGCGGCCGGTCTCGTCGAAGTACCGATCCCGCGCGGCGGCGACCTCGAGCGTGGCCGAGACCTGCGGGACTCCGATCCCGAGCACCTCCCGCGTGGTGCAGGCGGCACCCGGGCCGACCCCGACCAGGATCGCCGCCGCGCCCTGGTGCATCAGCTGGAAGGCAGCCTCGCCGCTCACCGTGTTGCCGACCAGGACAGGGATCTTCAGCGCCCCCGTCAGGTCGGAGAGCGAGAGGACGCGGCCGCTGGTCGAGATGTGGTGTGCACTGCTGACCTGCGACTGCACCAGGAAGAGGTCCGCGCCGGCATCGGCGGCCACCTCGGCGTGATGCCAGGCGCTCGCCGGCGTGGTGGCCACCGCGGCGATCCCGCCTTCCGCCTTGATGCGCCCGATGAGAGCAGCGATCAGCTCGTCGCGCACCGGTTCCGCGTAGGCCGCACCGAGCAGGTGTCCGGCCTCGGCGCCGGACGCGGCAGCGGCGACCCGCTCGATGATCGGGCTCGCGTCCTCGTACCGCGCGTAGAGGCCCTCGAGGTTGACAACAGCGAGGCCGCCGGCGCGGGTCATATGCGCCGCAAAGGGGGCATCCGCCACGGCATCCATGGCCGCGGCGAGGAACGGAATCTGGAGGATGCGACCGCCGATCTCGGTCGACAGGTCGACTTCGTCAGGGTCGGCGGTGACCGCACCCGGGACCAATGCAACTTCTTCGAAGCCGTAGGCGCGGCGCAGGCGCTGGCCGGCCCCGACCGTCGATGCGCCTTCCAAGTCGATCATTGCCGCCTCCTCGGGGGTCCGGGTATGAAAACGCCCGCGGACGGCGCTCTCGGCTCGCGGGCTTCAGGTGATCGCGGTGTCGATACGGCTCGAATGCGATGCACGAACCTGTAACGGTGCTTTTGGCGAGTATATCCGCTCGCGATCGCTGACGGCGTCAGCTCCCGCTCACCGACGCCATTTCGACGCCCGCGGTCGCCGTCGCGTCGCTCGCCAACGCCTCGAGCGCCTCGTCGCTCGCTGCGCTCGCCCGGAGCAGGCCCATCACCCGACTCACGCCCAGCTCCGCATAGGCGGCGAGCAGCTCGCGACGCGCATGGCCGGCTGAAGCCCACGCATCGCCGCCCCACCAGGCGTGGACCGATACGCGCAGGCTGTCCGGGTCGCGCCCGATCTCCTCGCAGCGCGACCGGATGATGGGAAGGGCTTCCCGGACCTCGTCGGGCGATAGGCCATCGAGATTCAGCTCGTCGGCGTAACGGGCGGCCAGCCGCCAGGTGACCTCCGGGCCGTTGCCGCCGACCATGATCGGCATGCCGGTCGGCTGGATCGGCTTCGGAAGGTTGATCGCGCCGCGCACGCTCGCGTTCGTGCCCTCGAAGGTTGCCCGGCTGGTGCGTTCCGGCTCCAGCATGCGGGTGACCACCTCGAGCGCGTCATGCAGCATGGCCAGCCGCTCGCCGGTGGGCGGGAACTGGTAGCCGTAGGCCAGCCATTCCTCGCGCTTCCAGCCGGCGCCGATCCCCAGCTGCATCCGACCGCCGCTGATCGTATCCAGTGTGCTCGCCATCTTCGCCACCAGGGCGGGGTTGCGGAATCCGTTGCAGATCACGATATGGCCGAGCAGCACCCGCTCGGTGAGCGGCGCCAGCGCCGCCAGGGAGGTGAACGACTCGAAGGTCAGCTCGTCGGTCGGCTTCGGGACGGTGTGGAAGTGGTCGAACAGCCAGATCGATTCGAAGCCGAGCGCATCCGCCCGACGCGCGACCGCGACGGTGCGCTCCCAGGCGCGTGGCGACTCCCAGCCGTCGTACTCCCCGGTCCAGCCCTGCGGCACGATCACCCCGACCTTCATCGCGACTCCTTCCTCCCCTTGCTTCGGATGATGCGGTCAGCGCACGATCATCTGGGCGCGCTCCGGCCCCACGCTGACGTAGCTGATCGGCACGCCGGCGAGCGTCTCGAGGCGCTCGACATACGCCTGCGCCGCCGCCGGCAGAGCCGCCCACGAGCGGCAGCCGGTCGTGTCCGACTGCCACCCGGCGACCTCCTCGTACACCGGCTCGAGCCGCGCGTAGAGCGGCTCGGAGGCCGGCACCGTGCTCCATTCGCGCCCATCGGCCGGATCGCGATAGGCGCGCGCGATGGGGATCCTGTCGAACGCGTCGAGCACGTCGAGCTTCGTCAGGGCGATGGAGCTGTAGCCCGCCAGGCGCACGCTGAAGCGCACCGCGACCGCGTCGTACCAGCCACAACGCCGGGGGCGCCCGGTCGACGTCCCGTACTCTGCACCGCGGTCACGCAGGCGCTCGCCGTCGGCGTCCGACAGCTCACTCGGCAAGGGCCCGGCGCCGACCGCGGTGGTGTAGGCCTTGGCGACGCCGAGCACTCGGTCGATGGCGACCGCTGGAAGCCCAGCTCCGAGGCTCGCCCCGCCCGGGATCGGCGACGAGCTGGTCACGTACGGGTAGACGCCCCAGTCGATGTCTCGCATGGTGCCCAGCTGGCCTTCGAGCAGGATCCGCCGGCCGGCCCGCAGAGCCTGGTCGACCATCTCCTGCCCGTCGATCACGTGAGATCGCAGCTGTTCGCCGGCCTCGAGATAGGTCGCGGCGATGACGTCGGCATCGGTCGCCTGTTCGATCGCCTCGCGCAGCTCGTCGTCGGCGCCGCCGGCGGCGAAGTAGCCGGTCACCAGCCGTCGAACGCGGGCGAGAGCATCGTCGAGCCGCGACCGGAAGAGCTCGGCATCCATGAGGTCGACGACCCGGATTCCGCGCCGCGCGATCTTGTCGACGAAGGCGGGGCCGATCCCGCGCGAGGTGGTTCCGAGCCGAGCCGCGCCGCGTTCGCGCTCCTCGAGCTGGTCGATCAGGACGTGGTAGGGCATCACCAGGTGCGCCCGGTCGCTGATGTACAGGTTCTCGCAGCCGATCCCGGCGGTCCCGAGGCCTTCGAGCTCGGCAACCAGCGCCGGAGGATTGATGACGACGCCGTTACCGAGCAGGTTCTTTGCACCCGGATGGAAGATGCCCGACGGGATCAGGTGCAGCTTGAAGTGGCCCTGCGGATTGACGACCGTGTGGCCCGCGTTGTTGCCGCCGCCGTAGCGGATGACCAGATCGGCGTCGTGCGCCAGGTAGTCGACGACCCGACCCTTGCCTTCGTCGCCCCATTGGGCGCCCACGACGGCGATGACGGACATGGGCGAGCGCGAACCTCGGCGTGCAGTGGCTGGACTCGCGTCATCCTAAAGCAGGAGCGCCGCCAGGCGGCGGCGCTCGTATCGGTCGCGTGGGCGGGAAGGACTTAGGCCTGGGCGCGTACCTTGTCGAAGCAGCTGCTGCAATAGACGGGCCGGTCGTTGCGCGGCAGGAACGGCACCAGTGCCTGCCCTCCGCATTCGGCGCAGACGGCCGCATGCATCTCGCGCTGCCCGCCGTTCCCGGCGCCACTGCTCACGCCGAGCGCCCGGTTCTGCTTCGCGATGGCGCGGCAGGTCTGGCAGCGCTGCGGCTCGTTGACGAGTCCCTTGGCCGCATAGAACTCCTGCTCGCCCGCGGAAAAGACGAAGTCCATGCCGCAATCCCGGCAGCGGATGGTCTTGTCGCTGTACACCGTCCCTCGACCTCCTGACTCGCCCGCCGGCGCTGGGCGTTGTGCCGCGCCACGGGCCTTGACAGATCGCTTGCGACGAGGTCGCAGTCGGACGGACTCGGGTCAGGCGCTGGACCGGACGTTCCGCGCCCGAGTGTACACCGCACCTCAAGGCACCCCACTGCACCAGGCTAGTAGGCCGGCACGTCGTTGTCGCGCGGCGCGACGGTGTAGAAGCGGGTATTCGCCTTTCGGAACTGGAGCGGAACCTCGCCGATCGGGCCGTTGCGATGCTTGGCGACCTTGGCCTTGATCAGCTCCACCTCGGCCTCGCTGTTCTGGTCCTCGGCCCGATACAGGAAGACCACGACGTCGGAGTCCTGCTCGATCGACCCGCTCTCGCGCAGATCCGAGAGGCGCGGCTCTGCGGTGCCTCGCTGCTCGACGCCACGCGACAGCTGGCTGAGCGCAATGACCGGCACCTTGAGCTCACGGGCGAGCTGCTTCAGCCCGCGGCTGATCTCGCTCACCTCCTGGACCCGGTTCGCATCCCGGCTCGGAGTCGAGGCCTGCATCAGCTGCAGGTAGTCGACGATCAGGAGGTCGAGGCCGTGCTGCTCGGCCTCCAGGCGCCGCGCCTTGGTCCGCAGCTCCATCACCGACAGGACCGGCGAGTCGTCGATCCACATCGGAGCGCCGGCCATCTCGTTCATCACCTGCGCGATCTTCGACCAGTCGGTCTCGTCCACGAAGCCGGTCTGCAGCGGGCGCGGGTTGATCCCCGACTCCGCGCTCAGGAGGCGCAGGGCGAGCTGCTCCTTGCTCATCTCGAGGCTGAAGACGCCGACCCGCTTGCGCTCGCGGACGGCGGCGTGCTGCGCGATGTTCAACGCCAGCGAGGTCTTGCCCACCGATGGCCGCGCGGCGATGATCACGAGGTCCGACGGCTGGAAGCCGCCGAGCAGCGCATCGAGCTGGCTCAGGCCGGAGGGGATCCCGAGGATCTGGCCGCGATGCTCGTGGAGGTATTCGAGGCGGTCGTACGCCTGGCCGAGCAGCGTCGCCAGCGACTCAAAGCCGCCGACCGTCCGATGCTGGCTGATCTCGAACAGGATCGACTCCGCGCGGTCGATGGCGATCTCGGCATCGTTCGATTCCTCGTATCC
Source organism: Chloroflexota bacterium (assembly GCA_040003165.1). GTDB lineage: Bacteria > Chloroflexota > Limnocylindria > QHBO01 > QHBO01 > JALYSK01. The sequence continues at coordinate 9,299 of JBDUDC010000014.1, forward strand.
GACCGCGGCGATCCGGCCCGCGGCTTGGATCAGGTTGCGCAGGACGGCCTTGCGCTCGACGATTCTTCCGTAGTGCTCGACGTGGACGGCGGTCGGCACCATGTTCATCACGCTGGCGAGATAGCCCGGGCCGCCGACCGCGTCGAGGCGCTCGCGACGCGTGAGCTCGTCGCCGAGGGTCACGAGATCAATCGGCTCGCGCTGACCATGCAGGCTGAGCATCGACTCGTAGATGTCGCCGTGCGCCGACCGGTAGAAATCGGCCGGCCGGAGGAAGTCCGCGACCTTCAGGATCGCTTCGGCGTCGATCAGGATCGACCCGAGCACGCTCTGCTCCGCCTCGAGCGCGCGCGGCGCGAGCTTCTCGAGATCGGCGGATGGCGACGGCGTCCGATGCTCGTCGGCCCGAACGATGGTGACGATGAGACCTACCTCCACGGGCTGGGCAGGGAAACGTACCGCGCCCGTGCTGCCATCCTCGCATGGCATACGACGCCTTCTGCGCATCGGTTGTGGACAGTCTGACCGTCACTGTGGACGGGCTGTGGGCAAGCGTCGCACCGATGCCACCGCGCCCGAGAATCGAGCCCTCACGGCGAGCTCAAGGCTGCGCAGCGTTCGCGACAGCTCGGCTGTCGCAGATCCCGCGACGGCAGCGAGTGCCGCGCCGGAGCCACTCGCCCGTGGAGCAGAGCTATGCCAGCGGAACGACCGTCACCAATACGACCGCCTCGACACCCGCCATCAGGCGCACGTCGACCTTGTGGTCACCGAGCGTCTTGATCGGCTCACGCAGGTGGATCAGGTGGCGGTCGAGCTCGATCCCCTGCGCGTGGATCTGGCTGGCGATCTCGCGGTTCGTGACGGCGCCGAAGAGGCGCCCCTTCTCGCCGGCCTTGACCGGGACCTCGAGCTTCAGCTCGCGGAGGCGCGAAGCGGTCGTTTCGGCATCGGTGTGCACCTGGCGATCGCGTTCTTCGCGCTGGTCGCGATGGCGCTCCCAGTTCGCAACCGAGCCCTTGTCGGCGATCGCCGCTGCGCCGGTCGGCAGCAGGAAGTTACGCCCGTAGCCGTCCTTGACCTCCTTCATGTCGCCTTCGCGACCGAGGCCCTTCACGTCCCGCTTGAGGATCACTTTCATCTACGCGTCGTCTCCGTCTCTGCTCCGCATGCGCTGGCGGCGCCAGCGCCCGATAGTGGCCTTCACCGCGCCCGAGTCGCGGAGCTGCCCATAGCGCTCCAGCAGCTCGGGCAGCGAGTCGCGAATCTCGTCATACCGGCCACCCAGCAGGCCCCGCAGCTTCTCCATGTCACGGTCCAGGTCGGCGGTCCCGTTCTTCGCACGGGCCATGTGCTCGGCCCGGACCTCGGCTGGCGCATTCTGGATGAAGAGGTCGAGCACGAGGAGGAGCACAGTCAGGTCGTCCGCCTGGCCGAGGATGGGAATCGCGTCTGGGATCAGGTCAACCGGCAGGACGACATACGCCAGGGCGGCAGCGAGGATCGCCTTCAACCCGATCGGGGTGCGCGGGTCGCGCATCAGACCCCACACCACGCGAGCGTAGGTCGGCAGCTTGATGACGAGGCGAGCAAGGCGCAGATAGCGCCAGCGGCCGGTGATCTTCACAGCGATGGGCCGCTCCGTAAGGGCTAGGGACCGATGATAACAGTCGATTGACATTAGAACACCTGTTCTGCTAGCCTGCCCGGAAGCCACCAAACCCGGAGGAGATCTTGACCAGGCACGACGCTGAGCGGCGCCACCGCATCCTCGAGTGCATCGCCCGCACGGTCGAGGAGCGCGGCTATCCGCCATCGGTCCGCGAGATCGCCGACGCGGTTGGCCTCGCTTCGACCTCCGCGGTCCATCACCATCTGCTCACGCTCGAGCGCGATGGGCTGCTCGAGCGCGGCTCGCACTCCTCGCGGGCATTGCGCCTTACCCAGCGGGCAGAGCCGACTCCGGTGCCGCGCCGCGATCACGCCGCCCGGGTGACGCCGTTCCGGATGCCCATCGACCGCGACGTCCTTGCGCTGCCGGTGCTCGGCGAGATCGCCGCCGGCCAGCCGATCGAGGCGTACGCGGACGGTGCGGAGTCGCTCGAGGTGCCGCGCTCGATGCCGGCCGGGGAAGACTCGTACGTCCTGCGCGTGCGCGGAAAGAGCATGATCGACGCGCTCATCGACGACGGTGACTACGTCGTCGTCCAGCCGCAGGCCACCGCTCGCGACGGGGACATCGTCGTTGCCCTGCTCGAGGACAACGGCGTGACCCTCAAGCGCTTCTACCGTGAGAAAGATCGCATTCGCCTGCAGCCCGCCAACGCGGAGATGGAGCCGATCTACGCCGCCGAGGTCCAGATCCAGGGCAAGGTCGTGGGAGTCATCCGAAAGCTCTAGCAGACTCGTGCGCGCGATTCTGCATGCCGATCTGGATGCGTTCTACGCGTCGGTCGAGGTGCTCGACAATCCGAGGCTTGTCGGCAGACCGGTGATCGTCGGCGGTCGTCGTGACGAGCGCGGCGTGGTGAGTGCTGCCTCCTACGAAGCGCGCCGCTTCGGCGTCCACTCGGCCATGCCGCTCCGCACGGCCGCGCGCCTCTGTCCGCGAGGCGTCTTTGTCGAGGTGCGGCCCGACCGGTACCGCGAGCTGAGCCTTCAGGTCATGGCGATCTTCGCATCGGTCACCCCGGAGGTGGAGCCGATCAGCCTCGACGAAGCATTCCTCGACGTGACCGCCAGCGCGGCCGCGTTCGGGGACAGCGAGACGATCGGCCGACGAATCAAGGCGCGCGTCCTCGACGAGGTCGGGCTCGTCGTGAGCGTCGGGGTGGCAACCAACAAGCTGTGCGCCAAGGTCGCCTCGGACCTCCGCAAGCCGGACGCGTTCGTCGTCGTCCCTCCCGGCGGGGAAGCCGCGTTCCTCGCTCCGCTCCCCATTCGACGCCTCTGGGGGGTCGGGCCACAGGTGCAGCAGGCGTTGGTCGACTACGGGGTCCAGACCATCGGTGACCTGGCGGCGCTGCCGGAGGCGACCCTGCGACGGCGCTTCGGCAGGCACGGGGCGGACCTGGCCCACCGGGCGCGGGGGATCGACCACAGCAGAGTCGAGCCCGCTCAGGCGCCCAAAAGCATCGGCCACGAGCACACCTTCTCGGTCGACACGGTCTCGGCGCAGAAGCTGGAGGCGACGTTGCTGGATCTCGCCGAATCGGTCGCCTCGCGGCTTCGCCGTCACGACCTGGCGGCGGGCGCGGTTCAGCTCAAGCTGCGGTACGAGGGGTTCGAAACGCTGACCCGCCAGACGCCGCTCCCGCGCCAGGCGCGCGAGTCGGAGCCCCTCTACTACGCGGCCGTTGCCCTCCTGCGACGCACGCTGGTGCGCGACCGTGCTGTGCGGCTCATCGGGCTGACGGCCATCAGCCTGACCGATGCGCAGCAGCTGACCCTGTTCGACTCGGCGCGCACCGAGCGACTGGCGCGGTCGATCGACGTCGTGCGCGAACGATTCGGCGATGACGCCATCACGCGGGCGCGCTTGCTGGCCGATGCGCCGCATCGGCGATTCGACTTCGGCGAGAAGCCGACCCTGCCAGATGAGCCTCTTGACGAATAGAACGAGTGTTCGTATAGTCACTTCCTATTAGAACACCCGTTCTGCAGCTCGGAGGCTCCGAGGAAATAGGAGCGCACATGGCTCTCACCAAGATCACACCCATCGAGGCACGGGTTCGCTGGGATCGGCGGCTCGCCCGGCCAACCAGCGTCGCCTGGGGCGACCAGCTCGTCCGCGTCGTCGGCCTCTCGTCTGTCCGGGACGAGCGCTCCGCGTACCCCGCCGAGCGCGGCCCACGGATCACCTATCTCCTCCAGACCGATGACGGCGGCCAGGCGGCGGTTGCCTTCGACGGCCGCCGCCGGCGCTGGTTCGTGGAGGCCATCGACCGGGCAGCCTGACCGGATCGCTACAATCGGCGCGGCGTCAGGCCCGATCCACGTCGGCGGCGCCAGAGACGAGGCGTCGCCGATGCGCGATCCGGACCGAATCGCCGATCTGCCGGTTCGCGAGCTGGTCGGCCGGCTCGCCAGCAGCGTTCCCACTCCGGGCGGGGGCAGCGCCGCGGCGTTGGTCGGCGCAATGGCCGCCGCGCTGGTCGAGATGGTCGGCGCGCTGACCGGCGACAGGACCGCCGGCGGCGTCGAGGCGGTACGTGAGATCGGCGCCGCCGCCGCCGTGCGCCGGAGCGAGCTGCTCGAGCTTGCCGAGCTCGACGCCTTCGCCGACCAGGCGGTCATCACCGCTCGTCGCCTGCCGCGCGAAACCGAGGCCGAGCGAGCCGATCGGGCCGAGCGCGTGGCGGAGGCCACACGCGAGGCAACGCGCATTCCCCTTCAGGTCGCCGAGACCGCCGCCGGCGTGCTCACGCTGGCGCACCGCCTCGCGCCCATCGGCAACCCACACGCCGTCAGCGATGTCGGCGTCGCGGCTCAGCTCGCTTCGGCGAGCGTGCGGGGTGCACTCCTGAACGTTCGGATCAACCTGCCTTCGCTCGCGACCGACGATCCCCTGCGTCCGGAGGCGGCTGAGCAGATCGGCCGGCTCGGTGCCGGCGCCCGCGAAGGCGAGGCACACGTGCTCGCCATCGTCGAGAGGCTGCTCGGATGACGGCCCGTATCCTGGACGGCCGCGCGGTCGCCTCGCGGCTCTGGCGGGAGCTCTCCGAACGGACGGCAGCCATCACGGCGCGCGCCGGAGCGGCGCCTCGCCTGGCGATCGTGCGGTTCGACGACGACGGCGCATCGTCGCTGTATGCGGGAAGCGTTGCGCGCTCCGCCCGTGGCGTGGGAATCGAGGTCGTCGAGGTCGTGCCTCCCAGTGGTGTTGCGCTCTCCGACCTGGCGGCGCGCATCGGCGCCCTCAACCGCGACCCGAGCATTGCCGGAATCGTCGTCGCGCTCCCGGTGCCCGCTCACCTCGCGCCCGGCGCCGTGGTTGCGCTGATCGATCCCGCCAAGGACGTTGACGGTGCGACGCCGATCAATGCCGGCCGCCTGGCGCGCGGCGAGCCTGCGATGGTGCCGGCCACGGCCCTCGCCGTGATGGCGTTGCTGCGGGCCTACGAGGTGCCCATCGCCGGGCGGCGAGCGGTGGTGATCGGCCGGTCGCCGGTGGTCGGAGGGCCTGTGGCGGCGTTGCTGCTGGCTGCCGATGCCACCGTCGTCATCTGCCACCGCCGCACGCGGAACCTGGCCCGCGAGACGAGGCGCGCCGAGATCCTGGTGGTGGGCGCCGGGGCGCCGCGCCTGGTCCGGCCTGAGATGGTCAATCGCTCTGCGGTGGTGATCGACTGCGGAATCAATGCGACGCCGGAGGGCCTGGTCGGCGACGTCGATTTCGAGGCGGTGCGGCCGGTCGTGTCAGCCATCACGCCGGTCCCCGGGGGAGTCGGACCGGTGACCGCGATGATGCTGCTGCAGCAGACGCTCGATGCCGCCGAACGCTCCCACCGTCCGGACGAGCTCGATCGCTTCGAGCTGCCAGAGGCCGCGCCGACGGTCAGGCGAGACGGTTGACCGCCTGCTCCAGGAGCTCTGGATCGGCCATCAGCCGCTCTGCCCAGACGATCGCCGCATCGACCGAGATCACGCCGGCGTTGTCCAGCCGCCCGCGCCGGGCATAGATCGCGCGATACAGGCAGAGCCGGTCGAAGAGCTGATCGCGCCGGTCCTTGGTCTGCATCGGTCCTTCACCTGGGCAGGGTTGTCCTCGCTGATGCTGCGCAGTAGGCGCCGGGGACACAATCGCTGGCCGGACAATCGAGCCGTCATGCTGCGGACAGCCGGCCGGGAGCTCACCCGCGCGCCAGCGCCCCTCGGTACAGATCGAGCAGCCGAGAGCTCAGGCCAGGCCCCGAGCCGACCAGCTCGAGGAACCGGGCGCCGTCCAGAACCAGGAGGCGCCCATCGGTCTCGGCGGTCACCGTCGCAGTGCGCGGCGAGTGCTGCAGCAGCCCGATCTCGCCGAAGACGTCATCGAGCCCAAGCTCCCGAAGCCGGATCTCCTCGCCGCCCTCGGCCGGGACCTGCGTCACCGCGAAGGATCCCGAGCTGATGACGTAGAAGCGGTCGGCCGACTCGCCCTGCCGCACCACCACTTCGCCGGCACGGACGTCGCGCGCGGTGAACGCCTGGGCCGCCGCTTCGAGTCGGTTGGCGGGCAGGCCGGCGAAGATCGGCAGCTCGAGCACCCGGCTGCGTTCGGGGTCCAGTGTCCCAGGGAGGCCTGCGCGGATGCTGAGCAGCAGGGCGCCGACCGCCGAGATCGCCATCGCCACCCCCGACCCGATCAGAAGCGGGGTCACGCCCAGCGTCGTCGCGATCAGCGGATACGCGAGCGAGCCGCCCGCATAGAAGAGCGCGGAAGTCATCTGCACCACGCCGAGCGCCCGGCCCCGCAGCGCGTCGGGCACGATCCGCTGGATCAGCGTGGTGTTGACCACGTCGAGCAGCAGGGCTCCCGCGACGCCGACCCCGATCGCGAACATGGCGGGAATCAGGCTGTTGCTGAAGCCGAGCCACACCAGGCCGATACCGCCGGCCAGCCCGCCGATCAGGAGCGGAACGCTCAGCCGGCGCGCCACCAGGGAGCCCGCGGCAAAGCCGGCCAGGACGCCACCGACCCCGGTCGCCGCGTTCAGGTAGCCGGTGCCGGCCTCGCCCGCGCGCAGCACGTCGATGGCGATGACGACGGTCAGGACTCCCAGGCCGCCCCCCACCAGGCTCGTCACCGAGTCGAGCAGGAACGGGCCGGCCAGTGGACCGACCAGCTCGCGCCAGCTCGAGACGGGGGCTTGCTCCGCGGCCTTCGGCTCATCGGAGGCGGCCACCGGGGCCGCGCGCGGCAGCCGGAACAGGATCACCGCCACCACCGCGAACGAGAGGGCGTTAAGCAGGAAGGCGAGCGCAAGCCCGCCCGCAGTGATGAGGACCGCCGCGAGCGCAGGCCCGACGATGAAGGCCAGGTTGTCGAGCGTTGCCCAGGCGCTGTTCGCCGGTCCGAGCTCGCTCTCGTCGACCAGGCTCGGCAAGAGGGCGGCCAGCGCCGGCCCGAAGAAGGTGGAGAAGCAGGCCGCGAAGATCGAGATGGCGACGATGAAGATGACCGGAGCGTGGCTCAGGACGATGGCTGCCAGCGCCAGCATCAGGACGCCGCGGGCGATGTCGGTGACCAGCAGGACCATGCGACGGTCGTAGTGGTCGACCACCCAGCCCGCAGGCACCGAGAGGATCACGTACGGGAGGATGCGGGCCGCTCCCATGACGCCGAGCAGCACGGGATCCCCCGTCTCGGTGTAGATGACGATCAGGATCGCGACCAGGTAGAGCCAGTCGCCGATGCCCGACACGAACTCTCCGAACAGGAGGCGGGCCAGGTTGCGGTTGCGAAGCAGCTGCCGATAGGCCTTGAACACGCCTATCGCCTCCCCTTGCTGGCGCGCGGGTTGTCGGCAACCGCCGCCAGGATCGCCTTGAGCTCGAATGGGGTGAGGCCGCGGTGCTTGGCCAGGATGAGCGCGGCGAGGCCGGCGATGTGCGGTGCGGCGAAGCTGTTGCCGGTCGCAACGGTGTTGCCGCCGTCCTTCCACGCGATCGGGACGTCGACGCCCCACGCTCCGAACTCGACCGGGGGGTTGGGGTTGTAGTAGAAGCGCAGCGGATCGGGCTGGGCGTGAGCGGCGACGCTGAAGACCGAGCTGAAGAGCGACGGGTAGCTCGGCGCGGGCACATTGTTGGCGGCGCTCACCAGCACGACGTTGTGGAAATACGCCTCGTCGACGAGCCCGTGGAAGACAGGAAAGAGAGCCTCGCTCTTCGACGAGAGGCTCAGGTTGACCACGTCGAGGCGCTGCTCGATCGCCCACTCGAGGCCGGCCGCGAAGGCTGTCCCCTTGCCCCGCAGGTCCGCGCCGAGGACGCGGATCGAGACCAGCTCTACGTCGGGCGCCAGGCCCAGGATGATCCCGCCACAGGCGGTCGCGTGGCCGAACAGGTCGCCCAGCTCGTCGGGGACGACGTGCGGATCACCATCCACCATCTCGACCGCCACCTTTTCGGTGACCCGGCCGCGGAGGGCCGGATGGCTGCTCTCGAGCCCGCTGTCGATGATGCCGACCCGAACTCCCGCCCCTGTCGAGCCGCCCCAGGCCCATGCGCGGTTGAGGCCCCTGATCCGCATGCGGCGCGCAAGCCGCAGCGGGTCGACGTCGACGAACGGCTCGGACCAGGCGGGAAGATCGAGGTCGGTCACGCCCTGCGCGTGGTCCGCTCGGCGTGCTTCGCCACGACGTCCAGGATCTCGCCCACCAGCGTGAGCTCACGGTCCGACATTGCGCGCAGCCGGGAGACGCTGTCGACCAGCTGCCAGAACGGCGACTCGGAGTCGGCATCGAGACCGCGCGTGGCCGCGGCCACGAGCTCCTCGACCTGCGGAGCGGTGAGGTCAGGGCCGATCTGTCCCAGCACTTCGTGCAGCAGCCGGCCGGTGTCGCGCTGGACCCGAGCAGCGCTGATGGCGGCGGTGGCCTGCGCGGCGAACACGCCAAGCAGCTCCATGTCCCGCAGAGAGAAGGAGGCTGAGTCGCGCTTGTCGAGGACCTGCAGGACGCCGACGGTCCCCTGCTCGTCGAAGAGCGGCACCGCCGCGATGGATCGTGGCACGTAGCCGGTTCGCTCGGCCACGCTGCGGTCGAAGCGCGGATCGTGGGCCACGTCGGAGAGAGCGAGCGCTTGGCCCGTCGAGAAGACATAGCCGGCGATCCCCTGCGACGGCTTCACCGAGAGGCCGATGGCGCCGGCACCCTGGGCGCCGGCCGCTACGCGGTATTCGAGCCGATCGGGGTCGCGCTCGAAAAGGGCGATCGATGAAGCCTCGGCGTCGAACAGGCTCGTCGTCGCATCGACGATCGACTGCAGCAGGCGCTGCTCGACGTCGCCCTGGATCTGCTTGGCGGCAGCAGCACGCCGCGCCGCAGCGATCAGTGCTGCGAGCGCGGCGTCCAGCTCAGCTTCAGGCACGAATTCCTAGAGCTTCTTGATCGCGTGGCCCTCGGTGTCGTCGTCGTCGGACGCCTTCCTCAGGTAGCTGTGACCTGACACGTCCTCGTCGTCGGGCATCGCTCGCTTGCGCGAGTGACCCTCGGTGTCGTCGTCCGTCAGCTTGCTGCGGACCGTATGGCCCTCGGTGTC
>JBDUDC010000098.1:0-5469 GCA_040003165.1 Chloroflexota bacterium
GCCGGCGGGATCGAGGGCGGGATGAGCAACGGCGAGCCGATCGTGGTGCGTGCGGCACTCAAACCGGTCTCCACGCTGCGCCATTCGCTCCCTACGGTCGACCTCGTCAGTGGCGAGTCGGGCGCCGCGCATATCGAGCGCAGCGACGTGGCGATCGTGCCCCGCGGCGCGGTGGTGGGCGAGGCGATGGTGGCGCTGGTCCTTGCCGATACGCTTCTCGCGACGCTCGGCGGCGACACGATGGCCGACCTCGTGGCGGCGGTGCGTCGGCGTCGCCGGCGGTCGACGGGGCCGCGCAGCGGATGACCGGCATCGTCACGCTCCTCGGCCACCGGATCGATTACTCGGCCTCGCCGGCGATGCTCAATGCGGCCTTCGACGCCACCGGGATCGATGCCCGCTACGAGCTGCGCGACATCAGTGCGGCCGAGTTGCCCGCCGCAGTCGCCGAGCTGCGCTCGGCCGACGCCCTCGGAGCGAACGTCACGCAGCCTCACAAGGTCGAGGCGCTTGACCTCGTCGACAACGTCGGGCCGGAAGTCGATCGGATCGGCGCGCTGAACACGATCGTGCGCCGCGATGACCGGCTGGTCGGGCACAACACCGACCTTACCGCCATCGTCGAGCGCCTCGCCGCGCTTGCCCCCGACCCGTGGCAGGCCGTCGTGCTCGGAGGGGGCGGAGCCTCGCGCGCGGTGGTTATCGCGCTGACCGACGCCGGCGCGCAGGGCGTCAACGTGATCACCCGATTCGACTGGCACCGGATCCCCGAGCTGCTCATCCGGGCGGACCTGCTGGTCAACGCCACGCCGATCGGCACCGCCAGCGACGCGACTCCCGTTCCGGGCGAGCTGCTGCGGCCGGATCTGCGGGTGCTCGACCTCGTCTATCGGCCGAGCCCGACCCGCCTGGTGCGCGAGGCGCGCGCGGCCGGCGCCGCGGCCGAAGACGGCGCCGGAGTCCTGGTAGCACAGGGGGCCGCCAGCTTCGAGCTCTGGACGGATCGGCCGGCCCCGCTGGACGCGATGCGTGCGGCACTCGATGCCGAGCTGGCGGAGCCGGCGAGTGGCTGACGGGATCGTCCTGGTGGGGCTGCCGGGCAGCGGCAAGAGTGCCGTAGGCCGGCTTCTCGCGCAGCGCCTCGGCCGATCCTTCATCGATACCGACGAGCTGGTCGAGCGCCAGACCGGCCGCTCGCCAGCGAGGATCATCGACGAGGATGGAGAGCCCGCATTCCGCGTCGCCGAACGCTCGGCTCTCGGCCGGATCGAGGACGGGGCGGTCGTCGCAACCGGCGGCGGCACGCTCAGCGACCCGCTGAACCGATGGGATCTCTGGCGGCGCGGCGCGGTGGTCTGGCTCGACGCGCCCGCGGAGCAGCTCGCCGCTCGATTGGAGTCCGATGCCGCCGCCAGGCCGCTCCTGCGCCCCGACCCGCTCGCCGGCCTGCGGCGCCTCGCGGCGGAGCGGGCGCCGTACTACCGCGCCGCCGCCATGCGGGCCGACGCAGACCGGCCGCCATCGGCCATCGCCGACGACATGATGAACGCTGCGGCGCCTCGGGAGCGGCGGCTCTTCGACGCCGAGGTTGAGCGCCACCATCCGCTCGGGCCCGCGCGGGCGCGCGTCGTCCTCGGGCTGGAGCTCGAGCTGCCGGCCGACGGCCGAAGCTCGCTGGTCGTCGACGCGCGGCTGACCCGTCTGCAGCCTGCCCTCATCGCCGCGCTTGGCGCGGCGCGCTGCATGACCCTCACCGGCGGCGAGCGGGGAAAGCGGATGCGCACGCTGGAGCGCGTCCTCGAATGGCTGGCGGCGTCCCGCGCGGAGCGCGGCGACCCGATCGTGGGCGTTGGCGGAGGCACCGTCGGGGACCTCGCCGGACTGGCCGCCGCGCTCTACGCCCGGGGGGCGCCGTACGTCGCGATACCCACCACCTGGCTTGCCCAGGCCGATGCCGCGCTCGGAGGCAAGGTGGGCGTCGACCTCGCCGCAGCGAAGAACGCCGTCGGCGCGTTCTGGCCAGCCTGGTCGGTCTTCGCCGACGTCGGCCTGCTGCGAACGCTGCCCCGAAAACGGCTGCGCGATGGTTTGGCGGAGGCAGTCAAGGCCGCGCTGATCGGCGATCCGGACCTGTGGACCCTCCTCGAGGAGCGCGGCCGCCCGGCGCTGGCGAGCGACGAGGCGGCGCGCTACGCGATCATCGAGCGGGCCGTGAGGGTCAAGCTCGCGATCGTGGCGCGCGATCCCTTCGAGGAGGGCGAGCGGCGTCAGCTCAATCTCGGCCACACCATCGGACACGCCCTCGAGGTGGAGAGCGGCTATCGGCTGCCGCACGGCGCGGCTGTGGCGTTGGGCCTTCGCGCCGTCGCTGGCATCGCCGCCGGACGTGCCGCGGACCCGGATCTCGCCGATCGGATCGACTCGCTCCTGGTCGACCTCGGCTTTGAGCTGCGCTGCGCATTCAGCAAGGCGGCGGTCCGCGAAGCGCTGCTCGGCGACAAGAAACGGCTGCGCGGGCGCCAGCGCTGGCTGCTGCCGATGCGCATCGGTCATGTGGTCGAGGTCGACGACGTCACGCCCGCAGAGCTGAACGCCGCCCTGAGGCGGATCAGCCGATGAGAATCCTGGTGCTCAACGGACCGAATCTCGGAATCCTGGGCCGGCGCCAGCCGGAGGTCTACGGCTCGCAGACCCTTGGCGAGATCGTCGAGGCCACCCGCCAGCATGCCGAGCAGCGCGGGGCGACGCTCGATCACCTGCAATCGAACCACGAGGGCGCGCTAATCGACCGGCTCGAGCTGCTCGATTACGAAGGCGTGATCATCAATCCCGGGGCGTTGGCCCACACCAGCTATGCCCTGCACGATGCCCTGCTGGCCTGCGGGCGCCCCGTGGTCGAGGTGCACATCAGCGACACCACCGCGCGCGAGCCCTGGCGGCGCGTCTCTCTCACGGCGCCCGCGGCTCGGGCCAGCGTGATCGGGAAGGGCTGGCATGGCTACCTCGACGCGGTCGACCTGCTGGTCGAGGGGTCGGCCTGAGCGGTCGCCGGGTCAGCGGCCCCAGCCGTCGACGGTGGCGCGGCGTGGTTCTTCAGTCGCCGTCGCGAAGGTCACGCCCATGGCCCGAGCACGGTCCGCGAGATCGGCGAGGCCGGCGAGATCGAGCGACTGCGGCCCGTCAGAGAGGGCGCGCTCCGGGTCGGGATGGACCTCGACGATGACGCCGTCGAGGCCCGCGGCCAGCGCGGCGAGGGCCATCGGGGCAACGAGATCGCGGCGTCCCGTAGCATGCGATGGATCGGCGATGACGGGCAGGTGGGTGAGCGACTTCACGGCGACGGCTCCGGCGAGATCGAGGATGTTGCGGGTCTGCGGGTCGAAGTGGCGCAGCCCGCGCTCGCAGAGCACCACTCCCGCCGCGCCGGTCGCGATCAGGTACTCGGCGGCGAGCAGCCACTCGTCGAGGGTGGCGCCCAGCCCGCGCTTCAGCAGCACCGGCTTGCCGGCAGCCCCCACCGCCGCCAGCAACGCGTAGTTCTGCATGTTGCGGGCGCCGATCTGCACCAGGTCGGCGACCTCCGCCACCAGCTCGACCTGCTCGGGGGCGAGCACCTCGGTGGCGACCGGCAGCCCGGTCTGGCGGCGCGCCTCGCCGAGCAGGCGCAGGCCCTCGGGCCCCAGCCCCTGGAACGCGTACGGCGAGGTGCGCGGCTTGAAGGCCCCGCCCCGCAGCAGCCCTGCGCCGGCGCGAGCCGCCGCCTCGGCCACGGCCATCAGCTGCTCGCGTGACTCGACCGCGCACGGCCCGGCGGCGAGGATCGGTGCTCCCCCGCCGATGCTCAGCGGACCCACCCGGACGACTGAAGGCTCGGGCCTGAAATGCCGAGAGGCGAGCGGCGCTGAGCCAGGTTCGCGGATCACCGCGGCGACGTCGGGCCGCCCCTCCAGCGTCGCGGCGAGCTCCTCGCGAGCGGCCGGCGAGAGGGCCCCCACCAGCGCGAGGCGCTGCGGCTGATCCGCACTGTCGGGAATGCAGCGCAGCCCCGCCCGTCGAGCCAGTGCACGGACCGGCGCGAATGCGGCTGGCTGTGCGAGGAGAACGATCATGGAACGGTGGCCGGGACGCGAGCCAGGAAGGCGCCGACCAGCGCCTCGCCGTCATCGGTCAGGATGGACTCGGGGTGGAACTGGAAGCCCTCGACCGGATGGGACCGATGCACGAGCCCCATCAGCAGCCCGTCGGGCGACCATGCCGTCACCTCGAGCTCCGGCGGCAGGCTGGAGCGCTCGATTGCCAGCGAGTGATATCGGCCCGCCTGGATGGGGGATGGAAGGTCGCGGAACGAGCCGCGACCTGAATGGAAGACGGTCGAGCGCTTGCCGTGCACCGGGTCGACCCGCACGACACGCGCGCCGTAGGCGATCCCGATCGCCTGGTGACCCAGGCAGACGCCGAGGATCGGTGTGCTGGGACCGAGCGCTCGGATCAGGTCGACGCTGATTCCGGCCTTCTCCGGTAGCGACGGGCCGGGAGAGATGATGATCGCATCGGGGCGCAGCACCTCGACCTCGCCGACGGTCGTCTCATCGTTGCGCGCGACGGTCACATCGGCCTGCAGGTGGCCCAGCAGCTGGACGAGGTTATAGGTAAACGAGTCGTAGTTGTCGAGCACGAAGACGCGCATCATCCACCCGCCAGGGCTGCCAGCACGGCGCCAGCCTTGGCCGCCACCTCGGCAGATTCCCGTTCCGCGATCGAGTCGGCGACGATCCCCGCTCCGGCCTGGATGTGGGCCACGCCGTCGCGCAGCAGCACGCTGCGAATCGTGATCGCCGCCTCGACGTCGGCCGGAGAGAAGAAGCCGATCGCCCCCCCATACGGGCCGCGACGCTCGCCCTCGAGCTCGGCGATCGCCTGCATGGCGCGAACCTTCGGCGCGCCGCTGACGGTCCCCGCCGGGAACGCCGCGCGCACCGCGTCGAACGCATCCAGGTCCTCGCGGAGGCGGCCGCGCACCTCGCTCACGAGGTGCATCACGTGCGAGTACCGCTCGATGGAGCGCAGCATCGGGACCTCGACGCTGGCGGGCTGCGCCACGCGGCCGACGTCGTTGCGGGCCAGGTCGACGAGCATCGCGTGCTCGGCGAGCTCCTTCGGATCGGCTCGCAGCTCGGCCTCGAGCGCAGCATCGGCGGCAGGGTCCTCGTCCCGGGGGCGGGTGCCCGCGATCGGCCGCGAGACGACCTCGCCATCTCGCACCCGGACCAGCAGCTCGGGCGAGGCACCGACCAGCGCCGCCTCCGGCGCGACGTCGCGCAGATCGAGGTAGAAGAGGTAGGGCGAAGGGTTGATGCGCCGCAGCGCGCGGTACAGGTCGAAGGCCCGCAGGGCGGTCTGCACGCTGAACCGGCGCGCGAGGACCGCCTGCAGCATCTCTCCCGCCCTGATCTCCGCGACCAGGCTCGC
>JBDUDC010000099.1:0-5414 GCA_040003165.1 Chloroflexota bacterium
AGCTTGGCTGTTAGTTCCCCTCCGGGGCAATCGGCGACCGCAGATCCTCGCCGATGCCGTCCACGAACATCTCAACGCCGCCGCAGCGCGGGCAGACGTACACGTCGAAGCGTTCCTTCTTCACGAAGAGCTCGCCGAGATCGCCAAGCGCTCCCCAGCGCGTGCCCTCGTGGAAGTCGCGCGTGCCGACGAACTCCAGCGCGACGTTGCATCGGGCGCAGTTCAGGCTATTCATGAGCTCAGCCTAGCCGAGGAGACGCGTCAGCTCCCGCCGTTTGCGCTGAGCGTAGGTAACGGCCAAGTTGCGCCGTCTCGGGCCTGGTCTCGGCCATATCTTGGCCGTCCTTTGCGCTGAGCGAAAGTCAGCGCCAAGTTGAGACCACCCTCAGGTCGAAGTTGGCGGATATTTGCGCTGAGCGCAAATGGAGCGGACCGGACCGTCGGCGTCATGCGTCGCTTGAGGATCAGGCGGCGGCGGGCTCGGCCTCGGGGATGTGCTTCAGCGAGCGGACCGGTGACAAGAGGACGGGCAGGAAGCCCACGAATGAGCCGATGGCGCCGACCCACAGGGTCGGCTGCAGTCCGATCGCGTCGCCCAGGAAGCCGCCGATGATCGAGCCGACCGGGATGGTCCCCCACACGATGAACCGCATGGTCGCATTCATGCGGCCCTGCATCCGCTCGGGGGTGATCGCCTGCCGCAGGCTCACCTGGTTCACGTTGTAGATGACGTTGGTCAGGCTGGTCAGGGTGAACGACGCGATCAGGAAAGGCAGCGCGTTATCACGCGGCGCGATGGCGATCAGCACGGCGGCGGGGCCGGATGCCAGGGCGCTGAGCACGATGGTGCGACCCAGGCCCAGCCAGCGTGTGACCCGCTCGGTCGAGAAGGCGGCGACGAGCGTGCCGACATTGCCGATCGCGAAGATGAGGCCGATCACCGCCGGCTGCATGTGCAGCTGCCGCACCGCGTAAAGGAGCAGGATCACGCCGGCGATGTTGCCGAACAGGTTCAGCGTCCCGGTGCAGGCGGCGATGTTGCGCAGATACTCGTGCCGGATGACGTAGCGCCAGCCCTCGGTGATCTCCGTCCGCATCGACTCGTGCTTGCCGGTCACGGCGTCAACCTGGCGCTCCGGCTTCGACTCGGGCCGGCGGATGAGGGTGAGCAGCGTCGCCGACCCCAGGAAGCTGATGGCGTCGACGATGATCGCGAACGGTGCGCTGACCACCGAGATCAGGAGGCCGGCGACGCCCGGGCCGGGAAGCGCGGCGGCGGATCGGCTGATCTCGAGCTTGGCGTTGCCCTCGACCAGCTGGTCGCGCTCGACCACAACGGGCAGGTACGACTGATAGGCGACGTCGAAGAAGACCTGCAGGCAGCCCACCGCGAAGGCGCACACGTAGAGCTGGATCAGGGTGAGGACACCGAGCGCATACGCGGCGGGGATCGAGAGCAGGATCGCGGCCCGGCCGAGATCGGCGGATATGAGGATCGGCCGTCGGCGCATCCGGTCGACCCACGCCCCGGCCGGAAGGGTGAGCAAGATGAACGGCAGGAAGAGGAGCGTGCCCAGGATGCCCATCTCGAAGGCAGTGGCGTGCAGAAGCAGGATCGCGATGAGGGGGACCGCGAGCCCGGTCATCTCGTCGCCCAGCAGGCTGATCGTCTGGGCGCTCCACAGCTTCATGAAGTCGGGATGGCGCCACAGCGAGCGCCGGCCCGGGGCGGCAGACGCCGATGCGGAGCCCGAGGCGGAGCCCGACGCCAGCTCGGCCGGGTCCGGCTGGCCCGGGGTCGGGATCTCGACCGACACTTGTCAGCGCACTCGGGCCAGGGTCAGGCCATCTCCGATCGGCACGATCACAGCGTCGACCCGCTCATCGGCGGCGATCTTCGCGTTCAGCGCCCTGATCGCCGTCGTGTCGGGGTCATTCTCCGATGGGTCGGCTACCCGGCCGCTCCATAGCACGTTATCGATCGTGATCAGCCCGCCACGCCGCACGAGACGGAGGCAATACTCGTAGTAGGTGTCGTAACCCGCCTTGTCGGCATCGATGAAGGCGAAGTCGAACTCGGCCCCATCTGCGAGCAGCGCCTCGAGCGTCTCGGCAGCGGGAGCCAGTCGCAGCTCGATCCGATCGGCGAGCCCGGCCTCCGCCCAGTAGCGACGGGCGATATCGGTCCATTCCTGGCTGACGTCGCAGCAGACCATCCTCCCGTGCGGCGGCAACGCCAGGCCGACCGCGGTCGAGGAGTAGCCGGTGAAGGTGCCGATCTCCAGGCATCGGTACGCGTCCATCAGGCGCACGAGCATGGCCATGAAGGCGCCCTGGTCAGGCCCGATTTGCATGTTCGACTGCGCCATCGGCGCCGTCTCCTCGCGCAGCCGGCGCAGGATCTCCGGCTCGCGGGTGCCGACCTCGAGGAGGTACTCGGTGAGGGGTTCGGTGATGGTCAGGTTGCGGTTGGCCATGCCGCGCATCGTAGCGCGAGCGCAGCCCGGAGGGTCGCCGGGCTGCCCCAGTTGCCAACCGGCCGCGCTATGACTCGTAGTCGTACGTTGCGCGCCAAATCGTGTCGGGCAACGCTGATCCTTTCCGATCCATGACCTTGGGTAATCGATTGAACGGATCCGCGGGCTTCTGAGGGGATTTCGCCCCGAACTCACTACTCGAAGAGCGAGGTCTCGTGCACCCCCTCGACCGAGTGCCCACGCCATTCGCGCAGGATGAAATGCTCGACGTCGACGGCGCGCCCGGCGAGGTCCTCCGGAAGGTCCAGTAGCCAGCCCATGTCCTGGCGCTGGGTGCGGTGGCAGGCCATGGCGGCGCGCTTCTGCTCGAGGAAGTCGCGGACGTTGACAGCGGCGGTGACCAGCGCCTCCGGCGTCCCGAAATCGTCGGCGGTCTCCCCCTCGGCCAGCTCCTCGCCGACCTGGCGGACCGCCTCCGCGTTGCTCGGATTCAGCTCGTCGGTCGCGCGGTCGCGCGCTGCCTCATCCCCGCCCCACGGGAGGCTGATGCCGCGCTCGCGCATCTCCGCCATGAGGGCCATCCACGGCTCGCGGGCGAAGGCAACCTCATACAGCTTGGCGACCTCATGCGGCGCGCCGGCTTCGGGGTACTGACCCGAGTCCGCGGCGCCGGCGAAGGCTGCGACCGCGATGCGGTGGGCGTTGATGTGATCGGGGTGCCCGTAATTGCCGTTGCTGTCGTAGCTGACCATGACCGCAGGGCGCGCGTCGCGGACGATGCGCACCAACCGCCCGGTCGCCTCGCCGAGGTCCACCTTCCAGAACGCCTCCGGCCGCTCGTTGGACGGCTCGCCCATCATCCCCGAGTCCCGATAGCCGAGCAGATGGAGGCGCACTGCGCCGCCGCCCAGCGCAACGATCGAGCACTCGAGCTCCGCGCGGCGAATGTCCGCCAGGCGCGGCTGCGCGTCCGCGGGATCGAGGTCCGGATCATGGATCTCGCCCTCCTCGCCGCCGGTGCAGGTGACGAGGTCGACACGGCGCCCATCGGCGACGGCGCGGGCGATGACCCCGCCGGTCGACACCACCTCGTCGTCGGGGTGGGCGTGGACCAGGAGGAGGCCGTCAGCGTCGGAAGGCAGCGGCCTAGGCACTCGGAGCTGCGTGCTCAGGACACTCGCACAGCTCGCGCAGGCGGGTGTAGGTGAAGAGGCCGGTGTCGTGGCCGTCGGCCCAGATGGGGGCGAGGGCGTATCGGCCGATCCAGCGGATCTTCTCGACGGTGGTCTGCTGCTCATTGAAGAAGGTGTCGAGGGTCACCACGCCCGGGAGGCTGCCCTCGCCCGCACACAGGGCGCAGGGGCAGGCGCGGCGCAATGCCAGCCAGCCCCATTCGCCCAGGTGTCCGTCATCCCAGCGAATGCGCATCCGGCGCGCGGTCTCGTCCAGCTCGACGCCGATGGGGTTCACGATCTGCGGACGGCCGCTCATGGCCGCCACGCCTGTGCGGTGCCCAGCCACTCGGCGCCGAACGCCGCGCCGGTGTTGGTCAGCTGCATCGGGGGCTTGTCCGCGGACAGGTTCCACAGGAAGAGGTCCTGCTGCACGCCGCCCCCGACGCTGCGTCCGAGGGTGAAGACCACCTGCGAGTCGTCGGGCGACCAGCGCAGGTGGCTGATGAGACCCTTGACCGTCGTCTTGGCGAGCTCTTTTCCGTCCGCGCTGCGCAGCGAAATCGTGGTGGTCTCGCCGCTCTCGGTCATCTGGATCCGCTTGATGCCCTCACCTGACCACAGCACCGGCAGGGTCGCGGCCGGGAGCTTGGTCGTCCGCCCCGTGGGTGTCACCCGGTACGTGGGCGCTCCCAGCATCCAGATCCGCAGCGTCCCGTCCGACATCCAGTAGAGGCGCTCGGGTCCGCCTTCGTCGGCAAACTGGGCTTCCTTGACGGCCGATTCGGTGCCGAGCACCGGCCGCGGGTAGGTCCATTCAGTCAGCCTCGCGGCAGCGCCGGTGGCATAGGTGATCTTCAGGACCTCAGCCCGATCGGTCCCATTGCCGATCACGATCCGCAGGGCGTAGATGCTCTTGCCGTCGGGCGCGAAGGTCGATGCCACGATGCCGTCGGCGAGTGCCCGCTTCGGCTTGCTCCCCTCGATGGTGATCAGCCGCCCGGCGATGATCGCCGCGCCGTGCGTCCCATCGGCCGACCACGAGAGGTGCTCGACGTCCTGGGCCGGATCCCGTGCGAGGACCACCGGCGCCACATCGGCGGTGAAGTCGTGTCGCAGCAGGTAGATGTGGGCCAGCGCGGCAGACCGGCCGAGGTAGATCATGTCGAGCGGCCCAAACGTCGGCAGCGGCGGCGGCGTGGAGCTCGGCTTCGACGTCGCGGGCGAGCTC
The DNA here is from genome assembly GCA_040003165.1 of Chloroflexota bacterium. GTDB lineage: Bacteria > Chloroflexota > Limnocylindria > QHBO01 > QHBO01 > JALYSK01. Next base: position 4,881 of record JBDUDC010000099.1, read on the forward strand.
GACGCGGTGCCACGGGGCGTATCGGCCAGGTCTGGGGACGGACCCACACCGGCGCCGGCACTGTCGTTCGGTCCCCCTGAAGGCGAGGCCAACCCGGCGAGCAGGCCGTTGTCGCTGGTGAAGATGAGCGCCACCAGGAGAATCACCATCCCCACCAGAAGCAGGATCACGCCGATGAGCCACGGGACCACCTGCTCCGCCGTGGTCGGCTGGCGCCGCTCGCTGCGGCCGTCCCAGTCGTCCTCGGCGCCAAGGCTGGTTTCGATATCGCCGGCCGGGGTGTCGATCGATCCCGCCATCGCGCCGCCGTCGATGACTTCGAACGGCTCGTACGGTCGGGAGGGCTGGGGTTCGCCGTCCAGTTCGGGTTCCGGCTCGCGCGCAGGCAGGGACTCGGCCACGACCGCCGCGGATTCCGGCACGAACTCCGGCTCACGCTGGGGTGCGAACGCGGCGAACGCCTGCTCGGTTGGCTCGGCCTGCTCGGTGAGCTCCGGCACCGGCTCGGCCGGAGCCGAGACCTGGTCCTCGAAT
>JBDUDC010000100.1:0-5411 GCA_040003165.1 Chloroflexota bacterium
GCCGTCGTCCTGGAGCAGGAACTTGCCCTTCGGCCCCTTGATGTTGATCGGGTCGCCGACGCTCCGCTCCCAGAGCAGCGGGGTGAACGCGCCGCCCTCCACCAGGCGGATGAAGAACTCGTATTCGTCGAGCCGATCCGATGACGACGAGACCGACATCGGCCGCTGGACGAGCTTCTCCGGTCCAAGCAGCCCAAGGGTCGCGTACTGCCCTGCCTCGAACGGGAAGGGCTGGTCGGTGCTCTGGACGCCGACGATGGCCAGACCGGGGGCGATCTCCTCCCAGCGGCTCAGGCGTCCGTTATACGGATAGTCCTCGCTCATGCGGTAGCCGCGAATCCTCTCGATTTCTGCCCACCCGGGCGGGTGCGGCTGCGGGGGCGCCAGTATACCGACGGCTATGGGGCCGATTCCCCGCCCTCCGAGGGGGCGCCGGCTTGACCTGGCCGCTCCCCCGCCGCTCGCGCCGCGGCCGCGTCACGCTCGATCCACGCCAGCGCGGGTCGGTTGGGGGCGTACAGGCGGGCGCTCTCCCGAGCCGCCGTCAGCCACCGCTCGGCCTCGTCGCTGCGGCCCTGGCGCAGGAGGAAATTCGCCAGTGGACTCTGATATTCCCAATACAGGCCGACGTAGTCAGTGCCCTGGATGACCTCCACCGCTTCGGTCAGGAGCTGCTCTGCCTCTGCAAGGCGGCCCCGCGCTGCGCGAACCTGGCCGAGGGCGGAGTGGGTGGAGGCGACGCTGGCCGTGTCGTCTGCCGCAACGATCTCGACCGCCCGCTGGGCATGGGTCTCGGCGCCGACGAGGTCGCCGGTCGCCAGCAGGCAGAGCGCCAACAGCTGCTCGCTCTCCGGCATACGGCCCCCGTGCCCGGACTCCTGCGTCAACGCCAGGGAGCGCTCCGCCGCGGCGAGCGCACCGGCGAAATCGCCCATCCACAGACGACCATGGCCCAGGTGCCACCAGGCGCCTTCTCCGAGGTCGCGGTCCCCGACCTCCTCTGCCCGCGACGGCGTTACGGCGAGCAGCTCGATCCCCTCGGGCGCGGACACGCAGGTCAAGATGTACATGGCCCAGTGATATGCCGCGATAACCTGCGTACGGCCGCCGGCTCCCCGCGCAACCTCGATCGCCCGCTCGACGCGAGTCTTGAGCTGATCGACGCTGCCTCGTAGCCGTTCGGCACCGGCAACCTGCAGCAATCCCTGCGCCTCGCGGCCCGGGTCGCCAGCCTTCCGAGCCACGGCCGCAGCCCTGGTCCACGCCGCGATTGCCTGGTCGAGATCGCCGTACCACCAGCCGATGTAGCCTGTGAAGAGGGCTGCCTCGAAGAGCCAGGTGGCGTCCCCCGCCTCTTCCAACAGAGCGATGGCCTCGTCGAGGAGCGCGCGCCCGGCCTCCACGCCCGCCCCGCCGGGGCCGACCCACTCGCCGATGGCGTGGAAGACGAGGGCTCTTCCGACCAGGTCCCTTCGGCCCAGCGCCCTGGCTTCGTCGACGATCTGCGGACCGAGCTCCTTCAGGCGCTTGAGATCGTTCTCCGGGTAGGCAGCCTCCGCGAAGAGAAACTTGGCCTCGAGCCGCTGCATCGGATCGGGTGGCTCCAGCGCCATCGCTCGCTGCGCGAATGTCTCACCCGACCGCAGGTCGTCCCGATCCAGAGCGCGCCGTGCGCTGCGAGTCAGCAGCTCCACCGCGCGCGAGACGATCTGGGGATCGGCGACACCCTCCAGCTCGCGCTGGAACCTGGCTGCCTGCTCGAGGTGGTAGGCGGCAATCTCGATGAACTCCTCGGCGCGGTTCGCCGCCCAATCATCGAGCCAGTCCACGACCTGGAGATGCAGCGCCGCCCGTCGCGTCTTCGGCAGGGTCGCGTACGCCGTGTCGCGGATCAGGATGTGCTTGAACCGATAGGTCGGCTCGCGCTCCGCGCCGCTCTCCTCGGTGATCAGATCGCGCAGGACGGCCTCATCGAGCGACGAGCCCAGGTCGGCCTGACCACCCGCCAGGGCCGCGACCGCCGAGCGCTGGAAGACGCGCCCGACCACCGACGCCGTTTGCAGCATCGCTCGCTCCGAGCGTGGGAGCGTGTCGAGCCGGGCGCGGATCAGCGCCTCGATCGTCTCGGGGACGCGCACGTCGGCCGCGGTCCCGAGCGCCACCCAGCGGTCGTCGCGCCGCACGACGACCCCGGCGTCGATGAGCATGCGGACCACCTCCTCCACGAAGAGCGGGTTGCCTTCCGCCCGCTCGAGGATCCGAGCCCGAAGCGCCTCGGGGAGGTCGTCAACGGCCAGCAGCGCCCCGAGGAGCTGCCGGGAATCGGCCTCGCCCAACGGTTCGAGCTGGATCCGGCTCGATTCGACGCGTCCGCCACCCCAGGTCGGTCGGCGGTCCATCAGCTCCGGCCTGGCCAGGCAGAGGACGAGGGCCGGCACGCCGCGCGACCAGGCGACCAGGTATTCGATCAGGTCGAGCAGGACCGGCTCCGCCCAGTGGATGTCCTCGAAGACGAGCACAAGGAGGTCGCCACCGGGTGGCAGCGACTCGACCACCCGACGAAACGCCCATGCGATTTCGCGATCCAAGCCTTCGACGATCGGCGCCTCGGTGGTCAGGCCGATGGCGAAGGCGAGCCGTTCGGCGACGGCGTCGTCGGGACAGACCGCGCGCAGCCGCTCGACCGCCTGTGCAGCGTCGAGATCAGGACCGATCCCGGCCCACGACCGGAGCATCTCGCCGACCGGCCAGTACGTGATCCCGTCGCCGTACGGGAGGCAGCGCCCGCGCAGGACGACGGTGGGCTGTTCGGCTGACAGGGCGCTGGACGCCTCGCGCGCCAGCCTGCTCTTCCCGACGCCAGGCACCCCGAGCGCGGTGAAGAGCACACCCTTGCTGCCCGACTTCGCGCGTCTGCCTGCCTCGACGACGAGCGCGAGCTCCTGGTCCCGGCCGGTCATCGGCGCCCGGAGCCCGGGCACGCCGCGCTCTCCGCCGAGCTCGGACGACGCCCCGGCCACGAGCCAGGCGCTGATCGGCTCATCCTTGCCCTTGAGCTCCAGCCCGCCAAGGGGCGCAGCCTCGACCGCGGTGAGGGTCGCCATGCGCACGGCCGGTCCGATCACGACCTGGCCGGGCGCCGCGCGCTGCTCGAGCCGCGCCGCGACGTTGACCGGGTCGCCGGTCGCCATGGTGCCACCGCCGAACGGATCGCCCACCACGACCTCGCCCGCCTCGATCCCGAAGCGAGCGTCGAGCGCGATTTCGTGGCGCGCGGATGCGTCGGTCCGCAGCAGATCCAGCCTGTCGCGAATCGCAAGCGCGGCCCGCACCGCACGCTCAGGGTCGTCTTCGTGGGCCGTCGTGAGGCCGAAGATGCCGAGCACCGCGTCTCCGCTGAATCGCTCGACAGTGCCGCCCCGGCTGCGGATCTCGGCCGACGCGAGCTCGAAGAACCGCCCGACCAGGGCGCGCATCACCTCCGGATCGGTCCGCTCGCCAAGCGAGGTCGATCCCACGAGGTCGGCGAAGAGGGCGGTCACCGTGCGTCGCTCCTCGACCCCGACGCGCGTGACCAAAGTCATCCCGCACGACGAGCAGAATCGAGCCTCTGCCGCGTTCGTGGCGCCACAGTTGGAGCAGGGCATCTCCGCGGCCGTCGTCACCGGCGCATGGTGCCACTCATCCGGGGCCTGCGCCCAGCTCCGCGACCGCGCGCGCCAACGCCTCCTCCACGCTCGACCGATTGAGATGCGGGTCGTCGCGAACGCCGTCGAGCATGCCGATGATGGTGCTGATGTCCGCCCACGGGTTGAATCGGTCCCCGCTCAGCCGTTCCCATATCGTCGTGAAGCGGTCGGCGACTTCGAGGTCAAAGCGGCCCAGGAGGTTGGCTCGACAGTGGGCAACGTCGACCGACGCAGGACCGATGCTTGCCGATGGCCAATCGACCAGGCCGCTGACCTGGCCTGCCCGCCACAGGATATTGCCCGGGTGGTAGTCGCGATGGATGCAGACGAGCGACTGTGTCGGATCGGGCGCGTGGAAGATCTTCACGGCGGCGCGCCAGACCTCCGGCGTTCGGGCCCAGGACGGCGGCTCGTACGAGCGCTGCGCGTAGCCAAAGTAGGCGGGCAAGGTCCCCGGCGCTGGCAGGACCGCGGCGTGCAGCACCGGCAATGGCTCGGCCAGGCTCTGCAGCCAGAGACCGATGTCGCGGGGAGACCAGTCGACGCGCCCAGGAAGAAACGACATGAGGACCGTGGGCGCGCCGGTATCCCGCCCCACTGCATCGACCGTAATCAGCCTTGGTGTGGTGAGCTCCACCCCACTGAGAAAGCCCAGGCTGCGCGCTTCTCGCTCGGCGATATCGGGCTCTTCCGAAAGAATCTCGGGGCGGACGTATCGCCGCAGGACGGCGCGCTCGACCTCTCCGTCCGCTCGCGCGACCGCGACAAGGTGAACGGCCGACGACATCCCGCCGCGAAGGGGACGAACGGACCTAACGGGTCCGCCGAGGGCGGCGGCCGCCCATCGGAGCGCGGCTGCCGGCGGTCTCGAGCGCAGCAGTCGGCGAGTCTCGGCATCGTCGTCGTATCCGTGGGCAGGTGGGAGCGTCGTGAATCGTGCGGCCACCGACGGATTCTGACGGATGAGTTCCGCCGCGAATCAGGCCTTGGGTGCGCGAGCCGGCCGACCGCGGTAGGACCGCAGTCGCCGAGGCCTAGGCTTCCGAGATGACAGCAACGGCGTGTCCGCTGATGCGAATGGCGCTCATCGGACTCTTGGCGGTATCAGCTTCAGCGTGCCTCGTGAGCATCGGCGGGTGCAGCAGCGCGGAAGCTTCAGCCTTGAACGAGGTCGAGCATTACGGCGGCGCGGAGCTGGTGCCCGAGGACGATGGGCTCGGCAGCTGCGGCGCGACGTTCAGTACTCGCGATGATCCGGACCTCGTCATCGAGCACTACCGATCGAAGCTGCAGTCCGCGGGCTGGACTATCGATCCGCCGCAGCCCTCGCCGCCGCCGGTTCCGTCGGAGGATGGCGTCGACGTGGGGTCGATATCGCTGAGCGCGCACAAAGGGACGATGGGATACGTCGTCTCGGCTGAGACCTTCGGCGCGACCGAGACCACCTTCGTGATCCACGTGGGCGAAGCCAATTAGCTCGCGCCTCACGTGGATCGGCGGTTGGTGAGGACGCCGCGGCGCGAAGGGGTAAGCGCCGGACCGCTGCGATCACATCGCGACGAGCACCTCTTCCGGATCTGTCGCGATGCCATCGGTGGTGTGCGCAGCCTCCCCGTCGTCCGGAGCCGTGGCGACCGCTTGTGCTTCCTTGGCGTACTCCTTCTTGCCGCGCCCCGAGAGCATCTCGAGCGAGCCGATGACCACCTCGGTCTTCCAGTGCCG
>JBDUDC010000101.1:0-5337 GCA_040003165.1 Chloroflexota bacterium
GAATCGGCCTGACGATCGCACGCGAGCTGCTGGCCGCGAACGGCGCGAGCCTCAGCGTCGAGCGCACTGGCAGTGATGGCACCACCTTCCTGATCGTGACGCCGCGCACCTGAGGCGAGGCTAGCCGGTCGCCGGCGCAGGCCCAACGCCCTCGACGGCCGCCCGCTCGGGGCCGGACGTCGTGGCCTCCTGACGCTCCTCCCACCAGAGGCGCGGCACAGCCACCAGGGGTGCGAGGCGGGCGAGCCAGAGCGTCGGGACCGCGATTGTCGCCGCGATGTAGGCGAGCCAGCCCCATCGGCGCCGAATCGCGATCACGGACAGCGCCGCGGCCAATCCGGCGCGCACCGCGAAATCCCAGGCCGTCGAGGGCACGAGATGGAGCAGCTGGTTGTTCACGCTCGGGCCTGTATCGGTGCTGGCTGCCTGCTGCAGCAGCGAGGCGAAGTAGGCGCGCCAGATGCCCGGGTCGAGTGCGGCATGGGCGACCATCAGGCCGATGACCACGCCCGCTCCGATCAGCAGCGGCCGGCGCGACGAGGGCCGAACGACCCACAGGAATGGGAGGAGCAGAGCGGCCCCGTACTTGAGCGCCGCTCCGGCAGGCAGCCATGCGGCGCCGCGGTCGGCACGGAGCGCCCAGCGGCCCGCGGCCGCGATCGGCAGGGTGACGTTCAGCGCGGCGAGCTCGATCCAGACGGGCGGAAGGAGGAGGCTCCAACCGACCGCTCGCCATGACCCGACGAGGTAGCGCAGGCAGACGAGGCATGCCAGCCGATACATCCACACCGCCGCCAGCTCGGGGACGAGGGTGGTGGGCGCGAGAAGGAGTGCGAAGGTCGGGGGGTATCGATATGCACCGGCAGCACCGATCGACACCGGGGTGTACAGCGGCTCGCCGGCCAGCAGATGGCGCGCGGCCAGCAGGTAGGCATGCGCGTCATAGGCATCTCCGCCGTCGACCTGGACCTGCGACCACATGAACCAGGCGAACCATCCGAAGCCGATCAGGCTGACCGCCAAGCCGATCGGGCCGATCCAGCGACGAAGGTTGCGCACCGCGTCATCATCGGGCAGGCAGCCGCCGGTTGCGCGCCCCCTCGAGCGCGCGTACCGTGGCGATCGATGGCCGGCTCGTGGTACGCGCGCTTTCCGGAGGGCTGGTGGGGATACCACTGGTCACTTCCGCGGCCGATGTCGGCGGTCGAGATCGTCGGCAGCGGCAGCCTCGACGCGCGCCTGATGGCGACCCTGTGGGCGGTGGTTGAACGCCGGCGCGGGGTCATGCTCTCCTCCGAGGCGCCGATGGCCGGCAAGACCACGACCCTCTCCGCCCTGGTCGACTTCCTTCCCGACCAGACCGTCGGCGTCTTCCTGCGCGGCTGGTCAGAGGACTTCGGCTGGCTCGACGAGATCGGCCCCGAGCGCGGCTACCTGCTCGTCAACGAGATGAGCGACCACCTGCCGATCTACGTCTGGGGCCGCAACGCACGCGGCGCGCTGATCCTGGCCGGGCGCGGCTATGGCCTCGGCGCAACGATGCACGCGGACTCGCTCGACGAGGCGCTGGCGCAGATGCGCGACGAGCTGGGCGCCACGGACGTGGACTTGGGTGGCCTGACCATCTACCTCCAGTACAGCGCCTACCGGACGCCGGCGGGGATGTACCGCCGGGTCGAGGAGGCGTGGCATCTGCGCCTCGACGACGATGGCGCCCTCGCGCCGGTGCGCCTGGCCGCCATCGAGGGTGAGCGCTCCCCGCGCCTGACCGGCGCGCAGCGTTTTCCCGCGCCCCCGATGCTCCGCTCAGACGGTGGCCGCGCGCTGCGGCCGCTCGTCCACGACCCCGCCGCCTACGCCGTCCTGGCGCGCACCCTGGAGATCGAGGCCGAGGCGCTTGAGGCCGAGCTGGCCGAGCGGGCTTCATTCCTGGGTATGCTCGCCGAGCGCGGCATCTGCGATCCTCCGGATGTCGCCCTGGCCGTGGCCGACTATCCGCATGCCCCAGCCTCACAGGAGCTTCCCGCATGACCCGCTCTCGCCCCGACGACACGACGCTCGGCGAGCTCCGAGCGTCGGGCTTCCAGCCGCGCTCCGTCAAGGAGGAGATGCGCGCCAATCTCCTGGAGCGGATCCGCAGCGGCGAGACGCTCCTTCCCGGGATCCTCGGCTACGACGAGACGGTGCTGCCGCAGATCGAGAACGCGATCCTGGCCGGGCAGGACATCATCCTGCTCGGCGAGCGTGGCCAGGCGAAGAGCCGTATCGCGCGCAGCCTGATCGCCCTGCTCGACGAGTGGGTCCCGGCGCTCGCCGGCGCAGAGCTGCACGACGACCCCCTCGATCCGATCTCGCCGCAGGCGCGCTCGATCGTGGGCGAGGCCGGTGACGCGGCGCCGGTCAGCTGGCTGCGGCGCGAGGATCGGTACAGCGAGAAGCTCGCCACCCCCGACATCACGATCGCCGACCTGATCGGAGAGGTCGACCCGGTCAAGGTGGCCGAGGGCCGCTACCTGTCGGACGAGCTGACGATCCACTACGGGCTGCTGCCCCGCACGCATCGAGGCATCTTCGTGCTCAACGAGCTGCCGGACCTTGCCGAGCGGATCCAGGTCGGCCTGCTCAACGTGATGGAGGAGCGCGACGTCCAGATTCGCGGCTACCGGGTCCGCCTCGACCTCGACCTGTTCGTAGTGGCATCGGCCAATCCGGAGGACTACACCTCGCGAGGTCGGATCATCACGCCCCTGAAGGACCGATTCGGAGCGCAGATCCGGACGCACTACCCGGAGGAGGCGAGCATCGAGATCGCGATCATGGAAGCCGAGCGCCGGACGTTCGACGACGAGGCCGCGGCATCGGTCTCGGTGCAGGTCCCGGGCTTCATGCGGGAGATCCTGGCCGAGCTCTCGCAGCTCGCCCGGCGCAGCACAGAGGTGAGCCAGCGCTCCGGCGTGAGCGTGCGCGTCACCATCGCCAACCGCGAGACGCTCGGGGCCGCTGCCCTGAAGCGGGCGGTGCGGCTCGACGAGCCGACCGCCGCGCCGCGCATCAGCGACCTGGGCGCGGTCGTCGCATCGACCGCCGGGAAGATCGAGCTCGAGACGCTCGGCGACGAGACCCGGGAGGATCGGGTCATCGAGAAGCTGGTGGCGCGCGCGGTGGTCAACGTCTTCAACCGGCATTTCGCGATCTCCGAGCTGCTTCCGCTCATCGAGCGCTTCGAGTCCGGGATCGAGGCGGAGGTCGGCGAGTTGGCGCCCAGCAGCTCGCACGAGCGGCTTGTCGCCGAGCTGCCGGAGCTGCGGCGCTCGATCGGCCGCCTCGACGTCGGCGAGTCGCCGGCCGGGCTCGCCTCCGGGGTCGAGTTCGTCCTCGAGGGCCTGCATCTCAATCGGCGGCTCAACAAGGAGCGGCGCGGCGGCGGAGTCCGGTACGCGCGCTAGACGGATGCCGAGCAGATGACCCTGTACCGCTACTCGCGCTGGGACGGCAGCCAGCAGCTGCCGCCGTTCGACGCCGACGATGTCCTCGACGCGCTCTCGGACGACATCCTGGCCGAGGGCGACGTCCGTCGCGCTCTCCAGCGCCTGATGCAGCGGGGCCTGCACGGGACTCGCGGGGGCGACGTGCCGGGCCTGCGACGGATTCTCGACCGGCTCCGCGAGCGGCGCGCGGATGAGCTCGAGCGATCCCACATGGAAGGGGTGCTGGACGAGCTCGAGGAGCGGCTCGACGCGATCATCGACCAGGAGCGTGAGGGGATCGGGCGCCGCGTCCACGACGCTGAGCAAGGGAGCCTCGATGCGCCGCCCGGCGTCGACCAGGATCAGGCACGCATGGCCGAGCAGGTGCTGCGGCGGACGGCGCAGCAGCGGCGCGACCGGCTCGACGCGCTGCCCCCGGACGTCTCGGGGCGCCTCCATGGCCTGCGCGACTACGAGTTCATGGATCCCGAGGCGCGCGACGCCTTCAATGCGCTCTCCGACGAGCTCCGCCAGCAGATGCTGCAGACGTACTTCCAGGGGCTCAAGCAGGGCGTCGAGGGAGTCACCCCCGAAGATCTGTCGGGGATCCGCGAGATGGTGCGCGATCTCAACGATCTGCTGGAGAAGCATGCTTCCGGCGCCGATGTCTCCGCCGACTTCGATCGCTTCATGGCGCAGCACGGCCAATACTTTCCACCCGGGATCGAGAACGTCGACCAGCTCATCGATCACCTCCACCGCCAGGCCTCGCAGATGGCTTCGCTCCTCAACTCGATGAGCCCCGAGATGCGCGACGAGCTGCGCGGCCTGATGGACGACCTGCTGCGCGACGACCGCCTGCGCTGGGACATGGCCCGGCTCGCCGGCAACCTGCAGGGGCTGCGGCCTGAGCAGCCGTTCGGCGAGCCGTATCCGTTCTCCGGCGACGAGCCGATGGGCCTGCCCGAGGCGCTGGCCGCCATCGACCGGCAGCAGCAGTTCTCGTCTCTCGAAGAGGAGCTGCTCGGCGCCCGGGATCCCGATGCGCTCGAGCGGATCGATGCCGATCTGCTCCGGGAGCTGGGCGGCGACGACTCCGCCGACGACCTCGAGCAGCTGCGCGAGCTGACCCGCGCGCTGGAGGAGGCCGGCTACCTCGAGCGCGATGGCGGACGGCTGGACCTGACCCCGCGAGCCGCCCGCAAGCTCGGGATGCGAGCGCTCACCGAGATCTTCAGCCGCCTCCGGCGCGAGTCGCTGGGCGGGCATCCGCTGCCGCGCGCCGGCGTCGGCGGGGAGCTTACGGACGAGTCGAAGGCGTTCGAGTTCGGAGACCCATTCACGGTCGATCTCAACCGCACGCTCTTCAACGCCATGGCACGGGAGGGCCCGGGCACCCCGCTGCGCATCGCGCCGGCCGACTTCGAGGTGCATCGCTCCGAGGAGGCGACGATCAGCTCAACAGTCCTGCTGCTCGACATGAGCCGCTCGATGCTGCTGCGCGGCTGCTCATCGGCCGCCAAGCGGGTGGCGATGGCGCTGCACACCCTGATTCACACCCGCTACCCGCGGGATCGGCTGTACGTGGTCGGCTTCGCCTACTACGCGCGCCAGATCAAGCCAGAGGCGATTGCGACCCTGTCGCCGTACGAATTCGAGTACGGCACCAACCTGCAGCACGCCCTGATCATCGCCCGCGAGCTCCTCGGCCGCCGGCATGGCGGCAACAAGGAGATCGTGGTCATCACCGACGGCGAGCCGACCGCGCACATCGCCAACGGGCAGGTCGAGTTCGCCTATCCGCCGACCATCCGCACGATGCAGTCGACCCTGCGCGAGGTGGGCCGCTGCACGCGCGAGGGGATCGTCA
>JBDUDC010000102.1:0-5304 GCA_040003165.1 Chloroflexota bacterium
GCTGAGCATCGGCTCCGAGACGACCGCTTCGACCGCCTTCAGATCGCCGTCGCCCTCGACGGCTCCGGGGAGCAGGTAACCAAGCGCGAGGCGCCGGCCATAGGGCACCAGCAGCAGGGAGCCCGGCGCGGCCGGCTCGAGCTCGCTCGGCAGGCGATAGCTGAAGGTCCGCTCCGGCCGATCGGCGACCGCCTCGACGGCGACCCGGATGACGCGCTCGGTCAGATGTGCACGCGGCGCGGCGGGTCGCGGCGCGCCTCCGCCTGGATGATCTCCCAGATTCGATCGGCCGCCTCCTCGGCGTGGCCGGTCTCGTTGACCACCGTGTAGTCGTAGTTGTCGGCGCCGGCCATCCACCGCTCGGCGTCGTCGCGCCGGCGGGCGAGGCTGGCCTCGTCCTCCGAGCCGCGGCTCTTCAGGCGCTGATCGAGGTCGTCGATCGACGGCGGCATGATGAAGATGAGCAACGCATCGGGCACGATGCGGCGGATCGAGCGCGCGCCCTGCGGATCGGGAACGACGACCGCGTCGCGGCCGGCGGCGAGGATCCCGCGCACCTGGCCGACCGGCGTCCCGTACCAGTTGCCGTGAACCTCGGCCCATTCGAGCAGGCCTCCGTTCTCGCGGAGCTGTGCGAAGTCATCGGCACACAGGAAGTGGTAGTGCACGCCGTTCGTCTCGTCTGAGCGTTGCGGCCGGGTGGTGGCGGTCACGATTGGCACCACCTGCGGGTGGCGCCGCGCGAGCTCGTGCACGATGGTGCTCTTGCCCACGCCAGATGGTCCCGAGACGACGACCAGCATCGGGTTCGGGAATGTCATCCGCTTGCCGTCGGTCATGCCGGCTCCCCCACCTCGACCCCGGCGCGCTCGGGGAGCCGGTCGCTCGCCAGCCCGATCGCCTCGAGCGCCGCCTCCAGGTCCGCCGGTAGCGCGCTCGCGGCCCGCACCCATGCGCCGTCCCGTGGCCGTCGAAGCGTCAGCCGCGCAGCATGCAGGAACTGCCGGTCGAGCCCACCGGGACCCAGCCCTCCCCCGTAGCGCAGGTCGCCCACGATCGGCAGGTGCAGGAACGCGAGGTGAGCCCGGATCTGGTGGGTGCGGCCGGTGAGGGGGTGGAGCGCGAGGAGGCTGTGCCCGCTTCCGCTGTCGAGCACCTCGTACTGGGTGATCGCCGCCCGGCCGTCAGCGGTGACGCCCATCTTCCAGGCGCCCGCCGCGCGGCCGATCGGCGCCTCGATGCGGCCGTGCAGCGCGGGCGCGGAGCCGCGCACCAGGGCCACGTACTCCTTCTCCACCGTCCGCCGGCGGAACTGGTCCATCAGGCTCGCCTGGGCGGCATCGGTCTTGGCGACCGCCATCAGGCCCGAAGTCTCCTTGTCGAGCCGATGCACGATCCCGGGCCGCTCGATCCCGGCGATCGAGCCGAGCGCTTCGCCGCGGTCCCGGGCGCGTCCGAGCAGGGCGTGTACCAGCGTGCCGCTGCGGTTACCCTGGGCCGGATGCACGACCAACCCCGCCGGCTTGTCGACGATAAGCATCTCCGCGTCCTCGTAGACGACTGAGAGCGGGATCGACTCCGGAACGATGGTCGGATCGGGAGGAGCGGAGAGCTCCACGCGGATCCGCTCGCCACCGCTCAGCCGGTCGCTGGCCCGGGCTCTATGGCCTTCCACCGTCGCCCGACCATCGGAGATGAGGCGCTGCGCATGGGCGCGGCTGATCTCCGCCACGGCGCTGACCGCCAGGTCGAAGCGTCCCGCGGTCGCTGCGCCGGTCACGACGCGATCGCCGAGCGCCGCATCGCTCAAGCGCGGATCTCCCGCCGCCCGCGATCCGTGACGAACAGGTAGATCACCAGCAGGCCGATGCCGACCACGACCGAGGAATCGGCAACGTTGAAGACGGGCCATCGCACATCGCCGACGCCGATCGACAGGAAGTCGGTGACGTATCCGAATCGAAGGCGATCGACGAGGTTGCCCGCGGTCCCGCCGAGGATGACGCCGAGCAGGACCTGCAGCCACGGGCTCCGGCCGCGGAAGATGCGGTGGAAGTAGACGATCATCCCAATGGCCACCACGGTCACGACAAGGAAGAGCAGCGTGCCGCCCTGGAAGAGGCTGAAGGCCGCCCCGCTGTTGCGGACGTGCCAGAGCTGAACGAGGTCGCCCACGACGCTGACGCGCTCATTCAGCACGATCCCGCCGGCCACCAGCGCCTTGGTCGCCTGGTCGGCGACGAAGATGACGGCGGCGACGGCGGCGAGCAGCACGGGCTCCATCCATCGGGTGGTGCCGTGCACGGCATCGGTCGTCATCGTCCGCCTAGCCTACGCGATGCCCCCGTTCGCCCGCTGATCCGTTCCTGTGCCGCGAACGGCGAGGCGCAGCGTCGCACCGTCGAGCTCCGTCTCCTCGGTCTGGTCGGCGGCGTCGATCGTGCCGCCCAGGACGAGCTCGGTGGCGAGGATCTCCTCGGCCAGCCAATCGCGATGTGGACCCAGCCGAGCGACCAGCTCGGCGGCGCCGTCGACGCTGGCCGCGATCCGGTCGCTGATCCGATAGCCCGCCGCTTTGCGCAGGTTCTGCAGCCGATGGGCGACCTCGCGGGCCGCGCCCTCCGCCACGAGGGCGTTGTCGAGCTGCGTATCGAGCGCGACCAGCAGGTCGCCGTCGGTGGCGACCTCGTGTCCCGGCCTAGCGCGAGCGGTGAGCTCGAACTCGTCGGACTCGAGCACGACGCCACCGACCTCGGCCCTACCGTCCTCGCGGACTCGCCACTCCCCGGCTCGGGCGCCGGCCATCACGGCGCTCACCAATCGACCGTGGCGCGGGCCGATCACAGGGAGGAGCGGATAGAGCGTGCGCTCGACCATCACCGCCTCATCGGAGATCAGGTCAAGCCGCTTGGTGTTGAGCTCATCGAGGATCTCGCCAGTGAGCGCTGCGTCCTCGCTCAGCCCTGACCCTGCCCTGGCCGGCAGCTTTACGCGGACCGCTGCCAGCGGCTGACGCACCTTCAGGCCGGAGGCGGCGCGCGCCGTCCGCCCGAGGCCGACAATACGGCGCGCCAGCGCCATCTGGCGGTCGGCCTCGGGATCCGCCCGCCCGAGCGAAACCGGGAAGTCGGCGAGGTGGACGCTGTCGACCGCCTGCGGATCGACCGCCAGCACGAGGTTCTGCCAGAGCGCATCGGCCAGGTGCGGGACGATCGGCGCCAGCAGGCGCGTGAACGTGACCAGCACCTCGTGGAGCGTCGCGTATGCGGCAGCCTTGTCGGCGTCGAGCTCGCCCTTCCAGAACCGGCGCCGGTTGCGCCGCACGTACCAGTTCGAGAGGTCGTCGACGAATGCCTCCATCGCCCGGCATGCGGCGGCGGCGTCATAGGCATCGAGGCAGCCCCGGACCTCGGCAGTCAGCGCGTCGAGGCGTGACAGGATCCAGCGGTCGAGCAGCGTGAGCTCAGCCTCGTCGACCGCCGACGGGAGCCAGCCGTCGAGCGTGGCATAGATCACGAAGAAGCTGTACGTGTTCCATAGCGGCAGGAAGAAGCGCCGCACCACCTCGTGGGCGGGCCCGTACCCGAAGTTCAGGTTCACGGCGGGGTTCGCGGCGGCGTACATCCAGCGCATGACGTCCGCGCCCAGCTGCTCCGCCGCCTCGTCGAACGGAATCGAGTTCCCCCTGCTCTTGTGCATCTCCTCGCCGTGCTCGTCCCTCACCAATGCGTAGCCGAACAGGGTGCGCATCGGCGCGCGACCGGTCATCACCGTCGACATGGTGAGCAGGGCATAGAACCAGTTGCGGAACTGCCCCGGGAACGACTCGGTCACGAAGTCGGCCGGATACCACTCCTCCCAGTACGCGCGGTCGCTGTTCCAGCGCAGCGTCGAGAGGGCCACGATTCCGGCGTCGAGCCACGGATTCCCGACGTCGCGGGTGCGCTGGGCGTGGCCGCCGCACGTCGCGCAGGCGATCTCGACCGCGTCGATCCAGGGCCGATGCGGCGTATGGCCGTCGAACGCCTCCCACCCGGCAACGGCCCGCTCGCGAAGCTCCTCTCGAGAGCCGATGACCTCCCACGCGTCGCAATCGGCGCATTCCCAGATCGGCAGCGCAAGCCCGTAGTAGCGCTTCTTGCTGATCATCCAATCGCTCATGTTGCGCAGCCAATCCAGCTCGCGCTCCTCGAGCCCGATCCCCGGCGGCAGCCACGTCACGCTGCGTGTCGCCTCGCTGACCGGCTCCCGCAGCGGATCGGTCGCGATGAACCATTCGTCGACCAGCCGGAAGAGGAGCTGGGTCCCGCAGCGCCAGCAATGGGGGTAGGAATGCGCGTACTGCCCGCTTGCGACGAGGAGGCCCTTGCGCTCGAGATCGGCGACGATCTCGGAAGCCAGATCCGCTGCCCGTTCGCCCGAAGCGCCGGCGAAGCGGCCGGTCTGCCAGCCGTAGGCTTCGCGGAAGACGCCGAACTCGTCGATTGGGTCGAGCACCGCCAGGCCGTGCTCTTTGGCGAGGCCGAAGTCCTCCTGTCCGCAGCCGGGGGCGATATGCACGATGCCGGTCCCCTCCTCGTCCGACACCTCGCTCCACGGGATCACCCGGTGCACGACGCCGGCCGCCACCGGAAGCTCGTCGTACGGGCCTGCGTAGGTGAGCCCCACCAGCTCGGAGCCGGACGCCTCGCGCAGCACCTCGGCGTCGCCCGCGACCCGTGATTTCGACCCGTGCGAGATCCACCACCGCTGACCGTTCGCTCCGGCCACCAGCTGGTAGGTCAGGGCCGGGTTCACGGCCGCAGCCACGTTCGAAGAGAGGGTCCACGGCGTGGTGGTCCAGACGAGCAGTGACTCGTCGTCGTGCCCCTCGCTGGTGATGGGAAGGCGGAGCGTCACAGCCAGGTGCCGGACGTCGGCGTAGCCCTCCGCGGCCTCCATGTTGCTGATCCCGGTGCCGCAGCGCGGACACCACGGCATCACGTCATGGCCGCGGTGGATGAGCCCGCGCCGGTGGCACTCCGCCAGGAAGGCCCAGATCGTGTAGTTGTTCTCGTCGGAGTTGGTGAAGTAGCTGTGCTCCCAGTCCATCCACATCCCGAGCCGCTTGCTCTGCTCGGTCTGGATGCCGGCAAATCGGTCGACGCGCTCCTTGCAGCGCTCGACGAATCGATCGATGCCGTACTCCTCGATCTGGCGCTTGTTGTTGAAGCCGAGCTCGCGCTCGACCTCGACCTCGATCCAGAGCCCCTGGCAGTCGAACCCGTTCTGGTAGCGCTGCCGCTCCCCGAGCATGGTGTGGTA
>JBDUDC010000103.1:0-5255 GCA_040003165.1 Chloroflexota bacterium
ATTCGGGCTGACGGTGGGACTCGTACTGACGCTTGCCGGCAGCCTGATGGCCGCCGGTGACCTTGCGCCGCTGGCCCGTGGCTACGGCCTGCTGACCGTCCTCGCCGCCGTCTACCTGGCGGCCGGTCTCGCCATTCGGGCGCGCATCGCTCGGCGTTCGCCGGCGGGTGCCGGCCTGCGGCGCACAGGGAGCGCCTCGCAGTCCTCGTCGCGACCCGCCTAGACCCCTCTCCCCTACCTCTGAGCCTGACCCGCCGTGCGCTGCCGCATCGCCTCGAAGGCGAGCACGGCGGCGGCGGTTGCGGTCCCCAGCGACCCGAGCACCGGCCGCGCGTAGGGGATCCTGACCACGAGGTCGGCGCGATCGAGGAATGAGCGCGTGATACCGCGGCGCTCACCCCCGACGAGGAGAAAGAGCGCCCCGCCAAGGTCGGCCTCGTGCATGGAGACCGCGTCCGAGCGTGCGGCCGCGCACACCACGCGGAGCCCCGCGGCCCGACACAGATCGGCCGCCTGCTCGCTCGTCTCCACCATTGCGGTGGGCATCAGCTCGGACGCGCCGGCGGAGGCGCGCGCGACCGTGCCGGCCGCCTGCTCCCAGCTTCGCGGGCGCACGATCAGGCCAGCCGCGCCCGCAGCATAGACGCCCCGGATCGCGGCTCCGAAGTTGTACGGGTCCTCGACCCCGTCGAGCATGACGAGAAATGGCGTCGGGCCGGAGTCGGCGAGCAGCTGCTCGAGGTCGGCGTAGCGCCGCTCCCCCGCCAGCGCCAGCACGCCACCGTGGGTCCTGCCGGCGGCGAGCTCCTCGATCTCCAGTGTCGAGGCGACACGCAGCGGGACTCCTCGCTCGGCCGCGACGGCGCGAAGGCGCGAAAGGCGGCGGTCGCCGGGCTGCAACGCAAGGATCTCGCTCACATCGCGTGTCCCGGCGCGCAGCGCCGCCTCGATCGAGATCCGCCCCTCGAGCACGACCATCGGCTGCGCGGGCGGGCTCAGCGCTGTGAGGGTCGGCTGGCGCGCCCATTCCGACGGCCGGCGGCGGCCACCTCGCCGGCGATCGCATGCGGCAGGTGACCCGAGAGGCGCACACCGCCGGCCTGGTACTCCTCGGCGACGTCGCCGCTGGTCCGCGCCCTGGCCACCAGCTCGCCGCGTTCGTACGGCACGACCGCGTCGACCGCGGTCATGCCCGCGCGCAGCGCGTCAGCGACGCGAGCCACCAGCTCACCAAGGCCCTCGCCGCTGAGGGCGCTGACGAAGACCGCCCGCTCGCTGGATGGCATCGGCCCGGCGCGCAGGTCCGCATCGAGCCGGTCGATCTTGTTGAAGACGGTGATGCGCGGCTTGCCGCCGGCGCCCAGCTCGTCGAGGACGGTCTGGACCGCGGCCTGCTGCGGCAGGAAATCGGGATCGGCGGCGTCGACCACCTCGAGCAGCAGGTCGGCGCGGATCACCTCCTCGAGCGTGGCACGGAAGGCGTCGACCAGGTCATGGGGCAGCTTGTTGATGAAGCCCACCGTGTCGCTCATCACCACCCGCTGGCCCGTCGGCAGGACCACCTGGCGCGAGGTCGGGTCGAGCGTGGCGAAGAGCATGTCGGCGGCGTACACGTCGGCATCGGCCAGGGCATTGAGGAGCGTGCTCTTGCCGGCATTGGTGTAGCCAACCAGGGCCACGGTCGCGACCTCGCTGCGGTCGCGCTGGCGGGCGGCGGTGGCTCGCTGGCGCTTCACCTCGTCAAGGTCGCCGCGGACCTTCTTGATCTTTTCGCGGATCAGGCGTCGGTCGGTCTCGAGCTGGCTCTCGCCGGGACCCCGGGTGCCGATCCCGCCGCCGGTGCGCGAAAGGTGGGTCCAGAGCCGCGTGAGCCGCGGCAGGTGATATTCGAGGGCGGCCAGCTCGACCTGCAGGCGCCCTTCGCGGGTCCTGGCGTGGCGGGCGAAGATGTCGATGATCAGTGCCGATCGGTCGAGCACCTTGCAGTCGAGCAGCGTCTCGAGGTTGCGCTGCTGGTTGGCACTGAGCTCATCGTCGACCACCAGCAGGTTGAAGTCGGTGGCGCCCTTCTCGTCGACCAGCTCGGCGGCGCGTCCCTTGCCGAAGTACCAGACCGGATCGGGGTGCGTACGGCGCTGGAACGCGCTGCCAACCACCGAAGCGCCCGCCGTGTCGGTCAGGGCGGCGAGCTCGGCGAGGCTGCGCTCGATCGGCCAGCGGCCAGTGCGCGGATCGTCGATCCCGATCAGGAAGGCGCGCTCATCGACGGTCGTGAGGTCGATCATGCGGCTTCGGTCGGTCATCGTCCGCTCATGGTAGTCGAGCTCGCGCGATCATCGGTTTTGGGGCCAGCGGTACGAATGACCTAGTGCGACGCCGACCGACTCCTGCCATACCTTACTGCACCCAATCCGGACGGGGACGCGGAGGAGATCGGCTTGGAATTCAATTCGACTGGCTCGAAACCCACGCCTGCGAGCATGGGCAGCCTCACGCTGCGCCTCCTCGCGGGTGTCGCGTTCGCCCTGCTCGCATTCGCCGGCCTTCACCGCCTAACCCTCGGTCTCGCCGCGGCCAGCGATTTGACGGCGGTGCTCGTCGCGTCCGCGGGAGCGATCGCGGTCGCGACGATGGCCCTGCGACGGACGATCGCCCCCGTCGTTGCGAACCAGGCCGACCTCCAGGAGCGGTATGAGACCGCGCTGGCCGATGCGCTGCGCGACCCGCTGACCGGCCTGGGCAATCACCGCGCGTTCCACGAGGAGCTCGATCGCCAGGCTGCCGCCGCGCTGCGCTACGAAGTCCCCCTCTCGCTCCTGCTCATCGACCTCGACGACTTCAAGGCGGTCAACGACACCCACGGGCATGCCGGGGGTGATCGCGTGCTGCGCGGCTTTGGCCAGCTCCTGGGGATCGGCCTGCGTCGGGCGGACCGCGCGTTTCGAGTTGGCGGTGACGAGTTCGCCATGCTGCTGCCACACACTGATCTCGAGGGCGCCCGCGTCGTCGCGAGCCGACTGCTGGCTCAGGCTCTGCAGCCGGCAACTCGCGCCGAGGACCTGGTGCCGGTTTCCTTCTCCGGAGGCATCTCGGCCATCCCCGAGCTCGGCGTCGGCCCAGCGCAGCTCTATTCCCAGGCCGATGCGGCGCTCTATGCCGCCAAGCGCGGCGGACGGACGGATATCGCGATCTTCGACGCAGCCCTGACCGTCGCCGACGATGACTCCGGGACCACCTCCTCCGCGGTCGCCGAGGTGATCGCGCGCGGTCAGCTGCGAGCCGTCTTCCAGCCCATCGTCGTGCTGGCGAGCGGCCAGGTGATCGGGGTCGAGGGCCTCATCCGGCCGGTTCCCCCGGCACCGTTCGCGGATCCGTCGGCACTCTTCGCCGCAGCCGAGGCGAGCGGTAGGCTCACGGCGCTCGATCTGGCGTGCATCGAGACGATCGTCACGGCCGCGCGCGGCCTCGCGCCGGAGCAGTTTCTGAGCCTGAACCTGTCACCGCCCACGTTTGAGGCGTCCGAGTTCAGCAGCGGAGCGCTACTCGCCATCCTGGCCCGCCATGGATTCCCACCCGAACGGCTGGTCGTCGAGCTGACCGAACGGCAGCAGTTGCGGGATCCCGATCGCGTGCGGACACGGATCGAGGCGTGCCGCCGTGCGGGAATCCGCTTCGCGGCGGATGACATCGGCGCAGGAAATGCCGGCCTGCGACTGCTCGCCGAAATCCAGTTCGACATCCTCAAGGTCGACCTGAGCATCGTCCAGCGCAGCGCATCGGAGGCCGCGTCGAGCGCTGTGCTCGGCTCGGTCGTCGAGCTTGCGGCACGTTCCGGCGCGCTCGTCATCGCCGAGGGTATCGAGCACGCGTCCCAGCTCGCTCATCTGCGCGCATTGGGGATCGAGGCCGGGCAGGGCTACTACCTCGGCCGCCCAGGCCCCTTTGGCGAGGTCGCGCCGGCCGAGCCGCTCGCCACCGGCGTGGCTGCGTGGCGTCGGGCGATGGGGCTGTCGCCGGTCAGCTGACGGCTCCGCGGAGCAGACCGTCGGCGGCCGTCACCACCGCCGGATCGTCCGCAGCCCGATCGTCGATCGAGATCCACGCAATCCGGGCGTCGCGCCGATACCAGGTCAGCTGCCGTTTCGCGTACTGACGCGTGCGGCGCGCAGTGACCTCGATTGCGTGCTCCAGGCTCCACTCCCCCGCCAGGTGACGTGCCGCCTCGCCGTATCCGTGGCCCGTCATGGGATGCAGCTCGGCGCCGAATCCGGCATCGAGCAGGCGGCGGACCTCAGCCAGCAGGCCGCCCTCAACGAACATCCAGGCGGCGCGCTCATCGATACGTCGATACAGGTCCTCGCGCGGCCGTCGCAGGCCGATGAGTGCCAGGCGGCCGGGGTACGGATCGGCACTGATCGTGGTCGCTCCCCCACCCGCCTCGGCGCGCTCGAGCGCGCGCAGGATCCGCCGTGGGTTGCGCAGGTCGATCCGCCTCGCGAGCTCGGGGTCGAGCCGTGCCAGCCGCTGCCCGAGAGCCGAAAGCCCCTCTGCCTCGAGCTCGGCGGCAATCCGCTGCCGCGTCTCGGGTGAGAAGGGCTGGCGCTCGTAGTCGTGGCCGTCGATGAGGGCAGCGAGGTACAGGCCGGTGCCGGCCACCACGAGTGGCAGCCGGCCACGCCCCGCGATCTCGGGCAGCAGCCGGCGCGCGCGGGCCACCCAGTCCGCCACGGTGAAGGGCTCATCGGGGTCGACGAGATCGATGAGGTGATGCGGTACCGCCGCCCGTGCGGCGGCGCCGGGCTTGGCGGTGCCGATGTCCATGCCGCGATAGACCTGGCGCGAGTCAGCGACCACGATCTCGAACGGCGATTCGCGCGCCAGCGCGAGCGCGAGATCGGTCTTGCCCGAGGCGGTCGGACCGACGATCGCCAGCAGGGGCGGCGCCATCGTCGGCGCCTACTCGACCTCGACCAGGTGCTGGATCAGCTCGATCGAGGAGGCCCCGCCGGTCGTCCGATCGGCCTCGATCAGCACCGCGTTGAGGCTCACCGGCCCGCTCCCGACCTCGAAACGGGTGGGCATGTGGGTCAGGAAGCGCGGCATGACAGTCTCGATGCTCATGCCGATGATCGAGTCGCGAGGTCCGGTCATGCCGATATCGCTGATGTAGGCGGTCCCCTGAGGCAGGAGGCGAGCGTCCGCGGTCGGGACGTGGGTGTGGGTGCCGACCACCGCGCTGACGCGCCCGTCGAGGT
>JBDUDC010000104.1:0-5167 GCA_040003165.1 Chloroflexota bacterium
GGGCGTCACCATCCTCTCGCGCAACGGGGTGATCTACATCCTGCGCGCCGACCTGGCGACCGCCGAGAAGGTGACCGAGATCATCGCGGCGGGCGGCACCTTCACCATGGCCCTTCGACCCGACGAGGATCAGCGAACCGCCAGCACCGACGGATCGACGCTCGACAGCCTCATCAAGGAATTCGGTTTCCCCGTCCCGAGGCCGTTCGCGATCAAGTAGGCGCGTCGTCTCCCTGGCCGATGAGGGCAGCAAACGCGGCTTCGACCTGCCGGCGCGTCTCGTCGATATCGGCCGAGCCATCGATTACGACGTCGGCGGCGGCGACCTTGGCCTCCTGCGAGGATTGGCTCGCCATCCGGCGTCGCGCGTCTTCGCCGCTCATCCCGCGCGAGGCGGCGACCCGGGCCAGGGCATCGGCCTCGTCGCAGCGAACGACCCAGATCTGGTCGCAGGCATCTGCCAGCGGCGACTCGAGCAGCTTGATCACTTCGACCGCCGCCGCCTCGACGCCGCCCTCCTCCAGCTCGGCAAGACGCGCACGGACTGCGCCGCGCACCAGCGGATGCAGGATCGCCTCGAGGTCGCGCAGCGCGGCGGGGTCGCGGAACACGATCTCGGCCAGGTGCGGGGCGTCGTAGCTGCCGAAGCGCCTCTGGATGGCGGCACGCGCATCTGAGTCGTTCTGGCGGATCTCCCGCGTGAGCCGGTCGGCGTCGACGGTCGCCACGCCGAGATCCCGGAGCATCCCCGCGACCGTGCTCTTCCCGCAGCCGAGGTTGCCGGTCAGGCCGATGACTTTCATGCCTCGCTCGATCGTAGCGGTTGGCAGCGCGGGCAAAAGTGGGTGCTCCGCTGGCCCACCACGATCCGCTCGATCGGCCGACCGCAGCGATAGCAGGGCTCGCCGGTTCGCTGGTAGACCCGCAGCCGCTCGGCGTTGGCTCCCGGCTCGCCGTCGGCCCCAACGAAGTCGCTGAAGCTCGCCCCGCGGTTGGCAATCCCCTGCCGCAGGACCTTCCGGATCGACCGATGCAAACGCCGCACCTCGTCCGGTTCGAGGGTGTCGGCGGCGCGCAGCGGATGCAGCCGCGCGTGCCACAGGGCCTCGTCCGCGTAGATGTTGCCGACCCCGGCCAGGAACGATTGGTCGAGGAGCAGCGTCTTCAACCGCGCGGATCGCCGTCGCAGGCGTTGGGTGAGCCGCTCCACGCTGAACGAGCGAGCCAGTGGCTCGGGCC
Source organism: Chloroflexota bacterium (assembly GCA_040003165.1). Classification (GTDB taxonomy): domain Bacteria; phylum Chloroflexota; class Limnocylindria; order QHBO01; family QHBO01; genus JALYSK01. Next base: position 1,240 of record JBDUDC010000104.1, read on the forward strand.
CGTGGCGCGCGAAGACGTGGCCGACCTTGTAGGGCTGGCGAGCCTCGCGCACGCCGCGCACGCCTCCTCCCTCCCAGAGGCCGATCCGCCCGAACTTTCGCACGTCGCGGTAGCGCAGCTGCCGCCCATCGGCCAGGTCGAAGGTAACGCGTACGTAGGGATCCTCCGCCGCCCCGGCAGGCGCCACGATGAGCGCGCCGGTCATCCGCAGCGCCACCGTCATGACGCGCCCATCGGCCAGCACGATGAGGACCGACTTTGCCCGCCGTCCGACGCGCCGGATCCGGGCGCCAGCGATCTCAGCCACGAACCGCTCAGGGGGCTGGGGATGGCGGATCGTCCGGTCCCAGCGCACCTCGGCCCCGACGATCGTCGCCCCCGCGACGCGGCGCTGGAGGTCGCGCGCGACGGTCTCGACCTCGGGAAGCTCAGGCATGCTCGCCAGTGTGCCCCGTTCGCCGCGTTGCCACCCGGGGGAGAGTCAGCCCGACTCGATGGCGGCCAGCAGCGGCTCCGGCTCCGGCTCCGGTGCGAGGCCGACCCGACGCCAGCCCCCGTCGCCGGTCTCCTCGAGGCGGTCCATCTGCTCCCAGTTCGTGCCGACCTTGAGATCGACGGTGAGCGGGATGTCGAGCGGCAGGGCGCTCTCCATCACCTCGCGAGCGAGAGAGGCGAGCACGGGAAGCTCCACCTCATCGGTCTCGAAGACGAGCTCGTCGTGAACCTGCAGCAGCATCTGGGAGCGCATGCCACGCGAGCGGAGGGCCTCGTCGAGGCGGACCATCGCGATCTTCATCCCGTCCGCGGCCGTGCCCTGAATCGGCATGTTGACGGCCATCCGCTCCCCGGCGGAGCGCAGCGCGCCATTCCGCGCCGTGAGCTCGGGAATGTAGCGGCGACGGCCGAGGAGGGTGGTCACGAATCCCTGGTCACGGGCCAGGATCTTGATCTCGACGATGTAGCGACGAATCCCCTCGTAGGCGGCGAAGTAGTCGGCGATGAACTTCTGCGCCTCCTCGCGCGGGATCTTGAGCCGATCCGCGAGACCGAAGTCGCTCAGGCCGTAGGCGATCCCGTAGTTGATCATCTTCGCCACGCTGCGCTCCTTGGGACCCACCTGGTCGGGAGCCAGGCCCAGGACGCGAGCGGCGGCGGCGAGGTGAATGTCCGAGTGCGCCGCGAAGTCCGCCTTCAGGCCGGGGTCGCCGGAGACGTGCGCCAGGATGCGCAGCTCCTGCTGCGAGTAATCGGCGGCCAGCAGCAGACGACCCGGCGGCGCCACGAACGCACGGCGGATGCGCCTTCCGAGGAGGGTGCGGATCGGGATGTTCTGCAGGTTCGGATCGGTGCTTGACAGCCGGCCGGTCGCCGCCACCGCCTGCTGATAGGTCGTGTGCAGACGATCGTCGCCGCCGACCAGGGACGGGAGCGCATCGACGTAAGTGCTCTTCATCTTCGAGATCTGGCGGTGCTCGAGGATGAGGCTTACCACCTCGTGCTGCGAACGCAGCTCTTCGAGGACCGATGCATCGGTCGAGAAGCCGGTCCGCGTCCGCTTGGTCGCGGGCAGGCTCAACTCGTGGAAGAGGATCTGCTCGAGCTGCTTCGGCGAGCCGATGTTGAACTCGTGCCCGACCGCCGCGTAGATCCGCGATTCGAGCTCGGCCAGCTGGGCGCCGAACTCGATGCTCATCGCCGCCAGCGCCTCGCCGTCGATGCTCACCCCGGCCAGCTCCATCCGGACGAGGACCGGCAGGAGCGGCATCTCGACCTCGTCGAACAGGTTGGCGAGCCCGGCCTCGGCGAGCTCGGTCTCGAGCGGCGGCTGAACGAGCAGGGCGGTCAGCGCCTCTCCAGCAGCTCGCCGCGCCGCGGCCGTCTCATCCGCTCCGATCTCCGCCGGCAGCGGCTTCTCCGGCAGCGCCGCGCCGTATCGGTTGGCGGCCAGGTCGTCGAGGCTCTGCGCGCGGAGGGCCGGGTTGAGCATGTAGCCCGCCACCAGGGTGTCGAAGGAGGCGCCGTTCAGCTTCACGCCGAGGCTGGCGAGCATCACGGCGAGCTGCTTGAGGTCGTGCCCGACCAGGGGCCGATCGCCTCGGGCCAACCAGCGTTGCAGTCCGGCGACCTCGTTGCTCCACGGCACGTACCACGCGCTTCCGTCCGCGCCCGCCAGCGCGATGCCGAGGAGCTGACGCTCGAGCGGCCGGCCCAGGGTCGCCGCCCAGCCGAGCCCTACCGCCGCGCCCTGCGCCGCCAGCCAGACATCGAGCTCGGCCAGCTCAGCCTCGCTGCGAGCGACGCGAGGTTCGACGCGCTCGATGGCTCCGCCCGGATCCGCGATCGCGTCCGGGCGATCGCGCGGCTGGCCGCCGTTGGCCTCGACGCCGGCGCGGGCCACGCCACCCAGCAGGTCAAGCGAGAGCTGCAGCCCGCCCTTCGTCTCCTGCTCGGGCGCGTCGTAGCCAGTCGGAGCGATGCTCGAGGGAGGGAGGCGGTCGATCAGGGTCCGGAACTCGAGCTCTCGGAAGCGCTGCGCGACCGCCCGGCGATCGTAGCGCCCGGTCCGCGCCTGCTCGAGCTCGAGCTTGACCGGGAGATCCGACACGATCCGGCCGATCTCGCGGCTCATCAACGCGGACTCGCGGTGCTCGGCCAGGCGCTCGCGCAGCTTGCCCTTCACCTGGTCGAGGCTGGCGTAGATCCCGTCCAGCGAGCCGAATTCCTGGAGCAGGCTGATGGCGGTCTTCTCCCCGACCCCGGGCACCCCGGGGATGTTGTCCGAGGTGTCGCCTTTCAGCGCCTTGTAGTCGAGCATCTGGTCCGGCCGCAGCCCGTATCGCTCCATCACCCGGGCCTCGTCGTAGATCACCGTCGCCGCGACACCCATGCGCGTGGTCAAGAGGCGGACGTGGTCGTCGACCAGCTGCAGGCCGTCGAGGTCGCCGGAGACCATCATCGTGTCGACGCCGGCGCGGGTTGCCTCCTTGGCGAGCGACCCGATCACGTCGTCGGCCTCGTAGCCCTGCAGCTCGTGGATCGGCATCCCCATCATCGTCACCAGCTCGCGGACGATCGGAAATTGGGTCCGCAGGTCGTCGGGCATGCTCGGCCGGCCGGCCTTGTACTCGGGGTACGCGTCGAACCGGAACTGCGGCCTGCCGAGGTCGAAGCTCACGATCGCGTAGTCCGGCTTCACGTCCTGCATCCCGCGCAGGACGATCTGCAGGAAGCCGAACGCCGCGTTGACGAGCGTGCCATCGGAGGTGGTGAGCGGCGGCAGGGCGAAGTAGCCGCGATAGACGAGGCTCGGCCCGTCGATCAGCATCAGGAGGGGTCGTTGTTCCGTCATCTCCAGCTCCAGTCTAGACCGATGAGGGCCCCCAGCCGCCTCCGCGGTTCCGTCGCGCGCCGTAGAATCGGCACCGATGACCGGCCGACACGTGGTGGACCCATATGCGGTGCTTGGCGTCTCGCGCGAGGCGACTCCACTCCAGATCGCGCGCGCGCATCGGCGGCTCGCGAAGCAGCACCACCCCGACCTGAATCCCGGCGAGGACGCGGAGCGCATGCGCCACATCAACGAGGCGTGGCAGATCCTCTCGATCCCGGCTCGGCGCGCGGCCTACGACGCGACGCGACTCCGCACCGGCGGTGGCCACTGGAGCGCGACGCGTCCGATCATTCGGCCTGCGACGCCGACGACGACCCGGACCTGGGCCACCTGGCGGGCGACCGCCGCGGAGACCCGCGCGGCGCCCCGAACCGTGCGGCAGCCGGGTGAGATCTCGATCCCGCCAACCCGCCGGCCGGCGCCCATCTCACCGGAGCCGGTCAGCTTCCGGGACTCGGGCTGGGCGGCGGTCGTGGCAGCGGTCGTGATCCTGCTTCTGCTCGCGACGGCAATCGTCGCCGGCAAGCTGGTCTAGCC
>JBDUDC010000105.1:0-5093 GCA_040003165.1 Chloroflexota bacterium
AGGTCGAGCGCGCCGAGCGGCTCGTCGAGGAGCAGGACCCGGGGGCGGTTGATGAGCGCCCGGGCAAGCGCGACACGCTGCCGCTGGCCACCGGACAGCTGCGCCGGGCGTCGATCCTCGAACGCGCTGAGGCGCACCATGCGCAGCGCCTCGGTGACTCGCTTCTGGCGCTCTGGGCGCGGGACGCGGCGAACCATGAGCCCGTACCCCACGTTCTCGCCGACGCTCATGTGCGGAAAGAGGGCGTAGTCCTGAAAGACGGTATTGACGTCGCGGTCGAAGGGTGGGACGCCGGTGACGTCCTGGCCGTGCAGCAGGATTCGGCCTGCGCTCGGCCGCTCGAAGCCGGCGATCATCCGCAGGGTGGTCGTCTTTCCCGATCCCGAGGGGCCGAGCATGCTGAAGAACTCGCCGTCGCCGATCTCGAGATCGATGCCGGCCACCGCCTCGACCTCACCGTAGCGTTTCTGCAGCCCCTCAAGGCGGACGGCGGACGCCCTTCGGCGCGAGGAAGGCTCGCCGGCTATCGGGCGCTCTGGTGAGGAGGGGTGGATGGATTCAACTGCCACGGGCACCTCGGCGCCGGTCGCCCTCCGACCCGGGATCCGGGTGGCGCGGACGCTCGGAATTGCGGAACTCTGCGGTGTCCCTCGCCGACATGTCAAGCCGCGGCGGGCCCGCTGCTCGGTCGGTCTGCGCCGAGCGGTGGTAAGCCAGCGGTAAGCGCCCGGTAAGGGCATCCGGGTCTCCTTGCAGTGCGCCGCCGGCACCGCCTCAAACGAGGCGTCGAGTTGCGGCGCGCCGCAGGAGGTGCCCGTGTCCCGTCAGATCGCTTGTGTTCGTCTGCTCGTCGCGTCCCTGTTCGCGTTGGTGATCCAGCTGGCGCTGGCGGCCACCGCCGCAGCCTGCACCGGCGGCGGTCCCTGGCCGCATGGCTGAGCGCGGCGCGGACTATGATGCCCCGGCCCGCCCGAGACCGCTCCGGAGCCATTTCAGCCGCCCATGACCTGGGATCGCGTCGCCATCGTCGAAGCCAGCCTCGACGCGTACCTGGCGGGCGCAGCCGCCACGGACACGCCCGCCGCGCGCGATGCCACCCTGCAACCCGGTGGCGGTCTCACCGCGCGCAAGGCGGTCGAGCTGTTCGAGGACCAGGTCCTCTCCCGTCAGCTCGACGTGGCCGCCCGTGAGCTGAAGAAGACAAACCGGAGCTTCTACACCATCGGCTCCGCGGGCCACGAGCAGAACGCCGTGGTAGGCGCGCAGCTGCGCATCGACGATCCCGCGTTCCTCCACTACCGCTCCGGCGGATTCATGATGTCGCGCGCGCGGCTGCTGCCGGGCAGCACCCCTGCCTTCGACACGCTGCTCGGCATCGTTGCCTCCTCGGAGGATCCGATCTCTCAGGGCCGCCACAAGGTGTGGGGGAGTCGCGAGCTGTGGGTTCCGCCGCAGACGAGCACGATCGCGAGCCACCTGCCCAAGGCCGTGGGACTGGCGTTCAGCATCGCGCGAGCGCGCCGACTCGGGGTCGACTCAGGGCTGCCGCCGGACGCGATCGTGCTCTGCTCCTTCGGCGACGCCAGCGCCAACCATGCGACCGCCCTCGCGGCCATCAACACGGCGCGGTATGCGGCCCGCATCGGCCTCCCACTGCCGATCCTGTTCCTGTGCGAGGACAACGGGGGCGGCATCAGCGTCGCGACCCCCAGCGGCTGGATCGCCGAGACGTTCGGATCGCAGCCGCACCTCGGCTACGTGGAGGCCGCCGGCCAGATCGACGAGGTCTGGGAAGCGGTGGGCTCTGCCATCGCCGCGGTGCGGGCGACGCGCCGGCCCGTCTTCCTGCACCTGCCCACGGTTCGCCTCTGGGGCCACGCCGGCAGCGACGCCGAGCAGGGCTATCGATCGCTGGCGGAGATCGAGGAGGTGGAGGCGCGCGATCCGCTGCTCACCAACGCCGCTCGGCTGGTCGAGACTGGCGCGGCCACGCCTGCACAGCTCCGTGAGATCGTGCGCGACACGCGCGCGCGCGTTGCAGCCGCAGCCGATGAGGCCGCACGACGCCCGCGCCTCTCGACCACGGCGGCGGTCATCGGCCCGATGGCGCCGTACCACCCCGATCGCGTCGCTGCGCGAGCGGCCTCGCCGATGCTCGGCGAGAAGGGCAGGCGCGAGCTCTTCGACGGCGCGCTGCCCGAGAAGAGCGCGGCCCCGAATGCCCGGACGCTGGCGGGCTGCATCAACGCCGCCCTGACCGACGAGATGGCCCGCAGGCCGGAGCTCATCGTCTTCGGCGAGGACGTGGGCCGCAAGGGCGGCGTATACAACGTGACGAACGGCCTGCAGCGACGATTCGGGCAGGCTCGCGTGTTCGACACCCTGCTCGACGAAACATCGATCCTGGGGATCGCCCAGGGTGCCGGCCAGCTCGGCCTGCTCCCCGTTCCCGAGATCCAGTACCTCGCCTACCTGCACAACGCGCTCGATCAGCTGCGCGGCGAGGCCGCCACCCTGCAGTTCTTCAGCAACGACCAATTCCGCAATCCGATGGTTGTGCGCGTCCCGGGCCTCGCCTACCAGAAGGGCTTTGGCGGCCACTTCCACAACGACAACTCGATCGGCGCTCTGCGGGACATCCCGGGCCTCGTGATCGCCTGCCCCTCGCGCGGCGACGATGCGGCCCGCATGCTGCGCGGCGCGATCGCGCTGGCGCAGGAGGACGGCCGGGTAGTTGTCTTCCTGGAGCCGATCGCCCTCTATCACGAGAAGGACCTGGAGACCGATGGCGACGCAGGCTGGCTCTCCTCGTATCCCGCCCCGCCGGAGGCGCTGCTGCCGGGAGAGCTCGGCCTGTACGAAACCGATGGCGACCTGCAGCTGCTCATCGTCAGCTATGCGAACGGGCTGCGCCTCTCGCTGCAGGCGGCTCAGCGGCTCCGCGCGGAGCACGGGGTCGCCAGCCGGGTGCTCGACCTGCGCTGGCTGAATCCCCTGCCCTTCGATGAGCTTCGTGCGCACGCCGCGGAGGTCGGCAGCGTCCTCGTGGTCGACGAGTGCCGTCGGACGGGAGGCGGAGTCGCCGACGCGATCGTCGCGCACCTCGCCGAGCACGCGTTCGGCGGGCCGGTGGCCAGCGTTCGCGCGATCGATAGCTTCGTCCCGCTCGGCACGTCCACCTCGGCGGTCCTGGTCAACACCAAGCAGATCGTGGCCGGCGCCCGGAGGCTCCTGGCCCAGGCGGTCCCGGCATGACCCGAGTGGTCGTCGTCTGTCCCGGACGGGGCGCGTACGGGCCTGCTTCGCTCGGCTCACTGCCTCGCGACCATCCATGGCTCGAGAGGGCGGACGAGATTCGCGCAGGGCTCGGCCTGCCCTCGTTGGGCGAGCTTGATACCGCCACGACGTTCGATCCGGCGCAGCACGCCCGACCGGCGAATGCGGCGCCGCTCACGTACCTGGTGACGCTCCTCGACGCAGCGAGCGCGGCGGAGGACCACGAGGTGGTGGCCGTCGCCGGCAACTCGCTCGGCTGGCTGAGCGCGGTCGCGGCGGCCGGTGCGCTGTCGTTCGAGGACGGCTTCCGGCTGGTGCAGCAGCTCGCCCTGCTGAGCGAGCGAGCGGTCTCGGGCGCCGCGCCGGGCAGCCAGCTGGTCTATCCGCTGACCGATGCGGCCTGGCATCCCGACCCCACGCTCCGGTCGGCGGTCGAGCTGGCGCTCGCGCGCGTGAACGGCGACGCGCACACGGCGATCGAGCTCGGCGGCTTCGTCATGCTGGCCGGCACCGAGACGGGAGTCGGGAAGCTGCTCGCCATCCTGCCGGAGGTGCGCGTCGGCGAGCAGGTCTACCCGCTGCGTTCGTCACTGGGCAGCCCATCCCACACCCCACTCGCGGGCGAGCTCGCCACGGCCGCCCGTGAGCTGCTCGGCGATCTTGCGTGGCGCGAGCCGGCAACCACGCTGATCGACGGCCGCGGCGCGCGATGGACCCCTTGGTCGACCGATCCCGGCGCGCTGGCGGACTACACCCTGGGGGAGCAGATGACGGCTCCTTACCGATTCGGCACGAGCATCCGGGTCGCCCTGCGCGAGTACGCGCCCGACCTGCTGCTGCTGCCAGGCCCGGGCAACAGCCTCGGCGCGATCTGCGGCCAGGTCATCGTGGCCGAGGGCTATCACGGCATCCGCAGCCGCGCGGCATTCGAGGCAGCCCAATCGGGACGCCGGCCGCTCGTCGTCTCGATGCGACCGCGCTGACGTGGCGGGCGCCATCGTCGAGATCCCGGAGGGCCTGGACCTGCGGCGAACGCTCGCCCCGCTGGCGCACGGCAGCGGCGACCCGACGATCCGCTTCGCCGCCGACGGGATCTGGCGCGCCATGCGCACGGGCAGTGGGCCTGCCACGCTGCACCTGCGCGCCGCAGGCAAGCAGGTGACCGCCGAGGCGTGGGGCGGCGGCGCAGACGAGGCATTGACCGCTCTTCCGGGCCTGCTGGGACTCGAGGACGATCCGCAGCAGCTCGTGCCGCGCCATCGACTCATCCGAGACCTGGCTCGGCGCTTCGCCGGAGTGCGGCTGCCGCGGACCGGTGGCCGCTTCGATGCCCTGCTGCCCGCCATCCTCGAGCAGAAGGTGACCGGGATCGAGGCGCGCCGCTCGTACCGCGAGCTGATCCGGCACTACGGCGAGCCTGCGCCGGGCCCCGCTCCGCTTCGCCTGGCGCCAACCCCGGCCATCCTGTCCGGACTGCCGTACCACGCCTACCATCCGCTTGGCCTCGAGCGCCGTCGGGCCGAGGTGATTCGCCGTGCGGCGACGGTGGCGCGGCGGCTCGAGGGGGCGCCGGCGACCGAAGTTCGACAGCTGCTGGCAGCCCTGCCGGGCATCGGACCGTGGACGATCGCGGAGGTCCTCCGCGTCGCCGACGGCGATCCCGACGCGATCAGCGTTGGTGATTTCCACCTCCCCAACCTGGTCAGCTGGGCTCTCGCCGGGGAGCCCCGCGCCGATGATCGGCGCATGCTCGAGCTGCTCGAGCCCTACCGCGGCCAACGCGGCCGGGTTCAGCGCCTGCTCGAGCTCTCCGGGAT
>JBDUDC010000106.1:0-5041 GCA_040003165.1 Chloroflexota bacterium
CCGACTCCCTTCGCGGTCCGCCTCTGGTTCGCGTGGGCCTTCGTGCTGCTGGCGATCACCGGACTGCTCCTGCCACGGATCGTCGAGTTCGTCGACTTCTCCGAACGCGCGCCGTTCTCGCTGCTCGGCATCTTCATGATGCTCGAGCTCGCGGTGGTCGTCTTCGGAGTCACCGTTGCGTTGCAGCGAAAGCGGATCGCGCATCGGTTCGCAATCGTCATCGCCGCCCTCGCCGCGCCCATCCTCGCCGGCCTGCCGCCCGCCCTGATCGAGATGCCACGGACCGCCGCCAACGGCTGGTACCTGATCTTCGCGCCAATCGGCCTGCTGATCACGGTGGTCCTGATCGCGGGCCTTCTGCGGCCCGCGTCGCGGGCCTACTTCAGCGAGGCCTGAATGCGGCTCGTTGCCTTCGCAGCGGCCGGCGCGGCCTTGGAGCGGCGCCTCGGGCGGCTCGAGGGCGAGGCGATCGTCGACCTGACCGCTGCGCTCGGGTCCGACCTGGGCGAGATCCTCGGCTCCGGACGGCTCTCCGAGGCAACCGGACCGCTCATCGATGCGGGCTCGGTGCGGCTGCTCGCGCCGCTGCCCCGGCCGGGCAAGATCATCTGCGTCGGGCTCAACTACCGCGACCACTGTCGCGAGCAGCGGATCGCGCCGCCGCCCTACCCGATGCTGTTCAGCAAGTTCGCCAACGCGGTCGCGGACCCCGGCGAGGCGGTCGTCCGGCCACGAGCCACCGAGAAGCTCGACCTCGAGTGCGAGCTCGCGGTGGTGATCGGTCGCGAGGCGAAGTCGATCGCCGCCGACGAGGCGCTCGAGCACGTTTTCGGCTACACCATCCTCAACGACGTGACGATGCGCGACCTGCAGCGCGAGGACGGGCAGTGGCTGCGGGCGAAAGGGAGCGACCGCTTTGCGCCGATGGGGCCGATGGTCGTCACGCGCGACGAGATCCCGAATCCTCAGCGGCTCAGGATGCGCTCGAGCGTGAACGGTGAGACCTGGCAGGACTCGAGCACGGCCGAGATGGTCTTCGACGTGGCAGCCGTGGTCGCGTTCGCGTCGCGCACGATCACGCTACTGCCGGGCGATGTCATCGCCACCGGAACCCCGGCCGGGGTCGGGCATTTTCAGGATCCGCCGCGCTATCTACAGCTCGGCGACGTGATGCGCTGCGAGATCGAGGGGATCGGAGCGCTCGAGAATCACGTGGTGGACGAGCTGCCGCGGATCGGCGATCACGCCACGGCGGCCGGCCTGGGGCGATAATCGATCCTCCATGACCGCCACCGCCGTCCGGAGCATGCGGGCGCTCGCCAAGACGCGGCCCGCCCCCGGGGCGGAGCTGGTCCGACGGCCGGTGCCGATCCCCGGGCCGGGCGAGGTGCTCCTCAAGATGGAGGCGGCCAGCATCTGTGGGACCGACTACCACCTCTACGAGTGGGACGCCTGGGCGCAGGACGTGGTGACCCCTCCGGTCGTGCTCGGCCACGAGCTGGCCGGCACGGTGGTGGGAGCCGGCTCCGGTGTGATGCGGGTGCGCGAGGGTGACCTCGTCGGCGTGGAGAGCCACCTGGTCGATTGGACCTGCGCCCAGTGCCGGCGCGGTGACCGGCATCTGTGTCGCAACCTGCGGGTGATCGGCGCCCACGTCGACGGCGGCTTCGCCGAGTACATGGTCATCCCGGAGACGAATGCGATCGAGAGCAACGGCCTCGAACCAGCGGTCGTCGCGCTGCAGGAGCCGATGGGCAACGCCGTGCACGCCGCCTTCGTCGAGCCGATCGAGGGTCGCACCGTCGCCGTCACCGGCTGCGGCCCCATCGGCCTCTGCGCGGTCGGAATCGCCCGAGCTGCCGGCGCGGGGCTTGTGATCGCCACCGATACCGAGCCCTACCGCCTCGAGCTCGCCCGGACGATGGGTGCGGATCTCGCCCTCGATGCGCTGGATCCGGAGACCCCGGGGCGCATCAGTGGCGCGACCGGCGGCGACGGGGTCGAGGTCGTGCTCGAGATGAGCGGCGCGGCTCCGGCGCTGGGCCAGGCGCTCGAGATGGTGACCCGCGGCGGCCGGATCAGCCTCCTCGGAATTTTCGGCGAGCCGGTCACCGTCGATCTCTCGGAGCTGGTGATCCAGAAGGGCCTCCGCCTGTACGGAATCTACGGTCGGCGCATCTACGACACCTGGGAGCGCACCCAGGCGCTCCTCCGCTCCGGCACCCTGGACGTGAGCCCGATCATCACCCATCGCTTCGACCTTGCCGACTGGGAGCGCGCGTTCGAGCTCATCGCATCCCGACACGCAGGAAAGGTGGTGCTTCTTCCATGACCGATGCCGTCGCCGCGCGCCGTCGGAATCCGCTCGCCTTCCTCGATGAGGAGATCGAGGAGCTCAAGGCCAAGGGCCTGTATCGGCGTCTGCGCGTGATCGAGAGCGAGCAGAAGAGCCGATGCGTGATCGACGGCCGCGAAGTGATCACGCTGTCGAGCAACAACTACCTCGGGCTGAACACGCACCCACGCCTGCGCGAAGCCGCGGAACGCGCGGTCCGCGAATACGGCGCCGGCTCGGGAGCGGTGCGCACCATCGCCGGCACGATGTCGCTGCACGAGGAGCTCGAGCGCCGGCTGGCCGAATTTAAGCGGGTCGAGGCGGTGCTGACCTTTCAGTCCGGCTTCACCTGCAACACCGGAGTGATCCCGATCCTGGCGCCGGACGGCGCGACGATCGTCTCCGATGCGCTGAACCACGCCAGCATCATCGACGGGATCCGCCTCACCAAGGCGGAACGGAAGATCTTTCCGCACGGCGACATGGATGCGCTGCGGCGGACCCTCGGCGAGGTTCGCGCAGCGCCGGGCGGCGCCGGGCGCACCGTGCTCGTCATCACCGATGGCGTCTTTTCGATGGATGGCGACATTGCCCGGCTCCCGGAGATCGTCGATGCTGCCGAGGCGGCGGAGGCGATCGTCCTCGTCGATGACGCGCACGCGTCCGGCGTGCTGGGGCGCAACGGACGAGGCTCGATCGACCATTTCGGGCTCCATGGCCGGGTCCAGGTGCAGGTCGGCACGCTCAGCAAGGCGATCGGAGTCCTCGGCGGCTACGTGGCCGGTCCCGCAGCCCTGCGCACGGTGCTCGAGCACCGCGCCCGACCGTTCCTCTTCTCGACCTCGCACCCGCCCGCCGTGGCGGCGGCATGCATCGCGGCCATCGACGTGCTCGAGACCGAGCCCGAGCTGATCGAGCGGCTCTGGGAGAACACCCGCTTCTTCAAGGCCGGCCTCGGGAAGCTTGGCTTCGACATCGGGCAGTCGGAGACCCCGATCACGCCGGTCATCGTCGGCGCCGGGGCGCTCGCGATGCGCCTTTCTGACCGCCTCTTCGAGGAGGGGGTGTTCGCGATGGGGATCGGTTTCCCGACCGTGCCCGAGGATCGATCACGGGTGCGAACGATCGTCACCGCAGAGCATTCGCGCGCCGAGCTGGAGACCTGCCTCGCCGCCTTCGAAAGCGTTGGCCGGGAGCTCGCCATCATCTGAACTGCGTGGTACCGTAGCGCCCCGCCGCCCGAGTGCCCGAGGACGATACGTGGACAGACCCATGCGCGAGCCGCCGTTGAGCTCGGCTCTCGCGCCGCCGCTCGTCGATCACCTGCCGCGGCATCCGCGCGCGCCGCGCGATCCAGCAGTCGCCACCGGATACGAGGCGGGAATCGATGAGCTCGCGCAGGCCGCCACGCTCGGAGACACCGAGGCTGTGGGACGCCTCTATGACCGGCTGGTCGGTCCGGTGCATCGCTACGTCGGCCTGCGCGTACGGCGCCGCGAGGACGCGGAGGACATCACCCAGCTCGTCTTCGAGCGGATCGTGGCTGCGCTCCCGCGCTATCGCCACAACGGAAAGCCGTTCACGGCCTGGGCGTTCCGCATCGCCCGCAACGCGGTGGTCGATCACATCCGCCGTGCTCGGCCGGTGGAGCCTCTTCCCGACGACTATGACCCTGGAAACACCCTGGGGCTCGAAGCCCTGAGCGTGCGCGGGGAGGAGATCCGCGAGCTGCGGATCGCGATCCGGCGCCTGACCGCGGACCAGCAGGAGGCGCTCGCCCTCCGATTCGCGGCCGGACTGTCGGCCGAGGAGACGGCCCACGTGATGGGCCGTCAGGCGGGGACCGTGCGGGGACTCACCTTCCGGGCGATCGCGGCGCTGCGGCGCCACCTCGCCGAGGAGCCGGAGCGATGATCCTGATGGACGCGCGGATGATCCTGCTCGCCCGCCTCCGCAACGAGCCGCCGCCGCAGCCTGATGACGAGATGGAGGCCTCGCTGCGCGCCGCGCTTGCTGAGCTCGACCCCGACCCGCTCTTCCGCCGTCGTCTTCGGGGCAGAGTGCTGAATGGCTACGTCGAGGTGCGCGAAGGGATGCGTCCGCTTCCGCCTTCGGGGCGGGCCGGCCGGATCGGTCGTGCTGCCCTGTATGCGAGCATGACTGCAGCCCTCGCGGCGGGCGCGGTGGCGGCGGTCTCGAACGACGCGCTACCCGGGGACCCGCTGTATGGCGCCAAGATCGTGATCGAGCATCTGCGCACGGAGCTCGCGCCGGCCGGCGTCCGACTTCAGCTCGCGGAGGCCTCCGTCGACGAACGGCTCAGCGAGCTCGAGCAGCTCGCGGCGCGGGGGGACTGGGATCGGGCCGCCGCCTCTGGCCAGGCGATTGCCGCAGATCTCGACCGGCTGAGCTCGGCGGCGGGTGGCGCAGCACCTTCCGAGCAGTCGCGGCTCGAGCATCGGCTGACGGTGCTCACGGCGGTCTTCGAGAAGGCACCGCCCGCTGCAAGGGAGGGCCTGCAGCGCGCAATCGCCGCCCCGGTCGTTGCTCCCGGCCAGCCCGGCCTCGGTACGCAGGCCGAGCACACTCCCGCAGCAGTGCCGTCGCCGACCATGCACCCGGAGCGGCCCGCGAGGCCGGACCACACTCCGCCTGCCCCTTCCGACCCCTGAGTCGGAATACAGAAGACGGGGTAGCGCCGAAGCG
>JBDUDC010000107.1:0-4928 GCA_040003165.1 Chloroflexota bacterium
CTCACCTCACGAGCGATAACGTGCCCGCAGGACCGAGCCGATGACCAGCGCGATGATCACCCCCGCCACCTGGGCGCCCAGCAGGATCCGGTTGACGTCGATCGCCGGCTCCCAGCTGACGTTTCCGCCCGCAACGACGTACACACCCACCGGCTTGGCGGTCAGCCCAAAGCCGCCGCCGGCATTGTTCTCGGCGTCGGCGCCGCCTCCCCCGCCGCCGCGCACTTTGGCAGCGGGAATGATCAGCGTGCCGTCGCGCTCGATCGGCTCGCCATAGACCCGCTGCACGCTGATCGCGTCACGGGCACCTTGCAGCATCTCGTCGATGTTCATCGGTCCTGCTCTCCTGGTGCGGCCTGGACCCACCAGTTTAGGTCGGCCGATGCGCCCCGGGCTCCATCTCGACCACGGCGTGGTGGATGCCGTATTGGTCGAGGAGGGCGAGGTAGGGATCGGGGTCGAACGCCTCCGGTCCCAGGACTCCGGCGCCCGACCAGGCGCCGGAGGAGATCAGCTCCATCGCGATCACCGGGTTGAAGCCGGTCTGCCAGCCAACCACCTGCAGGTGGTGACGGCGCCACGTCTCCTGGGCATCGGCCATCTGGTAGAGGTAGACCTCGCGCGGCTTGCCATCCTTCTCGCCGATCACCCAGGTCCCGACGATGGCGCGCCCGACGAACTTGTCGCCGAGCAGCGCCGGATCCGGGGTGATGGCGGCGAGCACGTCTCGCGGCGCAACCTCCACGCCCTTTACCTTCACCGGGTCGGTGCGGTCCATGCCGAGCGCGTGGATGGTGCGCAGCTTGTCGATGAAGTCGCCGCCGAGCGCGTATTTGAAGGTGACGCGCTTCGCCCTCAGCCAGCGCGGCACGAGCAGCACCTCCTCGTGCTCCACGTTGACGCACTCGACCGGGCCAACCCCTTCCGGGAACGGGAACAGCTCGGGGGCGCTGAAGGGCTCGGTCGTCTGCCAGGCGCCATCGGCCCAGATCACCGGCGGGTTCAGGCACTCCTCGATGGTGGTCCAGATCGAGAAGACCGGCGCGAAGGCGTAGCCCGGAATGGCGAGGTCGCCTCCGTCGCGGATGTGCACCTCGTGCACGTCGTCGAACAGGTGCTTGGCGGCGTGCGCCGCGAAGACGTCTGTTAGCCCCGGATCCATTCCCATCCCAACGAGCGCCAGCTTATCCTCCGCCTCCCAGGCATCCGCGCGCGCGAACTGCTCGTCGCCGAGCTTCGGCCCTCCCGGCCTGGAGAGGCTCATGGCCATGTCGATGTAGTGCGCCCCGGCCGCCAGGGCGCCCTCGAAGATGGGCAGCAGGAACTGCGGGTCGACCGCGTTCATGACCAGCTCGGACCGATGCCGTCGCGCCAGCTCGGCGATCTGGCCCTGGTCGCGCGCGTCGACGCGCTCGACGGGGAAGCGGTCGCCGCCGCCGAGGCTGTCGGCGAG
The DNA here is from genome assembly GCA_040003165.1 of Chloroflexota bacterium. GTDB lineage: Bacteria > Chloroflexota > Limnocylindria > QHBO01 > QHBO01 > JALYSK01. The sequence goes on from JBDUDC010000107.1 coordinate 1,454, forward strand.
GGCAGTCGCGCGCTCGGTGTCGTAATCGGCGAGCACCAACTGTTCGCACCAGTCACGGTCCGCTGCAAGCCGGGCGATCGCTTCGCCAACGGTGCCGACGCCGATCAGCAGGACGCGCATCGGCCTAGCCCTTGAGCGAGCCGGCGAGGAGTCCCCGAACGAAGTAGCGGCCCAGGAAGATGAAGACGATCAGCGTGGGCAGCGCCGCGATCAGCGCCCCCGCCATCTGAACGTTCCACTCCACGATGAAGCTGCCGGCGAGGTTGTTGAGCGCAACGGTCACCGGCCAGGTGCTCTGGCTGGAGAGGGTCACCGCGAAAAGGAAGTCGTTCCATGCCGAGGTGAACTGCCAGATCAGGACCACCACGAAACCCGACACCGAGAGCGGGAAGAGGACGTATCGGTAGATCTTGGCGAACCCCGCGCCGTCGATGCGCGAGGCCTCGATCAGCTCGGTCGGGATGCCCGCGTAGAAGTTGCGGAAGATGAGGGTGGTGATCGGGATCCCATACACGATGTGCACCAGGACCAGGCCGGGGATGGTGCCGTAGACATGCAGGAAGCGCGTGAGCTGGACGAGGGGGATCAGGATCGCCTGGTACGGGATGAACATCCCGAACAGAATCAGGGTGAAGAGCAGATCCGCGCCGCGGAACTTCCACTTGGCCAGGACGTACCCATTCAGCGAGCCGATCATCGAGGAGATGAGGGCGGCCGGGACCGCGATCAGCACGCTGTTGGTGAAGTTCGGCAGGAGCCGGTTCCAGGCCTCCGCAAAGCTGCCGAAATTCAGGCTCGTGGGCGGGACCCACATGTCCGCCAGGTTGACCTGGTTGGAGCTCTTCAGGCCGGTCACGAGCAGCACGTAGACCGGCAGCAGGTAGTAGATCGCCGCGACGATGAGAATCCCGTACAGGACGAAGCGCATGCCGCGCTCGGACCAGCGCTCATTCCGGTGTCGCGCCATCGGGGTGGCCTCTGCAGCCTCGGTGACGTAGCTCAGTTCGCGACCTCCTGCCGTCGGCTCCAGACCAGGTAGGGAACGATGACGACTGCCACCAGGACCAGCATCACGATGGCGACCGCCGCACCGCGGGCGATCTGGTTGTCCTTGAACGCGGTCTGCCACATGAAGGTGGCGGGGACGTCGGTCGCGAAGGCGGGGCCGTTCGGCGACATCGCCACCGTCAGGTCATAGATCTTCATGCTGATGTGACCCAGGATGATCACCGCCGAGAGCGTGACCGGAGTGAGCAACGGCAGCGTCACGCGCCGAAAGACCAACCACTCGCTCGCACCGTCGACACGAGCCGCCTCGCGCAGCTCCTCGGGGATGGCTCGCAGCCCGGCGAGGTAGAGCGCCATCACGAAACCGGACATCTGCCAGACCGCGGCGATCACGACCGAGAGCATCGCCACCGGGATCCCGAAGGTGGTGCTGGTCAGGAAGCCGAGCCCGATATCGTTCAGGACCGAACCGGCCGCGCCATCCTTGGCGATGTGCAGCACGGTCGGGTCCGTAAACCATCGGTTCGTCTTGGGATCAAGCCCGAACAGCAGGTTGAAGCCCGACGACGGCGAGAGGAGCCATTTCCAGACGACCCCGGTGACGATGAAGCTGATGGCCATCGGGAACAGGAAGACGCTGCGGAAGACCCCCTCAGCGCGAATCTTGCGATCGATGAGGTTCGCGAGCGCGAGCCCGGTAAGAACCGACAGCAGCACGAAGCAAATGGTGAACACGACCGTGTTGCGCAGATCGACCTGGAAGCGCGAGTTGGCGAAGATGCTCGCGAAGTTGGCGAGTCCAACGAAGCCATAGTCGGGCCGCAACGTGTTCCACTTCGTGGTCGATACGAACGCGGTCCAGCCGATCAGCCCGTACACGAAGAGCGCAACCGCCACGATCGAGGGGGCGATCACGCCTACCGACAGGAGCCGGTCGCCGGATGGTCGATGCATGGTCAGTCAGGATAGTCAGGGAGGGAGCGGCCAATCAGCCGCTCCCTCCCCGTCACAGTCTCGCCTGTCCCTGCCTACTGGGCGGTGGCGTCTTTGGCCGCCTGGACGAGTGCGGCCTGGGTCGCCGCCACGTCCTTGTTGGTCACGAACTCGACCACGGCCTGGGAGAAGGCCGAGACCCAGCTCGGCTTCGCGGCGGCGCCGTGCTCGAGACTGGGCACGATCGTGTCAGTCTTCCAGTCGGCCTGCGCCGACGTCAGGTATGCGTCGTACTGCTTCTCCCCGGCAGGCGGGTGGCCCGCCGTGGTGTTCGCAGGGATCGAGCCCTTGAGCGGATTGAAGATATCCTGCCCGGCGGCCGATCCGAGAAGGGTCAGGAACTTCTTCAAAGCATCGGGATGCTTCGAGTTCTTCGGGAGCCCGAAGGTATCCGAGAGGGCGTCGTAGATGCCGGCGTTGCCGGGCACCGGCGCCCAACCGTAATCGGTGAACTTCTTCGCGACGTAGTCGCCGTCGATCCAGTCGCCCATTACCGTCATGGCCGCCTTGCCGCCGATGATCAGGTCGTTCGCCTGGTCCCAGGTGAGCGATGCGTGATCGTCATTGACATAGCCGAGAGCCATCTTGAAGGTCTCAAGGGCCTTCGTGACGTCGGCTCCGGCCCAATCGGTCTTGCCGGTCCAGAGGCCGCTGTAGCCATCGGCACCGAGTGTGCCGATCAGGATCGTCTCGAAGAGCTGCCCGGACGCGAAGGCTTCCTTGTCGCCTAGCGCCAGGGGGGTGATATTGGCGGCCTTGAGCTTGTCAGCCGCCGTCTTGAACTCGTCCCAGGTGGTGGGCGGCTTCAAGCCGTTGGCGTCGAAGACCTTCTTGTTGTACCAGAGCACGTTGGCGCGGTGGATGTTCACCGGCACCGACCAGTAGTGCCCGTCGAAGCTGACGATATCAAGCACGCCCTTCGGGAACTGGTCCTTCCAGCCGTTCGCCGCGTACAGGTCGTCGAGGTTCACCATGTAGTCGGTCGTGACCCAGGTGTCGATCAGCTCGTGACCCATGTGCACCTGGAATGAATCGGGCGGGTCTCCGCCGAGCATCCGGGTCTTCAGCACCGCCTGGGCGTTCGCGCCGGCGCCGCCGGCGACCGCCTGGTTGAAGACACGGAGAGTGGGATTTTCCGCGTTGAACTTGTCCATCAGCTTCTGCAGCCCGGTCGCCTCTCCGCCGGTGGTCCACCAGGAGAAGATCTCGACGTCCTGCTTGCCGCTCCCGCCGCTTGAACCGGGCGCCGGAGAGTTGCCCTGGTTGCCGCATGCCGCCAGGACGAGGGCGAGGATGGGCAACAGGATCAGGGCGCGGTGTGACTTGGGTACGACCATAGGGATTTGCCTCCATGGGTTCGTGCGCGTGCAGGCTCGGGTCACGGGCGCCCGACTGGAAATGCATCTTCCACTCTGACCGATGCCGGAGTCAATCTTTTTGGCCTCCGCCGACACGTGGAGCGCGACGGGCTGCG
>JBDUDC010000015.1:0-16533 GCA_040003165.1 Chloroflexota bacterium
CGAGGTCTACATCCTGTCCGCGGCGCGCACCCCGATCGGCAAGTTCGGGGGCGGCCTTTCGACCACGCCGGCCACCGACCTCGGCGCGGTCGCCATTCGCGCCGCCGTCGAGCGCAGCGGGATCGCTCCCGAGCGCATCGACGAGGCGATCATGGGCCAGGTGATCCAGGCCGGCGCCGGGCAGGCGCCCGCCCGCCAGGCAGCGCTGAAGGCGGGCCTTCCGGCGGGGGTCAGCGCGACCACGATCAACAAGGTCTGTGGCTCGGGGCTGAAGGCGGTAATGATGGGTGCCGCCGCGATTCGAGCCGACGACGCGGACCTGATCGTGGCGGGCGGGATGGAGAACATGAACCTCGGCCCCTACCTGCTGCCCGGGGCGCGCGCCGGCTATCGGCTCGGCGACGGGACGATCGTCGACTCCACTGTCCACGACGGCCTGTGGTGCTCGACCTGCAACGTCCACATGGGCGTACACGCCGAGCGCGTCGCGGGCAAGCACGACATCTCCCGCGAAGCGCAGGACGAGTTCGCGCTCCGCTCGCATCAGGGCGCCCTCGCGGCACAGGAGTCGGGTGCGTTCGCGGACGAGATCGTCCCGGTCAGCGTTCCCGGCAAGAAGGGTCCGACGGTGGTCAGCCAGGACGAAGGCCCGCGCCCCGATACCAGCCTGGAGGCGCTCGGAAGGCTGAAGCCGGCGTTCCAGCCGGAGGGCGGCACCGTGACCGCCGGCAACGCGCCGGGGATCACCGACGGGGCGGCGGCGCTCGTCCTCGCCTCGTCGACGGTGGTCGAAGCCGAAGGCCTCGCGCCGATGGCCCGCATCCTGGGCTACGCGCAGGCGGACGTCGCCCCCGAGTGGCTCTTCGAGGCCCCGATCCACGGCGTCCGGCGGCTGATCGAGCGCGTCGGCGGCGCACTCGACGACTACGACCTGATCGAGATCAACGAAGCGTTCGCCGCGCAGGTGCTGGCCGATGGCAACGAGCTGGGCTTCGACTGGGATCGCGTGAACGTCAACGGCGGAGCGATCGCGCTCGGCCACCCGATCGGCGCCTCCGGCGCGCGCGTCCTCACCACGCTCCTGTACGCCTTGAAGCAGCGGGGCGGGCGGCGCGGGCTGGCGACCCTCTGCCTGGGCGGTGGTGGAGCGGTCGCGCTCGCCGTGGAGATGGTCTGAAGGCCGGCACCCGCTGGCGAGCGCGGCGGGCGACCGTATAATCGGTCGCGTTCCGCGGCCGGCCAGCTTCCGCCTCATCCTGGCGTGCAGAGGCGCCGTCGCGTGCGCAACAGGAGGCTATCCACCGACCCATGGCCAGCCAGAACCCGGTCGCGGAGGCCCCGAACATCTGGGCGGTGGCCCAGGAGCAGTTCGATCACGCCGCCGAGAAGCTCGATCTCGACGATGGCATGCGGCGTGTCCTGCGGGTCCCGCAACGCGAGCTGACGGTCAACTTCCCGGTCACCCTCGACAACGGAGACGTCCGCGTCTTCACCGGCTACCGCGTGCAGCACAACGTCAGCCGCGGGCCGGGCAAGGGGGGTATTCGCTATCACCAGGACGTCACCCTCGACGAGGTCCGGGCGCTCGCGATGTGGATGAGCTGGAAGTGCGCCTGCGTGAACATCCCCTTCGGCGGCGCCAAGGGCGGAGTGATCGTCGATCCCAAGAAGCTCTCGATCCGCGAGGTCGAGGGCCTGACCCGGCGCTTCACGACGGAGATCAGCTCGCTCATCGGTCCGGACCGGGATATCCCGGCTCCCGACGTGAACACCAATGCGCAGACCATGGCCTGGATCATGGACACCTTCTCGATGCACCACGGCTACACGATCTCGGGCGTCGTGACCGGCAAGCCGATCAGCATCGGGGGATCGCTCGGCCGCAACGAGGCGACTGCGCGGGGCGCCGTCTTCACGCTGCTCCAGGCCAGCGCCGCGCTGGGAAAGCCGCTCCCCGGCGCGAGGGTCTCGATCCAGGGCTATGGCAACGCCGGCTCGATCGCCGCGACGCTGCTGGCCGATGAGGGAGCGAGCATCGTGGCCGTCTCCGACTCGAGCGGTGGGATCTACAACCCGCAGGGCCTTGACCCGGCGCGGGTGAGCGGATGGAAGCGGGAGCACGGCACGGTGGTCGGCTTTCCCGGCGCCGAGGAGATCAGCAACCAGCAGGTCCTCGAGGTCGAGTGCGAGATCCTCGTTCCGGCGGCGCTCGAGAACCAGATCACGCGCCACAACGCCGGGCGCATCAAGGCCGGGATCGTGGCCGAGGCGGCGAACGGTCCCACAACCCCGGAGGCGGACCAGGTCCTCCACGAGCGCGGCGTCTTCGTGATCCCCGACATCCTGTGCAACGCCGGCGGGGTGACGGTCAGCTACTTCGAATGGGTCCAGGACATGCAGAGCTTCTTCTGGACCGAGGAGCGCATCAACGAGAGCCTCAAGGGGATCATGGACCGCGCGTTCGAGAGCGTCCACACCATGAGCTCCAGGCACGAGGTCGACATGCGCACCGCCGCCTACATGGTGGCCGTTGCCCGGGTCGCCGAGGCGACCACCCTGCGCGGGCTCTATCCCTAGGCATGGCATAGGCCGATGCGGACGCCGGCCCGGCCGGCGTCCTGGAGCATCGGCACAGGAGGGCCGGTCTTGATGCTCGACCACGAGGAGCGCTTCCTCTTCCGCGAAGAGATCCTGAACCTGGCGAATTCGCTGGCCGAGGTGGGCCAGCTCGACAACGTCGAGGACCTGCTCGCCGAGGTGACGACCAGCCCCCGCTTCGACGCCGACGTCTTCACCCTGGAGCGATCGCTGCAGGTCATGCTCGGCGGGCGCGCCGGCTCGACCCTGGTCGGGCTGCTCACCGTCGATCGCGGCGTCTTCGATGAGCTCGGCGAGATCGGCCTCTCCTCGGAAGTTCACGAGCGGATCGTGTCGTGGCGCGCCCGATTCGGCCTGGCGATCGACAACGCACTCAACTTCCTGAACAACCCGGACGGCATACAGGGCCACAACTTCGGGACGCAGGTCTCGCACGCGGAGGGCGGGTCGACCCTGCAGGGCCGCCTCACCCTGGTTCGCTACAACAACGAGCCGCAGTTCTTCATCGCCGATGCCGACGTCCTGCTCAGCGTGGCAGTCGATATGATGGAGCGCCTGGGCGAGCACCTCGAGCCCGAGATGATCGACGCCGACCTGGTTGGCCGCCTGCGTGAAGGGGTCGAGCTGATCGAGCGCCGAAGCAAGGCTCGCTAGGAATGCCCTGCGCTGCGGCGGCCTCATCCGCGCAGCGCATCTTCCTGGCGGCCACTGGGCAGAATCGCGGCAAAACCACCGTCTCGCTGGGCCTCACCGCGGCCATCCTGGAGCGCGGGCTGCGGCTCGGCTTCATGAAGCCGGTTGGTCAGCGCTACCTGGTGGTCGATGGCACGCGCGCCGACGAGGATGCTGTTCTTCTCAAGGAGGTCTTCGACCTCCCCGACGCGCTGAACGACATGAGCCCGGTCACGCTCCCGCGCCACTTCACCACCGACTACGTCATGGGCCGCATCCACGACGACCTGTCCACCGGCGTGTGCGAGGCGTTCGCGCGCGTCGCGGCGGACAAGGACCTGGTGCTGGTCGAGGGCACCGGACACGCCGGGGTGGGAGCGGTGGTAGGGCTCTCGAACGCCAGCGCGGCCGCGCTGCTCGAGGCGCCGGTGGTCATCGTCAGTGAAGGCGGCGTCGGACGGCCGATCGACGAGATCGTGCTCAACGCCGCCCTCTTCGAGCGGCACGGCGTCCGGGTGCTGGGGGCGATCGTCAACAAGGTGGACGTCGAGTCGCACCCGCAGCTGGCGGAGGTGCTGCGCCGCGGGCTCGGCCAGCAGGGCATCGAGCTCCTGGGCTGCATCCCGTACAGCGACTTCCTCGCCAATCCCTCGCTCGAGCTGGTGATCACCCACCTCGACGGCGAACTGCTGGCCGGCGCCGCCACGCCGGGGCTGACGATCGGCCAGGTCGCCATCGGTGCTATGCAGGCGGGCCACGCCATCGCACTGCTGCGCGAGCGGACCCTGCTGATCACGCCGGGCGACCGCGAGGACCTGCTCCTGGCCGCGGTCGCCGCGAACCGCGTGGCCGCCGAGCACCCGAAGGTGACGGGGATCGTGCTGACGGGGGGATTCCGGCCCTCAGCGCCAGTCCTGGCCGAGCTCGAGGCGGCCGGGACCTTCACCTACCTGGTGCGTACCGATACCTATCACACGGCGCAGGCGGTCGACGAGATCCTGGTCAAGACGCATCCAACGGACACGGAGAAGATCGAGACGATCATCGGCCTCGTGCGGCAGGGGCTCGGCCTCGACAGCCTCCTGGCCCGGCTCTGACGGGCGAAAGGAAGGAGGCCGGACGTGGGCACCCGCCGGCCTCCCCGCACGCGCAACACGGATCCAGCCTCGCGGCCGGAGGTCGCGGTGACGAACGCATCATACGGAGCGCTGGTGACACCGCACTAGTACTTCGGTTGGCGGCTACGGGACCGTCCAGCCGAGCGGCGCGTTGTCGGCCAGGCGCGCGCGCCCGATCCATACCGCCAGCATGGCGAGGGCGGGACCGGTGACGCGCTGCAGCTCGGCAAGCGTCGCCGCGTCGGCGACGCTGATGTAGTCGGGGCGGGCCATCGGCTCGTCGGCGATCACCGCCGTCATCCGCGCGCGCAGCACCTCGGCCGACCGTTCGCCGCTTTCATAGGTTTCGATCGCGGCGCGCAGCGCGGTGTAGAGGCAGGTGGCCGCGTGCCGCTGCTCGATCGAGAGCTGGGCATTGGCGGACGAGAGGGCGAGGCCGTCGTCGTCGCGGACGGTGGGGCAGACGACGAGATCGGCGTTCATGAACAGATCGGTCATCATGCGACGCAGGATCACCACCTGTTGCGCATGCTTCTGGCCCAGGTAGACGCGCGCCGGCCCCACGAGCTGGATCAGCTTCATCATCACCGTGGTGAGGCCGTCGAGGTGGCCGGGCCGCGACGCTCCCTCGAGCTGGCGGGTCAGCCCCTGAACCGAGACGCGGGTCTCGTCATCGGGCGGGTAGAGGACCGACACATCCGGCAGGAAGGCGATGTCTGCCGCGGCGGCCTCCAGCAGAGCGAGGTCGCGTGCCTCGTCGCGCGCGAAGGGCGACGCTTCATCGAGGCTGCTGAAGCTTCCCGGGTCCATGAAGCAGCTGACCACCACGCAGCCGTTCTCGGCGCGCGCGCGCTGGACCAGCGAGAGCTGGCCGTCGTGTAGAAAGCCCATGGTCGGGACGAGGCCCACCGAATCGCCGGCCACACGCCGTTCGAGAATCGCAGCACGCAGCTCGGGGATGGTCCGGAGGGCGAGCATCGATGGCCGGTCGGAGACTCAGCCCGGCCGGCGCCGCGCGCGAGGACGTTTCTCGGCCGCGGGCTCGGTCGGTTCGTCGCCATGTACCTTTCGGTATCGGTCGACGATCAGGTCCCAGAGCCGTTCGGCGACCTGCCGCTTCGGCAACATCGGCCAGTCGGTGAGCGTGCCCTCGACGCCGAACACGGTCACCTTGTTCTCCTCGGAGCCGATGGCGTCGAATGGGCCGCCGACCTTGTTGGCGACGATCAGGTCGAGCCCCTTGTCGCGGAGCTTGCCGGTCGCGTTGGCCTCCAGGTCGTCGCTCTCGGCCGCGAAGCCGATCAGGAAGGGCCGCATCTCGGGCGGCATCTCGCCAACCTCGGCCACGATGTCGGGGTTTGGGACGAGCTCGATCTGCAGGTTCGCTCCCGAGCGCTTGATCTTGCGCTGCTGGGCGCGCGCCGGGGCGAAGTCCGCAACGGCCGCGGCCATGACCAGGATGTCGGCGGCCGGCGCGGCGCGGATGATGGCCTCGCGCATGGCCGATGCCGTGGTGGCGTCGACGATCGTTACGCCACGGGGCGAAGTCACCGTCATGACTCCGGTCACCAGGGTCACGCTCGCGCCGCGGTCGCGCGCCGCCTCCGCGATGGCGACCCCCATCTTGCCGCTGCTGCGATTGCCGATGAAGCGGACCGGGTCGATCGGCTCCCTGGTTCCTCCGGCGCTGACCACGACCTGCAGCCCCTCGAGGTCGCCGCTGCGCGCAAAGAGCTGCTCGATCGCCTCCACGATGGCGGCCGGCTCCGCCAGCCGCCCGATGCCGGTCAGCCCGCTCGCCAGCTCGCCCACCTCGGGCTCGACAACGAGGTAGCCGAACCCGCGTAGCGTCTCGATGTTGCGCTGAGTCGCGGGGTGGGTCCACATGCCAGCGTCCATGGCCGGGGCGACCACCAGCGGCGCACGGCTGGCGCAGGCGATCGCTCCTACCGCGTCGTTCACCAGGCCGGCGGCGAGCTCGGCGATCGCGTTTGCGGTGGCCGGCGCGACGAGGATCGCATCGGCGGCCTCCGCCAGGTCGATATGGGCGATCTGCTGCTCGGCGTCGAGCGTCAGCACGTTGCTGAGCACCGGGCGGTGAGTGAGCGTGGCGAAGGTGAGCGGGCGCACGAACTCGGTGGCGGCCGGGGTCATCGCCACGTCGACGATGGCGCCCTGCTCGAGGAGCCGCCTGACCACGAGCACGGCCTTGTAGGCGGCGATCGAGCCGGTGACACCGACCACGATCCGGCGTCCCGCGAGTGGCCCGAGCTGCTCGTTCATCGCTCGCGCTCCGCGGCGCTCAGGCTCGCGCCGCTCCCCGGGCGCAGCGCGCGCCAGGCGTATCGAATTCCGCGCAGCGTCAGATCGGGCTCGATCGCGTCGATCCCCGGCACCTCGCGCAGCCACGGTTCGTAGGTGTAGCCGCCGGTCGCCACGACCGTCACGCGTGACCCGGCGGGGGAGCGCTCGGCGAGCTCGCCGCGCAGCGCGGTGAGCAGGCCGCTCACCAGGCCGATGTACCCGAGCACCATCCCGCTCTGCATGGCGTGCACCGTGTTCGAGCCGATCGCCGCCGGCGGCCGGCGCAGCTCGATCCGGGGAAGCTTGCTGGCATAGCCGACCAGCGCCTCGAGGGACAGGCCGAGGCCCGGCGCGATCGCACCGCCGAGATACGCTCCGGTGTCGGAGACGACGTCGAAGTTCGTGCTCGTGCCGAGGTCGATGACGATCGCCGGGCCGCCGAACTCGATGCGGGCCGCCAGCGCGTTGGCGAGACGATCGGCACCCGCTTCGGCGGGGCGGTCGATCTCGATCGGCAGCACGGTGCTCAGCGCGGCGGCGTCGAGGATGAGCGGCTCCAGCTGCAGCCGGTCGGCGAGGAAGCGCTCGAAGCTGTCGGTGAGCGGCGGCACCACGCTGGCCAGCGCCACGGCGTCGAGCTCGTCGAGGGAGTGGCCGTCGAGGCCGATCAGCTCGGACACGGTGATCGCCAGCTCGTCGGCCGTCGCGGTCGTTCGCGTGGTCGCGCGCCACGAGCCGACCAGCGCATCGTCGTCGAAGAGGCCGAGCGTGATGTTCGTGTTGCCGATATCGGCCGCCAGCAGCTTCATTGCCGGCAATCCTAGCAGCCGCTTCCGCGGCATCGGTCCGGTGCTAGACTCGCGATCGACTCCCGCCCGCACCGCGTTCGAAAGAGGCCGATGGAGCCGCGTGCCAAGCTCTACATCAACACCGGTGTCGTCACGAGCAAGGGCGACATCTACAACATCCTGCGCCCCCTGCTGAAGCAGACGGTCAGCTACAACTACTACCGCGGCAACCGGGTGGAGAGCAGCGGCACCGGCTGGGTCGAGCGGATCGTGGTCGATCACCCCGAGGTCTCGAGCTACTTCACCCCGCTGTCGATCTGCCTCAACCTCGATTCGTTCGACTACCTCCAGTTCGATACCACCACCGAGCAGCTGCTCACATACACCCTCGTGATCGGGACCGAGCGCGTGGTGATCGAGTTCGCCGCCAGCGCGCCGCGACCCGACGGCGACGACGATTCCGTCGACGCGCGGCCGCTGCCGCGGACCGCCGAGGAGCTCGCCCGCGACCTCCGCTTCATCCAGATGGAGCTGATGATGTCCTCCGGCACGGCCGACCCCGACTCCTCCGACGGGGCCGAGGAGGACGAGGACGCGTAGCGCGTCGCGCAGCCTCGCCGCCCAGCGTGCGGCGGGCCGGCGCAGCCTGCCCTACCAGCGGAGCGTGCTCTCGAACGGGCTGCGGGTCGTCAGCCAGTCGATGCCCGCGGCTCGCTCGCTCTCGGCCGCGCTCTTCGTCGGGGTCGGTTCGCGCCACGAGGACGATGCCCACGCGGGGCTTTCGCACCTGCTCGAGCACCTCGTCTTCAAGGGGACCAGGGGCTACCCCGACGCCGGCTCGCTGAGCGCGGTGATCGAGGCGTGCGGAGGGAGCGTCAACGCCAGCACCGACCGGGAGCTGACCGTCTTCAGTGCCAAGGTGCTGGCCGAGCACGCAGCGACAGCGCTCGAGCTGATCGGGGAGCTGGCGCTGCGGCCGCTCCTCCGCCAGCGAGACCTGACGTCGGAGAAGCCGGTCATCGTCGACGAGATCCGGATGTACGTCGACTCGCCGAGCGACCATATATTCACGCTCTTCGACGAGCTGCTCTTCGGGCGCCACCCGCTCGGGCGCGAGATCGCCGGCTCCGCGGGCAGCGTACGACGCTCGACGCGGGCGAGGGCGCTCGGCCATTGGCAGCGCTGGTACCGGCCCGAGAACCTCGTGCTCGCGGTTGCCGGAATGGCCGATCACGCCGCCGCCTGCGCGGCCGCCGAGAGCTGGTTCGCGGATGTTGAGACCTCGAGCCCGACTCCCCCCGCGGCCCTGGTCACGACGCCTCGCCCGGCGCCGCCCGGATCGTTGCGGGTCGCCTACCGAAAGCTCGGCCAAGCCAACCTGTGCATCGGGATGCCGGGCGTCTCACGCTCGGATCCGGACCGCTGGGCCCTCGACCTGCTCGGCGCCGTGCTCGGCGATGGCATGAGCAGTCGCCTCTTCCTCGAGCTGCGCGAGCGGCGCTCGCTCGCCTATGACGTTTCCACATTCTCGTCGACCTACGCCGATTGCGGCACCTTCGGCGTCCATGCCGGCTTCGATCCCGAACAGGCTGACCGGGTCGTGGCCGCGATCCTCGAGCAGCTCGAGCGCGTCGTGCAGGAGCCCGTGACGCCTGCCGAGCTCGATCGAGCGCGGGCCTACACCCGGGGCAGGCTGGAACTGCGCATGGAGGAGAGTGGCGCCGTGGCCGGCTGGCTGGGGACCGGCGAAACCCTGTTGCCGCGGATCCTGACCCTCGACGAGGTGATCGAGCGCTTCGCGGCGATTACCGCCGACGACCTGCTGCAGGTGGCCCGTCGCTTTGTCGCGCCGGACCAGGCTCGTCTCGCGGTGCTCGGGCCATTCCGCGGCGCCCGCCGCTTCGAGCCCCTGTTGGCGAGATGAGCGCCGACGAGCGGCAGCTGATCGACGTGGTCACCGGCGAGCTCGAGCTGGCTCGCAGTCAGCTCGACTCCGGTCTCGCCTCGCTGGCCGAGTCGACGCTGCGCCGGCGGATCGCCCGGCTCGAGGCCGACGGCGGCCCGGTCGCCGACGAGCTCGACGCCGCGCGCTCGCTGCTGGCCGAGGCGCTCTGGCGCCAGCAGCGGCCGATCGCCGCCGGCGCGGCCCTGGATCCGATCACCAGCGGTAGCCTGGAGCTCCGTCGTCCGATCGTCATGCTGATCGAGGCCGAGGCGGCGGCCGCCACCGGCGACCCGGATCGAGCGGCAGGCCTCATGGAGCGTGTCATCGACGCGATTGGCGTCGACGACGCGTGGCAGCTGCGCGCCGGCGTCCCGAGCCGGATCGCCTGGCCGCTCCCGTCGGGCCTGCGCCCGGTCGAGCCGCACGAGGCGCGGCCGCCGTGGAGCGCGGCAGGTCAGGTCTCGGTCGCCGGCGGCGACCCTCCCACCACCGAGCGCGGAGAGGGAGCGCGTGCCCGCCTCGAGGCAGCGGCGAATGCCTATGGCGCGGGAGATCTGGCCGGTGGAGATGCCGAGCTGAGCCTCGCGCTGCGCCTCGACCCCTCGCTGGGCGGCGACGGGCTCAAGGTCTTTAAACCCACGCTCGGCAGGCGGCCCCCGGCGGACCGTCTGCTACTCTACGGCGACCTCCTGCGAGCCGCCGGCCGCGAGGCACAGGCGTCCGCCGCCTACGAGCGCGCCGCGCGAGCCTGAGGCCACCACGAGCACCCGCCTGGCCAGCGCCATCGGCCATTGAATCCACGTGAAGGAGCCGAACACTGTCACTCGAGCGCACCCTCGTCCTGGTCAAGCCCGATGGGGTCCAGCGCGGGCTCATCGGCGAGATCCTCGGCCGCTTCGAGCGCAAGGGCGTCAAGGTCGTCGGCCTTCGCTTTCTGGAGGTGCCGAACGAGCTGGCGGAGCGTCACTACGCCGTCCATGCCGGCAAGTTCTTCCACCGTGGCCTGATCGAGTTCATCACCTCCGGACCGGTCGCCGCGCTGGCCCTGGAAGCGCCCGATGCGATCGCCGTGGTGCGCCGCATGGTCGGCGCAACGATGCCCAACCAGGCGGAGCCGGGGACGATCCGGGGCGACCTCGGCATCAGCGGCCTCCGCAACCTGATCCATGCCTCGGATGCGACGGAGACGGCGCAGAGCGAGCTCGAGCTGTGGTTCGGCGCCGAGGCGCAGGTCAACTACGAGCGGGAGATCGACGCCTGGATCGTCGCCGAGGACCCACCCAGGGCGTAGGCCGGCACGACGCGGCCCGTCGCTGAGCCGCGCTGCAGGTTGGGGTAGTCGGGACGCTGCATCAGGCCGATCCGGTCGAGCGGGAAGTAGCGCAGCCAGGCACGGCCGATGATGGTGGTCTCGGCGATCGGCCCGAACACACGCGAGTCCTGGCTCACGCTCCGGTTGTCGCCCATCACGAAGTAGCTGCCGTCCGGCACGGTCCAGCTTGGCGGGCAGTCGGGACGCTGACAGGCGGTGGGCTGCGGTCCGCCGTCGAGATCGCGAGCGACATACGGCTCGTCGAGCACCACCGGGCTCTGGCCGGCCTGCGCCACGTAGACCCTCCCGTTCGTGAGGCTGATCGTGTCACCGGGCAGTCCGATCACGCGCTTGATGAACGGCACCCCGCCCTGCTCGAAGCCGGCGGGCGGCTGGAAGACGACGACATCGCCGTAATCGTAGTGGTTGAAGCGCGGGCTGATCTTGTCGATGAGGATGTATTCGTGCGGCTCGATCGTCGGCACCATCGAGCTCTGCTCGACCTCGAACGGCTGCGCGATGAAGTTATGGATGAGCAGGTAAATGACGAGAGTCAGGACCAGAGTCTCGACCACCTCGAAGGCGCAGCCAAGCGCGCGTCGCGGCCGGCGTGGCTCGTCGCGGGGCGCACCGGTACTGGCCGGGTCGTCGGACAGGTAGGTCATCGGCGCTCCGTGAGAGGAGGGGATCGGCAGGCGCCGCTGAGCATAGCGCCTGCGTCGACAGACGGTGTGTCAACCGGGCCTTGACCGATACACTCGCGAGGTGGGCAGCCTCTTTCTGGTCCGCCACTCCGCCACCGACGCCAGCGCGGCGGGGCAGAGCCTGGGACAGGCGAGCGATCCGCCGCTCTCCGACCTGGGCGTGGCGCTCGCCGAGCGGCTCGGCGAGGCGGTCGCCGCCGAGCTGGCGGAGCTGCCCCACGACGAGCTGCGGCTGGTTGCTAGCTCCGCGCTCCGCTGCCGGCAGACTGCCGCGCAGATCGGCGCCGCTCTCGAACGCGGCAGCGACGCGATGGAGGTCGAGCCGCGACTGGTCGAGATCGACTACGGGAGCTGGGAAGGGCTCACGCCGGATGAGTGCATGCGCCGCGGCCCGGCCCTGCGAACGGCGTGGGAGGCGGATCCGTTCCTGACGCGCTGCCCGGGCGGCGAGAGCGGAGCCGACGTTGCAGCGCGGGCTTTCGCCGTGCTCACTCCCATCGAAGATTGGCTCTCCGGCGAGCGCGCGCGCTGCGCCATCGTGGTGGCCCACAACCATGTCAACCGGCTGTGGCTCTGTGCGCTGATGGGCTGGCCGATGCGGGAGTATCGGCGCAGGGTGATCCAGGATCCGGGGAGCTACAGCATCGTGACCTTCGCCGGCGGGATGCCGGTCCTGCGTCGCCTCAACAGTGCCGCCGATGCGGCTGGCGCGCCGCTTGCTTAGCGCCGCCGAGGGAGCCCGATCGAGTCGACGCCGGGCGACCGTATAATCCGAGGCCCCGTCTTCGAGGGCATCGATCACCGCGAGGTTCCATGTCGGTCGAGCTGAGCCAACAGCTGCAACAGACCCTGCAGCTCAAGGTCACCCCCAAGCAGATCGCCGCCAACTACATCCTGCAGATGAGCTCGGTCGAGCTCCAGGAGGCGATCAGCCAGGAGCTGGACGAGAACCCCGCGCTTGAAATGCTCGAGACGGCCAGCTGCCCGATCTGCGGCAACCCGGTGATCGGCAACTACTGCACCGAATGCATGCCGCGCCGGAATACCGAGGAGCAGCTCGGCACCGGAGCTGACGAGCTGCCGGCCGATGCACCTACCCGCCTCCGTGACGACGAGGATGAGTTCGATCCGATCGCTCGCGCCGAGGCCGAGTTCACCCTCGAGGAGCACCTCACCTGGAACCTCTACGCGCTCCTCCCCGCCGCCCTGCATCCGGTCGCCGACTACGTGATCGGGGCGCTCGACGACAGCGGCTTCCTGACCGCGGATGACGCGGAGATCGCCGCTGCGACCAGGGTCGACGAGCAGGCGGTCCAGCAGGTTCTTGCCGCGATGCGCACGCTCGAGCCGATCGGGATCGGATCGCGCTCGATTGTCGAGAGCCTGCTCGCCCAGGTGGCCCACCTGCGCGAGACCGGCGACGCGGTCGTGCCCGCGATCGCCGAGGCGGTG
The DNA here is from genome assembly GCA_040003165.1 of Chloroflexota bacterium. Lineage (GTDB taxonomy): Bacteria > Chloroflexota > Limnocylindria > QHBO01 > QHBO01 > JALYSK01. Next base: position 12,894 of record JBDUDC010000015.1, read on the forward strand.
ATCGGCAAGCACCTGCACTCGCTCGGCGAGCGTCGCTTCCGCGACGTGGCGACCGCCCTCGGCGTCCAGGCCGAGGAGGTGATCGGTACCTGGGAGTTCGTGAAGGCCAATCTCAGCCCGTATCCGGCATCGGCCTTCACGGCGGCGGTGAGCGGGGACTCGTCGCGGGCCATCATCCGACCCGACGTGCTGATTCGCGAGGTCGACGGCGAGCTCGTGGTCGAGGTGGTCGAGTCGCGGCGGTTCAGCCTGCACGTGGCCCCCATCTACTCAAGCCTGTCCGCGAAGCTGCGCAGCAGTGAGACGACCGAGGTCGAGAAGCAGCACGTCCGCGAGTACGTCGGCCGAGCCAAGTTCTTCATCGACAACATCAACCGCCGGCGGGCTACCATCCAGCGCATCGCCGAGTGCCTGTGCGAACGGCAGCGGGACTACCTGCTGCATGGGGTCCAACACCTCGTCCAGCTCACGCGCGCCGAGGTGGGCGAGGTGATCGGGATGCATGAGTCGACGGTGAGCCGCGCCACCGCCGACAAGTACGTGATGATCCCCGCCGGAGAAGTGGTCCCGTTCAGCCACTTCTTCACCGCATCACTCGGCATCAAGGACCTGATTCGCAAGATGATCGAGGCGGAGGATGGCGAGCATCCGTACTCGGACCAGGAGATCGCGGACCTGCTCGGCGGGGACGGGATCGCGCTGGCGCGCCGGACGGTCGCCAAGTACCGCGACGAGCTGCAGATACTGCCCGCCCGCCTGCGCCACCGGTAGCGACCCAACCTGTTGCGCCACGTCGGCCTGCGGACCCTCGTCGCCGTCGGGGTGGGCGTTGCCGTACTTGCGGTGGTGCTGTACTACGCGAGCACCGTCGATGGGCGTGCGCCGCAGGTCAGCGCCTATCGGCTCAGCCAGCACCTGGCGGGCGATGAGACGACCGCGCTGACGACCACCAGCCTCGAGGTCGTCTTCTCGGAGCCGGTGGATCGCGCCAGCGCACAGGGAGCCCTCTCGATCGCGCCCACCGTCCCCGGCAGCTTCAGCTGGAGCGGGACCACCTTGGTCTTCACCCCCACCGATACCCTGCCGATCGAAACCGACTTCACCGTACGACTCGCCGCCGGCACGCGCGACCTCGCCGGCAACCGGATGAGCCAGCCCGCCGCGCCATTCCGCTTCCGGACGGTGGGAAGGCCGTCGGTGGTCTCCACCGCGCCCGCAGACGGCGACCAGCAGGTGGCGCTCGACGTGCATCCGACGCTCACCTTCTCGACCCTGATGGACACCGGGTCGGTGGAGCAGTCGCTCGAGATCGACCCCGCCATCGATCATCAGCTGCGCTGGAGCGGCGAGGCCCTGCAGATCGTCCCGAGCCAGCCGCTCGCTCCGGACCAGCGCTACCAGATCACCCTGCGTGCCGGAGCCGCTGACCAGGCCGGAACGCGCCTGGAGACCATCTTCAACTTCGCCTTCACGACCCTCGCCGCCGGGCCTGAGGCGGTCGGTCGGGTTCCGGCCGATGGGGTCCAGGGGATCGGGCTCGGTACGCAGATCGCGGTCTTCTTCGACCGGCCGATCGATCCGAACAGCGTGAGCTCGGACCTCCTCACCATCACCCCGAGCGTGGCTGGCTCGCTGCAGGCAGTCGCGCCGGAGGGCGCGGCCGCGCTGGGCGAGAGCGCCGCCGCGACGATCGTTCGCTTTACGCCGGCCACGCCGCTTCCGCAGAACACGACTTTCGAGGTGACCCTCGCACCGGGCATGCGGGCAGTCGATGGATCCGCGATGGCGCAGGCGCTGCACTGGACCTTCACGACCGGCTCGCCTCCGGACACCCTCGGCAACCAGATCGTCTACATCTCGTCCCGCTCGGGCGTCCCCAACCTGTGGGCCAGCAATCCCGATGGCAGCAATCCGCGCCAGCTCTCAGCCGAGCTGTCCAGCGTGACCGGCTATGCCGTCGCGCCGGACGGTCGCTCATTCGTGGTCGGCGACGGCGCTCGATTGGTGCTGTACGACGCGAACGGGGCGCACCGGCGCATCCTGACCGAGGGTGCGACGCTCGAATTCGATCCGACATACTCGCCGGACGGTCGCCGCATCGCCTTCGGCCGGGCCGACCGGGCGACGGGCTCGTCGCTCGGGCTCTGGACTCGCTCGTCCCCCGATGGCGGCGACCCGCAACGGATCGACCTGCCGACTGAGCCCGCCCCGACTGCCAGCAGCGGCCCAACGCCCACCGCGCTGGCAGCGGTGCCACTGCTCCGCGCGCCCCGCTACTCGCCGGACGGCACGGCGCTCGCCTTCGTCGACGACGCGGGTCGCACCGGCATCCTGGAGCTCTCCGGCGGCCGGCAGCTGACGGCCACCGACTTCGCGGCGGTATCGCCTCCTGCATGGCTGCCCGACTCGTCGGGGATTCTGGTGAGCGGCCTCATCGCCCACGATCCGCTGGCGCCGTCGCCGGAAGCCGCCGTGCCGCCGCTCGATGCCGCCGCCCTCGATCTGCACCGTGACGAGCTGAACGCCCTGCGGATCATCCGCCTCACGCGTGGCGATCCACGGCCGTCGGAGACGAGGCTGGGCGGCGGAGCGACCCAGCCGAGCGTCGCCGCCGACGGGCGCGTCGCCTATCTGCGCGTTGACGAGACGAGCCATGGCGCATGGGGAGCGCTCTACCTGGCCATCAGCGCCGACGCAGCGGGCACGGCGACGACCATCACACCGGCGATGCAGGTCTCGTCGGTCACCTTCACGCCCGAGCCCGATGCGCTGCTGGTAGCGCGCGCCGCTCCGCAGGGGGGCCTCACCGCGCGCGGCGTCTGGGTGCTGCGCGTCGCCGGCTCGGCCGCGCGCGGGGATCTGCGCGCGGCCGATGGATCCGCCCCTCGCTGGCTGCCGTGAAGTTGACCCAGCGCGTGACGCGGCGCTAGAATCCGCCCGCCGCTGGTGGCCGCGCGTCGCGCCTCGCCGCCGGCGATTCCTGTGTGTCAAGCGCCGCCCGACAGACGATTCCCGCCGGCTCACGCCTGCATCAGTCGGTCGCCAATCCCACTTGCGGAGGATTCATGCTCCCCATCACCTGGGTGATCCCGATCGCGGGGGTGGCGGCCATCGCCTTCGCCCTCTACATGGCCTGGGACGTCCTGCGGGCGGATACCGGCACTCCGGCCATGCAGGAGATCGCCGACAGGATCTACGAGGGGGCGGTCGCCTTCATCCGCCGCCAGTACCTCACCATCGGCCTCCTCGCGCTCGGAGGTGCGGTGGTGATCGGCGCCGTGATCACCATCGTGGAGGGCAAGCAGGTCGCCGATACCGACATCTTCGGGCTCGACCTGGGAATCCGGACCGGGGTTGCCTTCCTGGTTGGCGCCGCCTGCTCGATGGCGTCCGGCATCATCGGCATGTTCATCAGCGTGCGGGCGAACCTGCGCACCGCCGCCGCCGCCCGCAGCAGCCTCGTCCGCGCGGTCCAGATCGCCCTCCGCGGTGGAGCGGTCTCCGGCTTCCTGGTGGTCGCCCTCTCCCTGCTGGGCGTGTACGGGATCTTCGCCGCGTACGGCGGGTTCACGGTGCCGAACCAGGCGCCGTTCCTGATCGTCGGCTTCGGCTTTGGAGCGAGCTTCGTGGCCCTCTTCGC
>JBDUDC010000108.1:0-4861 GCA_040003165.1 Chloroflexota bacterium
GCATGCCAATCCGAGCCGTTTGAAGGTCGTAGTGCGGCCTGGATCTGAATTTGCCGCTTCTGACCGTGCGGCGCGGTCGACCGCTGCGCTGTCAGGACCTTTCGTGCAGCGCGACACTCGTGCAGCACGGGTGCACGAAAGCCTCTGACGGAGTGCATCGGCCGCTGCGGAGCGTCGGTCAGTCCTCCTCACTCGCCCTACGAGCCAACGGCCAGGATGCCGGCATCAGCTCAGCGCTCAGCCCGATTGGCCCCGAGCCGCGGCAAGCAACGCTTCCGCCTGCTCCAAGTAGCGGCTCGCCCTTTGCTCGCGGTAGTAGTCGATCGCGCGGCGGAGCTGCTCCTGGGCCTCGGCAAAATGCCCTGCCGTGACCAACTCACGGCCGGCCCGCAGCCGCGCGTCCGCCTCGTCCGGACGAAGGCCCATCTCGGAGAACCGTTCAGCCGCTTCGGCAAATGACCCGTCCACGACCGCGAGCATTGCAGCGGCGAACTTGCTCTCGTCGCGCGCGGAGAGGAGCTTGTCGCGGAGCGCCTCCGTCTGCCCGAGCCCGGCAGCGACCCAGGCAAAGTCCCGATACGCCGGGATGGGCCGGCTCGCCGGATGAGCCATGAGCTCGGCCGCGAACTCATGCGCCTGCTCGACGCGGCCCAGCTCGGCGTGGATGCGGGCCGCGGTCGCGAGCGCCAGCAGGACGACCTGTGGCTCGTTGATCTGGCGCGCCAGCTCGACGGCGCGCGAGACGTCCGCGACGGCGAGTTCGACCTCCCCACGAGCGAGCCTGATCTCCGCGCGAGTGACGCGCATCTCGCCTTCCTCGACGCTCGGCGATCGCTCGGAGTCGGCGATGAACCGGTCCAACGCCGTCGCCGCGTCGTCCCAGCTGCCGGCGTCATAGCCGCCGGTGGCCAGGACTTCCTCCTGGTATCGGACCTCGCCCATGGCGCCAGCCTGCTTCGCAAGCTCCAGGGAGTCCCGCGCGAGCGCGTAGGCGCGCCCGATCTCGCCCGCCTCGTAGATGAAGGAGGCAAGATTCTGGGTCGCGCGGGCGGCCTCGACAAGCTCGCCGGCGGCCAGCGCCAGCTCGCGGCCGCGCTCCAGGTCCTCCATTCCGCCCTCGTCTCCAAGCCACTTGCGCGCCATGCCGATCGTCGTGGCGAGCTGCGAGCGAACGAGATCCAGGCCGAGCGCGTCGGCATGCGGCAGGATCTCCCGCGCTATGGCCAGCGCCTCCTCGCCCTCCCCGGCGAGCACCTTCAGGCGCGCCGAATAGGCAAGCACCCGAACGGCCGCTGTGGAGCTGCGGTCTGCGCCCAGCAGATCCACGGCGCGTTGCTGATGGGCGAGCGCCTCATCCTGGCAGGCTCGGAGCCACCACGCCTGGCCCAGCATCTGTTCGGCCTGCGCCGCTCGCTCATGGTTGTCAGCGGCCAGCAGCGCATCGCAGGCCTCCTCGAGGGCCGGGATCCGCTCATCGTCGCCCGCCACATGGAGGGCCGTTGCGCGCCCGAACAGGAGCTCCGGGCGATCGACGTGGTCTGCTGGGACCAGCTCGAGGGCACGAGCGTAGAAGCCGGCCGCAGCAGCCGGCGCGTTCAGGCCCAGTGCCCGCTCACCGGCGTCCCGCAGCGCGGCCGCGGCCAGCTCAACCAGCTCATCGGTCGGCTGTGCAGCGGCAGTGGCGAATTCAAGGGCGCTCGCGTAGTGATGGACGAGCATCTCGGCTCGGTCCTCCGCGCGCTCAGCGCCCAGCGACTCGATCCACGCAGCCGCCTGGCGGTGCTTCTCCGCGCGACCCGCCCGCGGGATCTGGCTGTAGGCCACATCGCGCATGAGCACGTGCCGGAACATGTACTCGTCTTCGCCCGCCACGGAGGATCGAGGCTCACGACCGATGAACTCCTTGCGCTCCAACGCGTGGAGCGGTTCGTCGAGATCGGCGGAGCTGACGCCCGTGATCTGCTCCAGGCTGCCCCGCCAGAACAGCTTGCCCACGACCGATGCGGCCTGCAGGAGTGCCTTCTCGGCGGGCGGGAGCGCATCCAGCCGGGCGGCGATGATCCCTTGAATCGATTCCGGCAGGAGCTGTTCCCGGGTTGCCGCCTTCCCGACGCGCTCGGCGACCATCCGCGCAAACTCCTCTGCGTACAGCGGGTTTCCGCCGGCGCGAGCGAGCACCTCGGCCTGGACGTCGGCGGGCACCACCGCTCGGTCGAGCAGGGATCGGACGAGCGCGGTGGTATCGGTGTCGGAAAGCGCTCGGAGGCTCAGGGTTGTGGCATTCGGCTTCCCGCCGCCCCACCCGGCGCGACGTGCGAGGAGCTCTGGACGCGCGGTTCCGATGACCAGCATCGGCGCCCCGGATGCCCAGTCGAGGAGGTAGTCGGCGAAGTCCAGGAGGTTGTCGTCGGCCCAGTGCAGGTCTTCGAAGATGAGCACCAGCGGCCGCTCGGCTGCGAGCGCCTCGAGGAAGCGACGCCACGCGGCAAAGGCCTGGCCGCGGTCCTGGCCCAGCTGGCCCGGGGTGCCAAGGCCAACCAGCGGTCGGAGGTAGCGGAGAATCCGCTCGGCTTCTGTGGGCTCACTCAGGACCGCGTGGGTCGCATGCTGCAGCTTGGACTCGGTCTCCTCGGCCCCGTCGGTCTCGAGGATCCCGGCCTGTGCCTTCACCATTTCGCCCAGTGCCCAGAAGGTGACGCCCTCGCCATACGGCAGCGACCGGCCCTGCCGCCAGGTGACCAGGTCAGATTCGCGGTCCACCTCCTGGAGGAGCTCGTAGACCAGCCGCGACTTGCCGATGCCCGGAACCCCGACCAGCGTGATGAGCTCGGGTTCCGCGCGTTCCTTGACGCGTATCAGGGCATCGGTCAGGACCTGCAGCTCGCGACCCCGTCCAACCAGCGCGGCACCGCCGTGCTGACGGACATCGACTCCCAGCCGCGAGAGCGCCTCGACAGGCCGCCACACGACCACCGGTTCGGCTTTGCCCTTGGCCTCGACCGGGTCGACCTGCGCGTAGCCGATGACACGATCGGTGGCCCGGTATGTCGTCTGGTCGACCAGTATCCCGCCCACGGGAGCTGCCGTCTGCAGCCGCGCGGCGGTGTTGACCACGTCTCCGGAGGCCATTCCCTCGCCGGCTTCAGGCCTCGCGTCAAGCGAGATCAGCGCCTCACCGGTGGTGATACCGATGCGAACCTGCAGGTCGGGCTCTTCTTCCACCCAATCGCGGATGGCGAGGGCGGCCCGGACCGCGCGTTCGGGGTCGTCCTCGTGGGCGGCGGTAGCCCCGAAGAGCGCCATGATCGCGTCCCCGATGAACTTCTCGACCGTTCCGCCGAACCGTTCGAGCTCCGACTTCACGCGCGCGTGGTACGGAGTCAGCAGGGCATGGACGTCCTCGGGATCGAGCTGCTCGGCGCGGGACGTGAACCCGACCAGGTCGGCGAACAGGACGCTGACGACCTTGCGTTCCTGTCGCGCCGGGGGTGGACCGGCGAGCCTGGTTCCGCACTCGGAGCAGAACTTCCCTTCCGGCAGATTCTCATGACCGCAGTTGGGGCACGCGCTCATGCCCGCAATGATGACATCGCCTCAGCGCGCAGCGCCGCCCTGCTCCGGCGCGCTCTCTGACCTTGCAGGAGGCAGCGGGACGCCGGCGTCGACCGCTCCGCTGTCAGGACGTTTCGTGCAGCACGACAATCCTGCAGCACGGGTGCACAAGAGCCTCTGACGGCACGCATCGGCCGATTCGGAGCATCGGTCAGTCCCTGGCGACCCCTCCTGCAACCGCTCCGCGGGTGCGCGCACGCACCACAGCAAGGTCCATTGCAAGGTTGGCGCACTACCGTCGCGCTACCGTCCTTTGCATGGGGGCTTTCCAGTTGCGTCGTCCGACCCAGATCGGCCTGTTCGTCCTGCTCCTGCTCGTCGTGATCGGGGGCAGTGCCCTGGCCGCCGCGCGTAGGCCTGGGGCGAATCAGACGCCATCGCTCCTCGCCGGCAGCCACCAGCCCGAGGCGAGCGAAGCCGCTGAGGCTCCCGAGACGCCGCCGACCGCCGCCGAGCTCGCCCACGCCGTCGACCGCCTGAAAGCCCACGGCATCACAGCCGACCCGGTGCAGCTCAAGACGCTGGCGGCGAAGTACGGCCTTGGCGGCGCGGTTCGCCTCATGGCGTGGTCGAAGAGCACCGGCAAGACGGTCGCGGACCTGGCCGCCATGCGCGACGGGGGCACGGGATGGGGCCAGATCGCGCATGAGCTCGGGGTCCACCCCGGCATCGGCTCCATCATGGGCGACGGACACGACAAGGCCGATAAAGCCAACGACAAGGCCGATACCGCCGAATCCCCGGACGAGTCACCCGAGGCGTCGCCCCACGACTAGCTAGCGGACTCGTCGCTGGTGCCAAATTCAGGCGACAGCCGCAGTACGTCCCGATTCGCGCCGTACCAGCGGCAAATGCAGCCCTCGGCCGGCAGCCAGCCCCAATTGGAGCGGTTCGGCGTCGTCAGTGCGGCCCTCATCTGAATTTGACGACTTCTCGCAAAGCCACTGCCATTCGGGCGGTGGCTTCGTCATGGGAGTCGCCATCGGCCGAACGAAAGTACCGGGATGGGCCCACGCAATGGCGGACGCCGCGCAAGGTGGGCGGCAAGGTCGCCCCGATAGGGTGGGGTTGAGATTGATTACGCCCAGCTGTCGGGATCTGATCAATCGGCAGATCAGACTCGATAGATTCAGGAGAATTCAGTGTTTACTCGAAATTCCGCAGCGCGCAGCGAGCAGGGCCAGGTCCTGGTCATCGTTGCGATGGGTCTCGTGGCCATGATCGCAATGGTCGCCCTGGTGGTCGACGG
>JBDUDC010000109.1:0-4810 GCA_040003165.1 Chloroflexota bacterium
ATATACTGGCCCGATGATCGACGAGGCGCTCGCCGCGCTGCGCGCCTGGGGCGCCGAGGGCGTGCCGGTCGCGCTGGCCACCGTGACGAGCGTCGTGGGCTCCGCTCCGCGGGAACCGGGCGCCAAGCTGGCCGTAGCTGCCGACGGACGGATCGCGGGATCGGTGAGCGGCGGCTGCGTAGAAGGCGACGTGATCGAGGCTGCACTCGAGGTGGTGTCCAGCGGGTCGCCGCAGCTGCGCCACTACGGGATCAGCGACGCGATGGCGTTGCGGGTCGGCCTGCTGTGCGGCGGCGAGATCGACGTCTTCGTGGAGGCGGTCGAAGGGCGCGCGGCGGAGACGCTGGCACAGGTCGTCGACGCGGTGGAGCAGCAGATTCCGGTGGCGCGCGTGATCGATTTCCAGCGCGGCAGCGTGGATGTGCTCACCGGGGACGCGGCGCCGGCAGCCGGTGACTCGCGCGCGACGACGACGGGCTTCGTGGACGTCGTCCTTCCCGCGCCGCGGCTGTGGGTGGTCGGGGCGGGCCACGTCGCGGAGCACCTGGTCGCCTTGGCCGAGCGAGCCGGATTCGCGCCGATGGTGGTCGACCCGCGCCGTCTCTTCGCCGACCAGCCTCGGTTCAGCGGGGTCGAGGTGCTCGCCACGTGGCCGGATCGCGCGTTCGCAGAGCACGGCCTGCGCCCAACAGACTTCGTGGTCGTCCTCTCCCACGATCCGAAGATCGACGAGCCCGCTCTCTGCGCCGCTCTGTCGGCAGACGTCGCGTACGTCGGCGCCATCGGCAGCCGGCGGGCCCAGGCGGATCGGGCCGATCGGCTGGCTCGCGCCGGCATCGGCCGGGAACGGCTGGCGCTGCTGCACGCGCCCATCGGCCTCGACCTTGGCGGCCGCGCACCCGCCGAGATCGCAGTTGCCATCGTGGCGGAGCTCGTATCGGTCCGGTACGGCGGTTCGGCGCGACGCCAATGATCGACCTGTACGACGCGATACCCAAGGTCGAACTGCACTGCCACGTGGAGGGGACCGTCCGCCCCTCCACCGTGGTCGAGCTGGCGCGCAAGAACGGCCGGCCATTGCCCACCCACGACCTCACCCAGCTCTACCGATACGACTCCCTGAACTCGTTCCTGCAGGAACTCTGGCTGGTCCAGGCCCTGCTCGTCGACCGGTTCGATTGGGCGCGCGTCGCACACGAGTCGATCGTCGATGCCGCGCCACACGGCCTTCGCTATCGCGAGATGTTCTTCACCCCCGCACGGCATCTCGAGATGGGCCAGTCGCTGGGCGAGATCATCGCCGGGCTGACGGAGGGGCTGGAGAGCGCCGAGGCCGAGACGGGAGTCCGATGCATGCTCATCTGCGACATCGACCGAGCCTATGGCGGCGTCGCCGCGCTGGCGCTCGTCGAGCAGCTGGGCGAGGTTCGGCGGGCCGGGGCCGCCGACCGGGTGATCGGGATGGGGATGGACTCGACCGAGCGAGGCATTGATCCGCGCAGCTTCGCGCCCGCCTTCTCGATCGCTCGCGCGCTCGGGCTCAGGCTCACGGCGCACGCTGGCGAGGACACCGGGCCGGAGAACATCGCGGTGGCGCTCGACGCGCTGCGGATCGAGCGAATCGACCACGGCCTCGCGATCCTCGACGACCCGGAGCTCACTCGCCGAGTCGCCGAGGCACGCATTCCACTCACCGTCTGCCCGAACTCGAACATCGTGATCGCCAATCGGTACCCGCATCTGTCCGAGCATCCATTCCGCCGGATGCGCGAGGCGGGGCTGCTGGCGACGCTCAACACCGACGACCCGGCCATGACCGATCTCGACCTCGGCAACGAATACCGCTCCGTCGCGGACGCCCTCGACATGTCGTTCGATGAGATGGCGGCGGTCGCCCTCGACGGGATCGAGGCGAGCTGGCTTTCCGAGGCAGAGAAGCGCTCGATGCGCGCCTCGTTCGAGGCCGATCTGGCGGACTTACGGCCCTCCTGAAGTCGCGGTCCATCGATATTTGCCCCCGGCCGGAACTAACCGCCAAGATGCCGCGCCAAGGTGGCTGTCCCGTGTCGGCTCGGATTGTGGAGCTGTGACGATCGGCGACTGACCGCCAGGCCGCGGCGAACACGCCTCTAACATGTCGCGGCGATGATCAACGCGCGGTACGGCCACACGAACCTCATCGCCCGCGATTGGCGAATGCTCGCGGGCTGGTACGAGCGGATCTTCGGGTGCGTTCCGGTTCCGCCGGAGCGTGATTACCGCGGTGCGGATCTGGAAGCCGGGACCGGCGTGCCTGGCGCAGCCCTCCGCGGCGTCCATCTGCGTCTTCCCGGCTACGGGGACGAGGGTCCGACGCTCGAGATCTACCAGTACGAGCGTGCGGAGCCGGCGCCGGTGCCGGCAGTGAATCGGCCGGGCTTCGGACACATCGCGTTCGTCGTCGACGATGTCGGCGCTGCCCGCGCGGAGGTGCTGGAGAGCGGTGGCACCGGCGTGGGTGACGTCGTCACGCTGCAGACCGCGGACGGCCGCAGGGTCACGTGGTGCTACGTCACCGATCCAGAGGGCAACATCCTGGAGCTGCAGTCCTGGAGCACGGCCGATGGCTGACCTGCTCATTACCGGCGGCACCCTCGTTGACGGGAGTGGTGCGCCCGGCCATCCAGGCGCCGTTGCGGTCGAGGGCGATCGGCTGCGGATGGTCACCGGTGCCCCTCCCAATGCGGACCGAACCATCGACGCCACCGGTATGGTGGTCGCACCCGGCTTCATCGATCTCCATTCGCACTCCGGGCTGATGATCCTGGCCGATCCGCTGCACGAGCCGAAGGTCCGCCAGGGCGTCACCACCGAGGTGATCGGCGTCGACGGGCTCTCCTACGCGCCGATGCCCTCGTCAGCGGACTTGCACGACCTGGTCGAGATGAATGCCGGGCTCGATGGGCAGCCCGACATTGCCTACGACTGGGACAGCGTCGCGACCTACCTGGACCGGCTGCGGGGAGCATCGGTCAACATCGGCCCGCTGGTGGGCAACAGCGCACTGCGCATCTGCCGCCTCGGCTGGGATGAGCTGGAGGCAGACGCCGGCGCGATGGCGGACATGCGGGCGATGCTGCGCGAGGCGATGCAGGCCGGTGCGCTGGGCGTGTCGAGTGGGCTCGACTATCCGCCCGGGGCCTACGCGACGACCGATGAGCTGGCTTCGCTGGCGGCCGAAGCCGGGCGCAACGGCGGGTTCTATCACACGCACGTGCGCTATGCCTTGGGCGACCGCTATCTGGACCCCTTCCGCGAGGCGATCGAGATCGGGAGGCGCGGCGCGGCGCCCGCGCACATCACCCACTTCTACCATCGCCAGACGTTCCCGGGCGGTCCGGAGCCGATGCTGGCGCTGGTCGACGACGCACGCGCCGAAGGGTTGGACGTGACCTTCGACAGCTATCCATACGAATGGGCATCTACTCGTCTTCTGATCATGATTCCGCCGTGGGCGCAGGCCGGCGGGCCGGCGCCGACCAGGGAGCGCCTCGCGGATCCCGGCATCCGCGACCGCATCCGCCGGGAGCTGGCCGACCGAGGCGTGCTCTTTGCCGGCCAGGGGGCATGGCACGACGTTCGCCTCGGCTACTTCACTCGCCCGGCGAATTTGCGCTGGGAGGGCCGCACCCTGGGCGAGCTGATTGACGAGCGCGGCGACGACCCGGTCGACGCGCTCTGCGACCTGCTGATCGATGAGAACCTGCACGTCAACGAGGTCACTCCCGGTCCGTGGAGCGAGACCCTCCCCCACTTCCTGCGGCATCCGGTCGGCATGGTCGGCACCGATTCGACCTTTGTCGGCGCGAAGCCATCCCCGCGAACCTACGGCTCCTTCCCGCGGATCCTTGGGCAATTCGTGCGCGACGACGCGCTGCTGAGCCTCGAGGAGGCGGTGCGCAAGATGACGTCGGCGCCTGCGGCTCGCCTTGGGCTGACCGACCGAGGCCTGCTGCGCGATGGGCTGGCGGCGGATCTCGTCGTTTTCGATCCCGCGCGGGTGCGCTCGAATGCGACCTACGACGAGCCTCGCCAATTTCCCGACGGGATCGAGTACGTCGTGGTCAACGGCGAGCTGGTGATCGACGGCGGCACCCACACTGGGGCACGGCCCGGCAGGGTCGTTCGCCGATGAGCGGCCCGTTTCCCGCCGGCGCGAGCGCGCTCACGACGCTGCTCGTCGTCGCCGACCTCTCGCGCTCGGTGGCCTTCTATCGCGACGTGCTCGGCGCCCGGCTGCATGGCGAGTACGGCGGGACCTCGGCCGTATTCGAGATCGCGGGCGCTTGGATCCTGATCGTGACCGGCGGCGAGCCCACGCCCGACAAGCCGACGGTGAGCTTCATGACGCCCGCCGATCCCGAACGAGCGGACCACGAGATCATCTTCCGCGTCGACGACTGCCGGGCAGCTTACGAGGAGCTCTCCCGGCGAGGCGCGACCTTCCTGGCGCCTCCCCTGGACCGCGGCGGCGAGATCCGCTGCTTCCTGCGCGACCCCGATGGCCACCTCATCGAGCTCAGCGCGCTGACGCGCTGAGACTCGAAGCACGGGGTATGGCCGGCTCCACTGGACGCAGCCGGAGGCGACGCAGGAGCTGGGCGTTGACCGCTACCACGATGGTCGACACGCTCATGACCAAAGCGCCGACGCTCATCGGGAGGATGACGCCCCAAGGAGCCAGCGCGCCCGCGGCGATCGGGATGGCGAGCGCGTTGTAACCGGTTGCCCAGACGAGGTTCTGGACCATCTTGCGATAGGTCGCGCGGCT